>CAZEWA010000139.1:0-14300 GCA_964515685.1 uncultured Polyangiales bacterium | reverse complement strand
AGAGAGCGGGAAGATAGGGTCGATGGTCTCATCGTACGCTTCCGCGGTGAGTGGCGCTTGTTGGAGCAACGAGACCAGCCTCTCGAGATCGCTGTAGTTCTCATCATCGTCGCTCTTGTTTTCAAAGGCGGCTTGGAGATTGCGACCCGGTGCGAAATCCGCGAACGACCCCTCTCGGCGTTTACCTTTGAAGAGGCGGTCGCTCGCAGGGTACAGGTCTGGGCGGCGTGCGAGATAGTGCTTGTCGATGGGCTCCACGATTGCGTACAGCCCCCAATACTTGCCGTTGATGCGGAGGTTGGTGAAGGCTGTGCGTGGTGCGTCACGCCCGAGCTTGCGCCACAGATCGAAGGCGATAGCTTCGCGCACGAGGCTTTGGTCGGGGTGCATCGCCTTGAGCATGATCCGCGGCAGAAGCTCGCGTACTCCGAACGGCGCGACGTCTAATAGCGGTCCGCGCTTGAACTTGAGATCGAAGGACTTCTTTATGCGCTTACGGGAGGATGCGCCCTGGAGTTCGAGTTCTAAGGGATAGTCTTTGCCGTCGATGCAAAGGTGCGCGTCGACCTCGACGTCCGCGTATACGTCTTTGTGAAGAGCCTGCCAGCGTTCCTGGCTTACATACAGGTCCCACACAGGGAGTTCGGTGCCGAGTTCGGGCTCGTCTTTACATGTTTCAGTAAACCCCGAGACGGGAGGTTCTTCGGCAGGTTCTTCGGCATCGTCTGCAGGCTCGACCGGCGATGGCGCGCACCCGATGAACCAAAGCCAGAAGTAGGCAGTGCTCTTCCAAGCGCTGCGGCGGTTCAGCCCATTTACGTCCATCGAGGCTTAGGGCCCTGGGCCGAGCCGTTTGGCTCATGGCGTTGACCCCGTTCGATTGTCGCGTCGACGCCGCGCATTGTTGGCCGGTCTACTGGCGTGACTTATGACTGCCGTGTCGTGCATGCTCTCCGAAAGCGCGGGTCCGTGTTACCTCTCAGGCATGTCGCATCCCCTGACCGCCGCCGAGCTCATCGAGACCCTTCGCCTTGCGCCCCATCCCGAAGGAGGCTTCTTTGCTGAAACCTTTCGCTCGACGCTCTCTGTGACGAGCTCAGGCCACGAAGGCTCCTCTCGGAGTGCGTCCACCGCCATCTACTTCTTGCTGCACACAGACGACTTTTCTGCCTTCCACAGTGTGCGCTCGGATGAGGTTTGGCACCACTACTTGGGTGATGCGCTTGAGCTCACGCTCCTCCATGCGGACGGGCGCGGAGAGAAAGTCTCGCTCGGCAGCGACTTCACGAGCGGTCAACGGCCCCAGTTCGTCGTCCAGGCGAACGTCCTCCAAGCTGCAAAGCCGCTTCCTGGAAAGGTCGGCTTTACGCTGTGTGGATGTACCGTTGCTCCCGGTTTCGAGTTTCGCGATTTCGAAATGCCAAAGCGGGCAGTGCTCGTGTCGAGGTTCCCTGCGCACGCCGAATGGATAGCTGCGCTCACGCGGACGTGAGCGCGAGCTTTACCTCAGGTTAGGGCAGGAGAATGCCTTCGATGCCGACACCGCTCGGGTGGCCGAGCGTGTCCAGAGAGATATCTGCCATCATGCACTCGCTGTCACCCTGCGCGAATCCTCTCGGCACGGCTCCATCGCGCTGCGCCCCTAGGCCGCCTCCACCTCCGCGGTCCCCCCGCGCCCGCTTGGTCCCTTGGGTAAGCCTGCCTCGAGCTTCGCTCTCAGGTCTGCACGCTCGAGCAGCGTCGCGCGCGCCCGCTCACGCCCTTGTCCCAAGCTCTCTTCCGCAAAGGTGTAGTAGGCGCCGCTCTTGGTGACGATGCCTGATTCCACGCCCAAGTCGAGCAGGTCGCCGAGTGCATCGATGCCGCTGCCGAAGCGGATGTCGAACTCGCAGCTGCCGAAGGGAGGCGCCATCTTGTTCTTCACGACCTTCACGCGCGTGCGGTTGCCAATCATGTTGTCCCCGCTCTTTACCTGCCCGATGCGTCGCACATCTATGCGCATGGAAGCGTAGAACTTGAGCGCGTTGCCGCCGGTGGTCGTCTCTGGGTTGCCGAAGGTGACGCCGATCTTCTGACGCAGTTGGTTGATGAAGATGATGGTGGTGTTGGCCTTGTGGGTGGCGGGCGTGAGCTTGCGCAGGGCCTGGCTCATCAGGCGGGCTTGCATGCCCATCTGAGGGTCGCCCATGTCGCCCTCGATTTCAGACTGCGGTACCAATGCTGCGACGGAGTCGACCACGATCAGGTCCACGGCCCCGCTGCGCACCAGGGTGTCGACGATTTCGAGCGCCTGCTCGCCGTTGTCGGGCTGGCTGATGAGTAAGGTGTCTGGTTGGACGCCGAGAGCCTTGGCGTAGGTGATGTCGAGCGCGTGCTCTGCGTCGATGAAGGCTGCGACGCCGCCCGCACGCTGGCATTCCGCGATGGCGTGCAGCGTGAGTGTGGTCTTGCCGCTCGACTCTGGGCCAAAGATCTCGACCACGCGTCCGCGCGGAAAGCCTCCGATGCCGAGTGCGCGTGCGAGGGACGGCGTGCCGCATGGGAAGATCTCGACCTCGCTCTGCACCTCCGCGCCCAAGGGCATGATGGCGTTCTTTCCAAATTGCTTCTCGATGGATTGAATGGCGAGCTTGACGGACTTGAGTTTGTCTTGGAGGGTCATGGTGCTGTGCTTTCCTTTTCTCGGGAGAATCCCGAGGAAACTCGTGTGTGTTGGCGTCATGTGGAAAAGTGCGAGAACTGCCGTTCCGCGCGCACTCGATCGAGCAAGCGATATTGCACGGCCTCTGCAACATGGTGGGCCGCGACGCGCGTAGAGCTCTCTAGGTCTGCGATGGTGCGGCTAACACGTAAGACCTTGGAGTAAGCGCGCACAGAGAGTCCGAAGGCGTCGACAGCGCGATCCAGGATAGAGAGCGCGTCATTCTCCACGTCTTCTGTAGCGAAACCTCCACGCCTTTCACTGACGGCGCGAGTTCGGGAAAATCGGCGCGCGGCTTCTACGCGCTTCTGCACACTCAGACTGTCTTCCCCGGGCGTGCCTTCTCGGAGCATGCGCGCCTCAACCGGCTTCAACGCGATGTGCATGTCGAATCGGTCGAGCAGCGGGCCTGAGAGCCTCGCACGGTAGCGCTCCACGCGATCGAGACTGCATGTGCACAATCTCTTTGGGTCGTCTGCATACCCGCACGGACACGGATTCATCGCGGATACGACTAACGGGCGTGCGGGCAGCTCAACACGCTCGTGGGCACGCGCTACAATGGCAACGCCGGACTCCATCGTAGGTCTCAGGCTCTCCAGCGTGCTGCGAGAAAACTCGGGAAGCTCGTCTAAGAAGAGCACGCCACCGTGTGCGATCGTGACCTCGCCTGGCCGGATGGGGGTGCCGCCTCCGATCAACGCAGCGGAGCTCAGGCCATGATGGGGCGCGCGAAAGGGGCGCACGACGTCACCGAGACTGTAAGGCGTAGGGGCGCCCGTGGCGCTCGCGATGGTCGCTATCTCCAACGCTTCCTGTTCCGTGGGCTTGGGTAGAAGTGTGCTGAGTCGCTGCGCCAGCATGGTTTTTCCTGTACCGGGCGGTCCCAGCATGAGCAGGTTGTGGCCACCCGCAGCGCACACTTCGAGCGCACGTTTGGCTGCCTGTTGGCCGCGTACATCGGCGAGGTCTACATGCGGTGTTGGGGCAGGGCGCGCTTTCGTGCTGCAAGTGAGTGCGCGGGGCAGCTCCATGGCGCCCGCTAGATACTGGACCACATCGCGTAGATTGGCTGCGCACCGTACGTCGAGCCGAGGCAAGAGCAGCGCTTCGTCCAGGTTGGCGACAGGAACGATGGCGCGCTTAAAGCCTCGCGTTACGGCGGCTCGAAGATGCGAGAGCATGCCGCGCACGGGGCGTAGCTCACCACCGAGCGACAGTTCTCCCAGAACGAGAAACTCTGGAAGCGTAGGCGGTGTGACTGTGCCTGCTGCAGACAGTAAGGCCAGTGCAATAGGAAGGTCGAGGCCGGACCCGGTCTTTTTAATGTCGGCCGGGGCCAGATTGAGCACGACATGGCGGCTAGGGAGCTCGAGGCCGGAGCTCTCGAGTGCGGAGCGAACTCGGACGCGGCTCTCTCGGACAGCGGTGTCTCCCAGGCCAACGATATCGACGCCGGGCAAGCCCTTGCCGAAGAAAGCCTGAACCTCAACGGGGATGGACTCTATGCCCGACAGGGACGCAGAAAAGACCGTGGCCAACATGAGGGGCTACCAGTGCAGCCCTCGATCCAATCCATGGCGGTGTCAATCCACGCAGAAAGCTCGCCGCTGCCGGCGGGCTTGGCCAAGAAAGCTTGGCGCCCGCCGCCTACGCGACGCCTCGGCTCAACGTATGCCGCGCCTTGCAAGCTCGCGCTGCACTTCCGCTTCCACCATGTCTTCGGTGAGGCCCTGACCCTGAAAGACAGCGAATCCATGGAAAAATAGCCCGGCGCCCCAGCCAGCCAGGGGCCACACAAACCACAGCGTGCTCGGATTGAAGCGCAGATTGATGAAGACCAGCGTCAGGTTCGCCATCAAGAAAATCGCTGCGTGCCACACAAAGCCGAGCTTTGCCCGCACCCTGCGCACGGCTTTTTCGCGGATTTCCTGTTTGAACTGCGCGAGGTCGGACTCATCCATCCCACTTTCATAACCGTGACAGTGGACACTGTCAACATGCCCCCGTCTGTGGGGCCAGCATTCGGCCCGAGACACTAGATTTTTCCATTTTTTCGAGGATATTGGAGCGCCAACCAGCGCTGTGCCTGCCCGTTTGCGGTCGGCGGGACGTGAGGTGCGCTACAGGTATCTCCTGCGCCTCCAATCGGAGTACAATCCGAACGTCGTGACTACGTCGCACTATCCCGCGCTCGAACCCAGTTTCTCTTTGCGGCTGGTCCTGCCTTTCCTGAAGGTTATCGGCGGACAGCGGGGCGTTTCCGGCCCGCTCATCAGCAAGCTTATGGCTAAGGGGCCGGACGAACGCTTGCCCGTGAGTGTGGCGCTGCGCTGGCTCGACTCAGCCGTTGAGCTGTCAGGAGATCCCGACATTGGCTTACATGCGGTGGAGCGCGTGGAAAAGGGGGGCTACGACGTTCTCGAGTACGCGGGTCGCTCCGCTTCCAGTTGGGGCGAGTCCATGGAGCAGGTGCTTCGCTACATCCGTCTCGTCAACGAAGCCGCCGACTTTTCGCTGCAGGTGAGGGAAGGGCGCGCCTTTGTCGAGTTGCGCTCGCGCGTTCCCCTCAATCGCGCAGCGTCGGACTTTCAACTGGCGGCCTTCGCCGTCGTGGCGCGCCGAACGCTCGGGTCACTCGAGACGTTTGAGGCCTGGTTTACACACGCCGAGCCTGCGAACCTGACATCGTATCGCCGCCTGTTTGGCCCCATTCCTATCCACTTTCGCGCAGCGCAGGATGCCCTGTCGTTTGATCGCGCACTGCTCGATGTGCCGATGAAGTTGGCTGACCCCAATCTCAATGCTGTCTTGCGTAGGCACGCAGACCATTTGATAGCCGAGTTGCCGGATCCCAACTGGTTGACCGGAAAAGTCCGACAATTGCTTTTAGGGCTCATTCCGGCTGGTAAGACGAATGCAGACTACGTGGCTGCGCGACTGGGCATGAGTCGTCGGACCCTTACGCGCCACTTACAGCGCGAGGGAGCCACGTATAAAGATCTGCTGGAGCAAGCGCGACGCGAGCTTGCTTACCAATATCTTTCGAGCCGAACGACTGAGATTCAGCAGATAGCGTTCATGCTTGGCTATTCGGAAACGGCGGCCTTCTCGCGAGCGTTCCGGCGCTGGTCCGGCCAGAGTCCTGCCGAGTTCCGCCGCTCCAAACGAGAGTAGGCGTACGCCCTTATCCTTAGCGCTTACGAGTCTGCTTTTCGCGTTAGAAGCGGATAGTTCGACTGCGCGTCGCGAGATATCTCGGGTCAGATACTTGGCAGTTCGTGCCAGCGTTGACCGAACGAGCTCTGCGCGGGTTACACACTGCCGCTACGGCCCTCAAAGAGCCGAAAACTGCGCGATATGTACGAACACACCCGTGCGCAGTCTTGGAGCGAACTGACGCTACAGACGAAATCCGTGCTGTGCGGTTCTCTCCCTTAGTCCGTTTTCTCGGTTGTCCGTAGGTTCTAGCTCCCCCGTAACTTGCGCTTCGGCGCAGGAGGAATTCATGTTCGCTTCTCGTTCACGCATCGCAATGTTCGGTTTGATGATGGCAGTCGCCGCTTTTCCCGCTTGTGGGGACGATGAGGAGGAGGGCACGACCGACACCGACGGTGGCGGCGGTGGAGCTGGTGAGGAGTTCGTATTGGTCGAAGCGACGCAGGTCACTTCGGTGATAGGCGATCAGCTCGAAGTTCGTGCCTTTAACCAAAAGACGGGCGAGCTCTATCCAGAGACGTACAAGGCCGACAAAAATGGGAAAGTGACCATCAAGCGTCCTGAAGGTGCAGGCTTGTTCGTGGTCGGCAACGGTCCACTCTCTGACACGTGGAACTTTCATCCCAGTCGTAAGGGTCAGGAAAAGTTCATTCGTGTGAGCTCGGCCCCGACGGCATCCGTGGTGCCCATGCTCGCGGGATACACGAACGACCCGGAAGCGAGTCCGTTTGCGGGCGACGTGGTGTGGAGAAATCCAGAGACCGGAAACGACGAGTCAGTGGGATGCGCCATCATCAAGGCCACGGATGCAGCCCAGGACATCCGCTACTTCGCAAACAATCTGCCCGCGTCGCTTGTCCAGCGCGGAGCCGATGAAGGCACCGTGCCGCCGAACGCAGCGGGCACCAATGAGGGGGAGGCGGGCAAGTTCTTCCTCGCCAACCTCAAGGGGGGGCTGCAGACGATCACGGCCACGATAGGCGGCGAGGATGTAGGCTCGATCGAGGTGTTCATCACGCCTCGCAAAGAGGGCAACGAGGTAGACACGAATCCGCCCCAAAAGTCGAACGTCAGCCTGGGCATCATTCGTGTGAGCCCTGACTCTACCAAGAACCCCACGCCGGCTGACTGCCAGTAATCACGGCGAGCCTGTCTTTCGGAGCGTGGTGAGATCCTCTATGGCTAAGTCCGTTGCCTTTGTTACCTCGGTGCTAGGGCGTTTCGCTCTGGTCCTGATGGCCTTGTTGCAGCTACTCGTGTTAACAGCGTCGGTGCACGCACAGTCCGACGACGACCACGAGGAGCCCAGCTTCTCCGTCAACGGTATGTTGCGGATGCAGGGCGGTGTCTTTGCTCCGCTCGCGTCGAGCAAGTTTAGGCCGCACGAGAACATTGCAGCGGTTCCCACAACCGGATCTCCTTGCGATGTGCGGATGGGGAACTCTAACTGCGTTCCTTCGGACCATGGCCAAAGGCCAGGCTCCGTATCCTTGGCTCGCACCACGCTTCAGATCGAGAGCCACTGGGATATCAACGACCGCATGGCGCTGCATGCCATCGTGCGTGGTGTGCGCTCGTTGCGCTTGCCGGGTGATGCCTATGCGCGTCCGCCCCAGCAGAACCTCGAGGCGTGGAGAAACGCCGACTACGACGGCATGGGGCGAACCGCGCAGGACTGGGCGGTGGAAAACCTCTACAGCGAGCTTGACCTGCGCGAGTTCTATCTCGATCTGTTCCCCACGGACTGGCTCTCGATGCGTATCGGTCGCCAGCAGGTCATGTGGGGCGACGTTGGCGGCTATCGTTTGCTCGATGCCGTGAACCCGGAGAACAGCACCTGGCACTTTGGTCCGCTCGAATCGGTGGAGGACATCCGTATTCCGTTGTGGATGTGGCTGACTACGATCGACATGCCCAAGATCGAGCACTCGCTGGAGCTGCTTTGGATCCCGATGATCGACCGCAAGAAGGACACGGTCACCACGCCGCTTTCCTTTGCGGGGGCTTGGGGTGTGCCCTTCTCGAATACGCCCACTTCCTTCTTTTCGCCCAACATGAACTTCAAGTATCCGGGTAGGGACGTGAAGGACATGCGCGCGGGCTTCCGCTGGAAGGGAAGTCTTGGGGCGCAGATGAACTACAGCTTGGTCTACCTTTTCACGCACCAGTTCTCGCCGCCTGTTCCCACAGAAGGCTTTTACGGACAGGTCACGCGTCAAATGGCCGACCCGATGACCGGTCGCATCACGGAGGCGAGCTCTCCGGATTCTGCAATCACGCGTGAAATCAATCTTGAGTTTCCGCGCCAGCACATCGCGGGCTTCAGCATCGAGCAGAACCTGCCGTTTATTTCTTCGATCGCGCGACTAGAGGCGGCATTCGAGCCGAACCGTACTTTCTCTGGCCGTACGGATAGGCCGCAGCAGGATCCGAACAATCCCTACCGAATGATCTTCCATCGCGAGCAGATGATGGCGGTCAACTACGCCTTCGTTTTGCAGCGTCCGACGATGATTCGCTTTCTCAATCCCACGCAGAATTTCCTGCTAGTCGGGCAGTTTTTCCACAGCTTCTTGCCGACTCTCGACATGGAATCGGCGGCTGGCAGGCAGCTCGTTCACCTGGTTGGATACAACCAGTGGCAGCTTCAGAGGCACTCGCTCCGCGTGGCAGGTATCGCGCGTACAAGCTACCTCAACGGTCGCATCACCGTGGCCGCAACGGGCGTGTACATGCCGAACCCGTACGCAAAGGACAGCGGATTCTATTCGGTGGATGTGGGCGTACGTCTTGGAACCCACTATCGATTGAATGTCGTGGTTACAGACTTCGTCGGTAAGGATCCGTATCGCGACATGGGTCTATTTCGCGATCGAGACGAACTGGCAGCAAGTCTTACTGTGTTGTTCTAGGAAAAGGAGCACGTATGAAATCCTCGAGAGTTCTTGCTTGCGCGCTGGGGCTTAGCCTCACTGCTGCGAGCGCCCATGTAGCGCTTTCTGTGCGGGCTGATGGGCCCATCACTGCCGAGAACTGGACTGAGACGGTCGGGTTCAAGCCCGATACGAACCTGCCCGTTCCCGTCGGGTCGGTGGTGCACAAGGGAAATGTCGACAAGGTCAAGGGGCTGATTGCTCCAGGGCTTGAGCGCTTGATTCGCAAATACGAGCTCAAGCTCACGGTGTCGGAGTACAAGCCCGTGCATCCTTCGCAGGGCTACATTGCGGCCACCAACGCCAACGCCGGCAAGACCAAGGTCGTCGACGTGGGCAAGGACTACCGTAAGGCTGGTGTCTCGGGTTGGGTCGCCGGCTTGCCTTTTCCGAAGCCCAAGAACGGCCTCGAGGTCGCGACGAATTACCGCTCGGCCTACACCGGCGACGATACCGAGCGTTTCTACGATGTTTACTGGGTCTCGGGTAAAAGTGGTCTTGAGCACAGCGAATACTGGCGTTGGGTCACGATGCGCGGTGTGGGTCGCACGGACGTCGACCCCAGGCCCGCAATCCCTCAGATGGAATCTGAGCGCATCGCGGGTACCTCGGTGACCTTTGCCATCGAGCCTTACGATAAGAAGGGCTTTGGCGCGCTGTTCGCGGCATCGATGGATCCTGTCGATCTGCAGGGTCACACCTACGTACCCGCCATGCGCCGCATCGTGCGCATGTCCTTGGGAACGAAGGGCGACGCCTGGAACGCCACCGACTTCCTGTATGAGGACGTGAACGGCTACCTCGGCGCCGTGGAGTGGATGAATTGGAAGCTTGTGGGGCAGAAGACCATGCTGTTGCCGATGCATGGCGGCGTAAAGGTCGGCAAGGACAATAAATCGAACTTCGAGTTCGACAAGTGGCCGCACTGGAATCCCAAGCTCACGTGGCAGGCGCGTCCGACGTACGTACTTGAGGTGACGCCGAAGTTCTCTGACTATCCTTACAGCAAGATGCTCATCCTCGTAGATGCAGAGTCGTTCGCGATTCTCTACAAGGAGGCCTACGACAAGAAGGGCGAGCTGTGGAAGATCATCCTCAACAGTCCGAGGGAATCGCCCGATATGAACAGTCAGCCCGGAAACATGGGCGTCAGTCTGGCGATCGATCTTCAGGCAGAGCACGCCACCGCGGTGGCCGCTCGATCGACCAAGGCCAACGTGAACGTCGACCCCAACCTGTTCACGGTCGGCGCGTTGCGTAAGCGCGCGCACTGACCCAGAGTCTGCGTTCCGCTGTCCTGGCGAGCTGGTGCACGTTGCGAAGAGGGGTAGTGTACCGCTCTCCGCGATGCTCTAGGTCCAATTGTTCCGGACGGTCTACCCCTGTGAGAGAGACATGCGCCCATTGTATAAAGCCATCTTCGCGCTGCTGTCGTATTCGGCCATCGCGTCCCCGAGCTTCGCCGACGTGCTCGAACGTCTCTCGCACAGAGACCGTCTCTACGATGCGACTGATCATCAGAAGACCGTCTGGGTTGTCGGCTATCCAGGGCTGTTGCTGCGCTCTGACAATGAAGGCGCAAGCTTTTCGCGCGTAAGCATTCCCACGAACGACGCGCTGTTTGCCATCGATTTCAACGCAAGCGGCGTGGGTGCTGCAGTGGGCCGCTCAGGGCTCGTGTTCGTGACCGAAGACCACGGCTCGACCTGGAAGAAGTACGCGGCCTTTGGTGTGCCGAAGCCGAAGACCGAAGAGGAGGGCCACGCCGAGACGCCCGCGCACCTATTTGGCGTCAATGTACTCGACAATGGGCATATCGTCGCGGTGGGAGATTTCGGGACGATTGTGGTGAGCAAGGACCGCGGTGCCACGTTCCAAAAACGTACGTTTTCGGTGGGCGTCGAGCCTTTTGCGGGGGGCAATGCAGGAGCGATAGGTGGCTTGTCTGAGGAAGAGGAGACGGCAGGAGCTATCGAAGAAGCACGTCTCGGCGCTGTGTCGTTTGCAGACAGTCAGACGGGATACGCGGTCGGTGAGTTCGGCCTGATTCTCAGGACCCAAGACGGCGGCGAGACCTGGACGCGGCAAGCTAGCAATACGGGAAAGCTTCTGTTTTCCGTGCATGCGCGCGCAAAGGCACAGGTCGTTGTTGTTGGAAGCGAAGGGACGCTACTCGAGAGCGCCGATGGCGGTACGACCTGGCAAACGGCGTCGACGGGTCAGACGCTGCATTTGTTCGACGTGCGCTGCGAAGGTGCACGCTGTGCTTTCTCCGGGCAAGAAGGGTCCGTCTTCATTCGAGATGAGCCCGGGGCTTCGTTGCGCAGAGTGCAGACCGCCGCGTTAGCTCCGCTCTCGGGCATTACGTTCGTGGGAACCAACGGCTGGGTCGTCGTCGGAAGCCGAGGCTATGTGCTGCGCGCCAAGCAGGGCGATGCGCAGTTCACACGCGTGCTGGGGGAATGAGTCATGGCGGAGAAATTTTACGATCTGATGTTCCGCTTCCGCATCGCCGTCCTCGGCGTGATGGCAGTGCTATCCGTCGCGATGGGGGTCTACTGGAGTCAGGTAACGGTCGAGAGCCGCACGATAGACCTCTTCCCGTCAACGCATTACTACGTACAGACGTTCAGCAAATACAGCGATATCTTCGGCGGCGCGAGTCGCGTCATCATTCAGATCCAAGTTAAAGAAGGTGACATCTTTAACACAGAGACTCTCGAGAAAGTACGCCGCATCACGAAGGATGTGGAGCTGCTCCAAGGGGTCAATAACTATCAAGTCCTGTCGATCGCGCAGCGCAAAGCGAAGGAAAAGCGAAACGATTCGGAGGGTGGCTACCGCTCGGTGCCGGTGATGTGGCCGGACGTACCGCAGACGAAGGAAGCCGTCGAAGACTTGCGGCATCGCATTCTTTCGAACCGAAGACTCTACGGTACATTGGTGTCGCTCGATCAGACGGCGACTCTGGTCGTAGCCGGATTCTTCGAGCAAAGTCTCGACCCCAAGGTTCTCTACGAGCGCATCGAGCGAATCATCGAGGCCGAGTCAGACGCGAACACGGAGATACGCGTGATTGGTCGTCCCATCCTTGTGGGCCATATCATGACGCGATCTCCCCAGCTGTTCTTGATTATGGCCGTGACCGTGTTCTCCATGGTTCTCCTGTTGTGGCTCTACTTCCGTAACTTGCCGGGAGTCGTGGTCCCAGTGGCCGCCGCGACGTTCTCCGCGCTGTGCGGCATGGGCTTCATGGGCTTCATGGAGATCAACTTCGACCCACTCGTGATGGTGATTCCCTTCATCATCACGGCGCGCGCGCTGTCGCACGCAGTGCAGATGGTCAATCGCTATCTTGCGGAGCGGCAGCTCGGCCACGACTCGGTCAGGGCCGCACACATCTGTGCGACGGCGCTGTTCAAGCCCGGTACGTTGGCTATCGTCACCGACGTCATCGGCATCGTGCTCATCTACCTGGCGCCGATCCCGCTGCTTCAGAAGTTGTCACTGATGGGCACAGTCTGGATTTCGTCGATTTTCTTTAGTGGTATGGTGCTGTGCCCGCTTTTACTTTCGTATATGCCCGGAGGTAAGGCCGGACCGCCGCGTGAAAATCGCCTGGTCACGGGGTTGCTCGAGACCGTGGCGTTGTGGTGCACGGGGTCTAAGCGCAACACGATCTTTTTCGTGGCGCTGGCAGCCTGTGGCATCGGCTTCGTGTTCGCCAAGGACCTTCAGATCGGCGACGTACATCCTGGCACACCCATGTTGTGGCCAGATTCTCGCTACAATCTCGACACAGACCAAATCGCCAAGACCTTTGGCAACACCGAGGAGCTGAGTGTTGTCGTAGAAGGCGAGACGCGCGATGCGATCAAGACCCCTGAGGTGCTGCGCACGATGGAGGCCTTCCAGCGCCACATGGAGCAGCTTCCGGAAGTCAGCTCCACGGCGTCACTCGCGGACCTTGTGCCGGAAGTCATCTCGATCCTGCACGGTGGTGACCCGAAGTGGGAGCTCATCCCTTCAGAGAAGTCGCAGAGCGCGTTCTATCTCGAGATGATGTACACGTCGGTCGATCCGGGCGACCTTACGCGCTTTGTCACGGTGGACAGTAAGAACGCCAATATCGTGATGTACCTGCTCGATCACAAGGGAGAAACCCTGCGTCGTGTAGTGGCTCACGCGAAGGAGTTCATTGATGCACATCCACTCGAATCCGCAAAGTTTCGGCTCGCTGGCGGATACGGTGGTTTGCTTGCAGCCATCAATGAGGAGGTGACCGAGTTCGACCTCAAGATCTCGCTCGCCGCATTTGGCGCCACATTGCTGTGCTGCATGCTGGCGTTTCGTTCGTTTTTTGCGGGGATCTTCTTCTTGCTTCCGCTCATCGGCTCCAACTACATGACGTACGCCTTGATGGGCGCTCGCGAAATCGGTCTGGACGTCAATGCGCTTCCCGTGGTGGCACTCGGCGTGGGGCTTGGGGTCGACTACGGACTGTACGTTGTGGAATCGGTCGAAGAGCACTATCGCAAAGGACTTACAGTCAACGAGTCCGTAATGCGCGGAGTCAGGGATGCGGGGCAGGGCGTGCTTCTGACAGGTCTCACCATGGCTTGCGGGCTTGCGTTCTGGGCTTTCTCGTTTCTGCGCTTCCAGGCGGACATGGGGATGCTGCTGTTGTTTTGGATGACGATGAGCATGCTCGGCGGCTTGATCCTGTTGCCCGCAGTGTTGGTATCGGTGAAGCCGCGCTTCGTGTTCGGGAGGAATCCTCGGCTGACTCGGGAGTCTGAGCTTTCAGTGTCTGCGCCGCTCGAGGTCTCGAACGCCGTCTGACCCATCCGCGCTCGAGCCCTTCCCGTCGCGTGTGGATACGCACAGGGCGAGGCAAGCGCCTGCTGACTTTGGACCAACGCGACGTCTGCAAGCCTAGCGTTCACCCTGACTGCCTGATACTCGTCGCATCGCGGGAAGTGCCTCAGGCAGCGTGCTTGCTCTCACGCGGATCCCCCCTGAACGCGGGGATCATGGGGTGGATTTTTGCGCGGCAACGCCTTGCGGATTCGCAAAGAAGCTCAGCTTGATGCATTTTAGGCTGCAAGCTGGCCCGGATGTGGCAGTGTCCTCAGGTTGGTTGTTCTGTCAGGCGACCGCGAACCGCGGCGCTAAGCCGGAGCAGACAACATGGGTTTGCGGTGGTGCTTCGTTCAAGGTGGAGCACGAGGGACTCCGGGCGGTGTGCGGCGTGCGCTTTCTCGAGGAGGTCTCAAGACCCTCGAAAGGATCCTCCGATATGAAGAAGGTGGGCAGTGAGTCGGCCATGTTCTCGTCGATCGCGCTCAGCCCGGTCCGAGCGCGCGAGAAGGAACGCCTTCTCTATGTCGAAGACGACGACGAAAGCCTCTCGCAGCCGGAGCTCCGCAACGCGAAAGCTTTCGTCG
>CAZEWA010000138.1:0-14354 GCA_964515685.1 uncultured Polyangiales bacterium | reverse complement strand
GGATCCGCGTAGCGCGCGCATTGAACGTAGGCGGCAAAAAACAGCTCTTCCAGACTGCGACGGCGAAAACCTTTCGCAACCTGCACGCGGTCTTCGGTGAGTCCCCATCCCGCGTACCACGGCGTGCCAAAACAGCTCACAGGCTTCTTTACCAGCAAGGCCTCGAAGCCGAGATGGGCATTGGCCACATAGACGTGTTGGACGCGTTCGAGGAGCTCGAAAGAATTTACTCGCCCTCGAACCAAGTCCACCTGCGGGTCGCTGCCAGCCTTGAGAATCCAGGCGGGTGTACGCTCTCTGCCTACGTCTGCAAGCTTGAGAAGAATGCGCGCCCCGGGATGTGCTTGCTTGGCGGCAGCAAGCATTTCGCGAAAGACCTCGGACTGAGACCGTACACCCGAAAACCGTATCGGTTCGTGCGGCTCGTCGACTACCACAAGCGCCGCAGGCTTTTCGTCCACCGCAGGAGTTGGCCGCGAAGAAGAAAGGACGTTGTTCCAGGTAGAAATGCGGTGTCGGAGAATGCGGTCCATGGAGCGCCGCGCCCTCTCCCGCTCCTCGGGCGTAAGCTCTTCGTGCGAGTTCAGCAACCGCACAAGAGAGCTTCCATCGGCCATATCCCCACCTGCGTCGGGCCGGTCGAACGCGAGCGACAGCGGAGGTTCTGCATGCCCCCGCACGCCGACACGGTAGACGAAACCAGGGCCCACCCGCCACCAAGGTAGATCGTGCTGCTCTGCAAATCGGCGAGAAAAGCCCTCGTTTTCATCGCCTGCCCAGCTGACGATGGCGCTCAGCGCATGAGCGTGGACCGAACGCGGCACACACACGAGCCGCTCCGTACCCAACAGTCCCTGGACACCAGGCAGCAGAGCCAGGGCTGGCGAAAACGTGCCGACCTTTCCGGCGAAAGGTGACCGAGTCACGGACATATCGTTTTTTAAAGGTCCCTGGGACATTTCTTGTGCCCGGTGGGCGCGAAAGCCTAGCAGTTCGTTTCCGAATCTGCCCGCTCGCACGCTTACATGGGTCTACGAAGCGCGGCTCGAGAAAGCCCGCTCAACGCGCAGGAGATCTTCGGCGGTATCGACGCCATGGCCCGGAGCTTCGGCGACGACAGACACGTGGATCCGCACCCCCATCCCGAGTGCCCTCAGCTGTTCGAGCGATTCTGCTTGTTCCAAGGGGTCGGGCGCGGCGCAAGCGAGCTTCCGCAGGACCTCCGCACGATAGGCGTACAATCCTAGATGGCGCAAATAGGGCGTTTCTCGCGGCAATTCGGCAGCTTGCTGCCCTTGCGAAAATAGCCCTCGCTTCCATGGAATGGGCGCCCGGCTAAAATACAGCGCTTGTCCGTGTGCATCGAGCACAGTCTTGACGATGTTCGGATCAAACACATCGCGAGCTTCGTAAATGGGAGTCGCCAAGGTGGCCAACCCACAGGCTGCGTTTCGAGTCAGCGCCTGCGCCAACTGGTCGAGCAAAGCCCCCGGTACGAATGGTTCGTCGCCCTGTAGGTTGACCACGATCTCGTCGTCACTCAGGCCAAGTTTGTCGGCGACTTCGGCCAGCCGATCGGTCCCAGACACATGCTCGGGCGAGGTCATGACCACTCTGCCTCCAAACGCCGTCACCGCGTCGGCGATGCGCACATCATCGGTGGCCACCCATGCTTCGAGACAGCTCGATTCGAGCGCGCGCTCCCACACGTGTTGGATCATGGGCTTACCCGCGATAGGCAAAAGCGGTTTGCCTGGCAAGCGACTCGAGGCGTAGCGCGCTGGAATAACCACGCGGAACTTCGTCATCGCAGAGGCTCCTTCGAGGTGCGCGCGATCTTGCTCGCCAAAAAACTTTCCGCCGCAGATCCAAGTCCCATGCGACTTTCGAGCAGCAAATCCGTCAGCTCTCGTACAGCCCCTTCCCCACCACGAGCGTGGGTCACGTGATGGGCTTCGGCGCGAACCAGTGCATGCCCGTCGGCGACAGTCACGGCGAAGCCGACCGCGCGCATCACCGGCAGGTCGATGAGATCATCTCCCATGAAACCGCACTGAGCGAGGTCGATGCCAAGACCGGAAGCAAGGTCCGCAAACGCGCTGAGCTTGTCTTCGCATCCGGGGATGAAGTGCGAGATGCGCAGATCCCGCATACGCGCCGCAAGCGCCTGGGACTTTCGGGCCGTTACCACGGCCACAGTGATCCCGAACTCCGCCGCCATACGAATGCCGAGACCGTCGCGCACGTGAAAGGTCTTCAGCAACTCTCCCTCGGGCCCATAGACAAGGCGTCCGTCGGTTAGAACACCGTCGACATCGAGGCCCAACAAGCGAACCTGCGATGCACACCTCAACAGGGCCTCCTCGGGCATGCTCACACGTCCTCCGCGAAGGGCGCACTCTTCACGGTATGGTCGATCTGAACCAGCATGCTGAGGAGCTCTTCCATGCGCCCCAAGGGCCACATGTTGGGCCCATCACTCATGGCACTGGCGGGATCAGGATGCGTCTCCAAGAACAGCCCCGCTACGCCCGAGGCCACGGCCGCACGGGCTAGGACCGGCACGAACTGCGACTGCCCACCCGACGTGGTTCCCATCCCTCCCGGTTGCTGCACGGAGTGGGTGGCATCGAATACCACGGGACAGCCAGTGTTGCGCATCACTGCGAGCCCCCGCATGTCGGAGATAAGTGTGTTGTACCCGAAGGACACGCCACGCTCGCAAACCATGATCTGTTCGTTGCCCACGGCGCGGCACTTCTCTACGACCTGTCCGATGTCCCAAGGCGCCTGAAATTGGCCTTTTTTGAGGTTCACTGGCTTGCCTGCGCGCGCAACGCGCTGGATAAAGTTGGTTTGGCGCACCAAGAACGCCGGGGTCTGCAGCACATCGACCACGTCCGCAACTTCGTCGATAGGCGTGTCCTCGTGCACGTCGGTCAGCACCGGCACGCCAATTTCCGCGCGCACTTTCGCCAGAATGCGGAGCCCTTCCGCGATACCGGGACCACGATAGGAACTCGCCGAGGTGCGGTTGGCCTTGTCGAAGCTGGCCTTGAATACGTAAGGGATGCCCAAGTGTTCGGTCAAACGCTTCATCTGCTCTGCAATCTGCAGAACGAGCGCTTCGCTCTCGATGACACACGGCCCCGCGATCAAGAACAACGGCTCGCGATTTCCAACGCTGTAATCATGCAGACGCATTCGGGACCTCCCTCAGAACTGAGCGTGCTCGCGCACGGCAGCCACCAACAAATTGCCGATTCCGAACAGCGCAAACGCCGAGAAAAACGCAGTCAAAACGCCGTAAATCCGCTTTGGGTAAACTGCAAGGTCGGGCTCCGATGGCTCAGACATCGTGACAAGACGCGTATGCTTTTGGCCTTCCGAACGTGCCGACTCACGCGCGATGTGAGCAGCATCGTAGCTCTGTTCTGCCAAAGTCTTATCAAGCTTGGCGGTCTCGACCGCCGCTCGCTGTTCGACCGTGGGACTTGCGCCTACCGCAAGCTCGAGCTCGAGCAGGGCGCGCTGCGCTCGAAGCAGGTCGGCTCGCTGTTCCGACAGAATGCGCTCGGTCTTGGCCACCTTCTCCTCTCGCTGCTCTGCGCCCATGCCCTGCAACAGTCGCTGAGACATCGCTAGCAAAGCAGCATTGTAGGCGTGAGCCGCTTTACCAGAGAAGGCCTTGACCCGAACCGTCAACACGCCTCCATGACTCTCGTAGAACGTGTCTACTTTGGAATGGAAGTAGCGATAGAGCGCTTCCTCGCCGCCATCCTCGGACAGGCGCGAGAACACGTCGCCGTTTTCCCGATAGTGGGATCGCAGGCCACCATCGCGGTTCAGCTCCTCGAGTGCCGCACGCGAGCGAAGGAAGTCGCGCAGCATGGCCGCATCGGAGGCCGCTTCAGAGCCGCGCAGTATGAAGCTCGATTCCGATTCGTACTCGGGACTTGCGATGAAGCCCAGATAGACGGCCGCCACGAGGGTTGGCGCAAAAACCCATACCAGGAGGTTGGTAAGCAAGCGCCGGGCACGCTCATGCCTCAGCGCGCGCGCAGCTTCCGCCGGGGAAACGGACGCAGAAGGGGCTTGGACTTCATTCACAGCGGTTGTACTTCCTGCACTCACGCCAACACCTCTCCCTCGTAGAACCGTGCGCCGTCTTTGACGTTGTCGAAGAGATGCAGAGTTCCCTTGTGGAGCACCGCACAGCGCTTGCAGTAGCTGCGAATTGTCGAGAGTTGGTGTGACACGATAATCACCGAAGAGCGCTCCTGGCGCTCAGCAAAAGCACGACGGCATTTCTCTTGAAACACCTTGTCTCCCACGGCCGTAACCTCGTCGACTAAGTAGGTATCGAAGTCGATGGCCATGCTCAACCCAAACGCAAGCCGCGCGCGCATGCCCGAGGAGTACGTCTTGATTGGCTCGAAGAAGTATTTCCCTAGCTCGGCGAACTGATTGGCAAAACCCGCTACGCGATCGACGTCCTCGCCGTAGATGCGTGCGATAAACCGACTGTTCTCTTCGCCAGACAATGAAGCGCTGAAACCACCCGCAAAGCCGATGGGCCATGACACGCGCCCTAATCGCGAAACGGTGCCTGAATCCGGCTTTTCGACCCCCGAGAGAATCCTCAGTAGCGTGGACTTACCCGCACCGTTCCTGCCGAGAATACCAACGCTCTCACAGGCGGGAAATTCAGCGCTGATGCCATTCAGCACAACGTTTGGCCCACTCTGCGTGCGGTAGCTTTTGTAGACCCGATCGAGCTTGATCATGACAGCTCAATCTTCCGGCGTACGACACGCTCCAACACTAAGCCGAAAAATAGAAGACCAAGGATCCAGCGCAGCACGTAGGTCGGGTCCACGGCCTCGCTCCGATAGGACGCAAACCACCCGTCTCGTACTAACTCGATTACATGAAGCATCGGGTTGTAGAGCAGGTACTGGCGGGCTTCATCTGGTGTGTCTTCGAGGGTAAAGAAGAGCCCCGAAATCCAAAATAGAGGGCGCATGACCGGGCCGCGCAAGCGCTGCACGACGCCAAAAATTTCGCCGAGCATGCAGAGCACGAGACCAAGTGAGCTGCCTAACAAACCGGCCATGACCAAGCCGAGAATCACCGCGAGCGGATCGTCGACCTGAGGCAGCTCCCGCAGAAACATGGCTTCGCCCCCCATGATCACGAGGAAAACCGCCCCAAACGTCGAAAGCTCGAGCGCCCCGCGCGCCAGGATGAGATCGAGCGGGTGCACCTGGGGATAGAAAAGCAGCGCCCGGTTGGCGTTGATGGCCTCACCTGCTCGCGTAGCGGCGTTCTGGAACAGGGAAAAGGTAACGATTCCCGTGCCCAGGAACCCAACGATCCCCATGTCATTTGGCAGCTTACGGTGCGCAAAGGCGTACATCGCACCGAAGGTGCCAACCCACATCAGCGGCTCCAGCACGGCCCAAAGGTACCCCAGCTGATGCGCGCCAAAGCGGGTTCGCGTCTCGCGAAGAACGAGAGCGTGTATCACCTGCAGTTGAACCAAGGCGCCCCGCGCGAGGCTCATGTCCGCTACTCCGTCGATGCCCGAGGCGAAAGCCGCCTGGTGGCCGGACCTTAGTGCCATACGGGTCGCATCGCCACAACCGCTCAAGGCCCGGCGCACGAACGTTCAGCGCTGGAAAATTTCTACGATTCCCGAGACTTTGCCGCGCTCGTCCACCGCCACCAGCGCCTTGACCTTACGCCTCCGCATCAGCTTCTCGGCCTCAGTGACCAGTGCTTGCTCACTGATGGTAATGGGGTGCGAACTCATGATCTCGGCCACCTTGACCTCCAGCACATCTTCGTAGCGCTGCATGGCGCGACGTAAATCGCCATCGGTGATGATGCCGGAAAGCAGCTCGCCATCGAAGACGAGCGCCAAGCCAAGACGACCGCGCGTGATGGTGAACAGGGAATCCCGCACAGTCTGGCTGGGCGTCACCACCGGAAGATCGCGGCTGTGCATCAGATCTCGGACCCGGCTGTGAAGCCTGCGCCCCAAGGCACCACCGGGATGAAGGCGCCCAAAATCGTCCGCGCCAAACTCACGCAGGCGAATCAGCTCGACGGCCAGCGCATCGCCCATCGCCAAGGTGACGAGGGTCGACGTCGTAGGGGCGAGATTGTTGGGGCAAACCTCGCGCTCTACCGACACGTCGAGCACCACATCCGCCGCGTTACCGATGGTCGAATCTCGACGCCCTATCAGCGCGATGACCGAAGCCCCGAGGCGCGCCAAATGGGGCAGCAAGCGAACGACTTCTTCGGTCTCGCCGCTCGCAGAAATGAGAACCACCGTGTCGCGACTCGTGATCATGCCGAGATCGCCGTGGAATGCCTCCGCCGGGTGGACGAAGAAGCTCGGTGTTCCCGTAGAAGCCAGCGTGGCGGCGATCTTGCGGCCGATATGTCCAGACTTGCCGATGCCACACAAAATCACGTGGCCGGGTGTCGCGTACAGCAGCCCCACCGCCTGGCCGAAGTTCTCATCCACTCGGTCCGCGAGCTTCATGATGGAGCGCGCCTGCTCGCGCAGCGTTGCCCGAGCACCCTCAGCCATTCTCACCAAAGAAGAAGCGCCCTCATCAGAAAGCCCCTCTAACGTGCCGTGGGGAGAAATTTCGACGTGTGCAGACAAGTTCGTCTCCGAGTTTTCGCGGAACTCGCTTCTGACGCGACTCCGATGAATCATGGCCCGGCAGGCCCTTGCGGCGGCGGACGCTAGCATCCGCTGTTTACTTCAGCGACATCAACGTGTCGCTTCTGCCAAGACGAGGACACAAACACGGGGTGCTTCCCAAATTAGTCCGGAGCTCACCGCTTTTTTTGCCGTCCCCAACCCGCGCTTGGTGCGGACAGACTCAAAAATGAAACACGTTTACCCATCCAGCGCGCGCAATGTCGCACAAATGATTCAAAAATCCAAGATTCAACGGGTCCTGGGCTCGCCCGATATGGAACATACGCGTTCCCCCTCTGCATCACGCATTGCCGATTTCGCCAATCAGTCGGATCTCTTCTTTGCGCACTTTGAGCACAGAGTACGCCTTTCCTTACCTCCTGAGTGGATACAGGGGGAAGACCCACCCTCCAACTGGGTGGCAGGCATCCTTGGGGAACCCAAGTACCAGGCCTTCCGACATGATCTCCTTGTGGCAAGCTTCCATCCGGGCCACCGGGCGAAGTGGACGGCTCACGAGCTGTGTCACGCGCTGGTTGGCTTCGCCTATCACCCGGGAGCATCGACTCTGTTCCATGCCCTCGGCGCTTGGCTCGCCGAACTCATGCCCGTGGCGCTCTGGTACTTCTTTGATGAAGCAGGGCTTACGCGTTGTGAAAAGCACACTGGCCAAGGGGCGCTGTTCCAAACCCATTGTGACGAGTGCGAGGACGCAGCTCTAAGGGGGCCGCGCGAGTTCGACAGGGTCGATGCACGCTTCATGCGAGAAGGTCGTGCCTTCGTAGAGCGTGAGCTGCGCGCCATCCGTCGTTCGAAGCGCATCGGGTTGCCGCAGGGCACCCGCTACGGAACGGTTGACTTGGCGAGCGATGGACTGACGTACGCGCATGCCCATGGAGCCCGCCTACGCGCCGAAGCGATGGAGCGCTATGTCGCGCAGTTCTTCTCCGCCGACCAAGGTCACCACGCGAATCTCGAATCCCTCGAAGCCCGCGTCATCGAGATGCGCGACGCCCTAACCCAGGCGAAAATTCTTCGTCCGTGGAAAGCGACACGCTGGGACTACGCGGCGCAAGATATTGGATATCGCATGCTCACGGTGCGTGCACAGTGCGCAGGCGACCTTGGCCGCGGGCTCGACCGTGTGATCGACAGCCTCGCACAAAAACGCTCAAAACAAGGGATCACGCGCGCCATTGCAGCCTACAGCGAGCTCGCTGCCGCGCACCGACGTGGCAAAGCGACGCTCCCTAGCGCAGAAGAAATGTTTGCAGTCGGGTACGCCCTTCCGGGCTGGTCAGGCGTGTCGCTCTCACAGCTCGAAGCGGGTGCGCGGTCCGCATGCCCAGGAGCGCACCTCGCCTTGGGCCGCGACGCGCATGCTGCCATCGAGCAATTTGCCTCGGCAGACATCGCGGAACGCTCGCCGATTGGCCGGCGTTTCGCGCGGTTTTTGCGGCGAGAGCAGGCCTGTGCCATCGCGGATCTCGCACACGTCGAAGCCGCGGTCACGCACGTCATGCCGCGCGATCCGGTGGCCTACGCGCTTCCCAGCGCGGAAGGCCTGTGCGCGCGTGTGCGCCTAGCTCGAGGCGCCGAAGTCGTACGCATTGATCACGATGTGCTGAGCCATAGCGGAAGCCGAGTGAAGCGGGCCGCGCGACTTAAAGAACCGCGCTACCTCGGCGTTGTGCGAACAGGCTCGGAAGAAGTTGACCTCCTCGAGTTGCCGCAAGCACTCGGAGAAAAACTCATACAAGTGGGCACGCAGCTGACCCGGCGCGAAGACCTGCCGATTGACGACGAATCCGTCGACGAGCTGCTCGCCGCAGGCTTTCTCCTACCTGAACGCTACAGGCTTTAAGCTCCCTACCCCTGCCTACGTCCGTGATACGGAGTTCCAGATGTTAGCAATGCGTACGGGAACGCCGTGTTAGCCTTGGGAAACGCTTTGTTTTTAGGTGATCGAGCGATGTCACAACCGAGTTACATGTTCTTCAGGGTGGTGCAGAGTTACTTGGAGCGGGCGACCGAGGTCATCAGCCTCACACCCGATGTCGCAGCGATGTTGTCGCTGCCAAAAACCGAGCTGATCGTCCATTTTCCGGTGCGAATGGACAACGGAATCGTGCGCATGTTCACGGGCTACCGTATTCAGCACAACAACATCTTGGGCCCGTACAAGGGCGGCATTCGCTACCACCCCGATGTGAACCTGGACGAAGTGCGCGCGCTAGCTGCCATCATGACCTGGAAATGCGCCTTGATGGAAATTCCGTTCGGAGGCGCTAAGGGCGCTGTGAAGTGTGACCCTCGGCTTCTCTCCGAAGGCGAGCGTATGCGCCTGACGCGGCGCTTTACCCACGAGCTCGGCACGAATATCGGTCCCGACCACGATATTCCTGCGCCTGATGCAGGGACCGGACCGCAAGAGATGGCGTGGATCATGGACACGTTCATGAACGGCGTCCTGAGCGCTCAGAAAAATGCGCAGCGCGCAGTAGTCACCGGAAAGCCTATCGCCGTCGGCGGTTCGTTCGGCCGCGTAAAAGCTACCGGTCAAGGCGTCGTGCACTGCGCCGTAGAGTGGGCGCGAGAGAATGGCGTCAAGCTCGAAAGCGCAACCGCGATCTTGCAGGGCTTTGGAAACGTCGGCTCTCACGCGGGTATGATCTTGGAATCCCTCGGCGTGAAGATCCTAGCCGTCAGCGATCACTCGGGGCACATCTGCAATTCGCAAGGCATCGATACCCCGTGGCTGGCGGAATACGTGAAGCGCACAGGCGCCGTGGCGGGCTTTGAAGGAGCCACGGCGATTTCGCGCGAAGACTTCTTCGCGACCCAGGCCGATTTCTTCATTCCGGGTGCGCTCGAAAACCAAGTCGGCATCGCAGAAGCCAACTTGCTGCAGGTCAAAGTCGTCATCGAAGGCGCCAATGGCCCCGTGAATCCGGATGGTGAGGCTATCCTCTTGCAGCGCGGCATCGAAATCGTGCCGGACATCCTCGCAAACGCCGGCGGCGTGACCGTCAGTTACTACGAGTGGCTGCAGAACAAGCGCAACGAGCGATGGTCCTTGCAAGAGGTGGACCTGAAGCTCGAAACCGCGATGATCCGTTGCTATCGCGCTGTGCGTGAGATGGCGAAGGAGCGTCAAGTGCCCATGCGTATCGCAGCCTACGCACTCGCACTCAAGAACCTCGCAGACAGCTATTCCTACCGCGGCATCTTCCCGTGAAGCAGACTTCGGGTGTGGATACCACTGGCAAACCCGACGCAAGCCAAATCGCGCTGGCGCTCGATGCCCTAGCGCGGCTCACGCCCGAGTTGCTTGCACTCACCGCGCGCTTGGTAGAGGTCAACAGTCATACTGCGAATGTCGCGGGTGTAGAGCGCGTGGGTGAGCTCTTGTGCAAAGCACTCGACGGCCTGCCTCTACGTATCGCACGCGAGAACAGCGCAGATTTTGCGAGTCACTTGTGCTTCTCGACACTCGCTGCCGAGAACCAACCTGCACTGCTGCTCGTCGGACACCACGACACGGTTTTCCCTGCCGGCAGCTTTGAAGGCTTTCGACACGCGGACGAGCTCGCGCTTGGCCCGGGCGTGCTCGACATGAAAGGCGGACTCGCGCTTTGCTGTATAGCCCTTCGCTGCTTGCATGAGGCGAGGCTCTTGGAACACCTTCCTGTACGCTTTGTCAGCGTCAGCGACGAAGAAGTGGGCTCGCCGAGTTCTCAGGATTGGCTGAGCAGCCTGGCGCAAGATGCGCGGGCTGCTCTGGTTTTTGAGGCTGGTCGCAGTGGCGACGCCATCGTCGTCGCAAGGCGCGGTAGCGGCTACGCACGCGTCGTGGCCCACGGGCGCGCAGCTCACGCGGGCAACGCAGTGCGCGAAGGAAGAAATGCCATCGCCTCGCTGGCTCGCTTTGTAGACCGGGTACAGAGCCAAGCGCTCACGCTCGCTCGTGGCTCGATAAGCACCGGCCTCTTCTCCGGAGGCAGCTCACGAAACACGGTGCCGGCACACGCCGTAGCGGAACTCGACCTTCGCTTCGATGACGCTGAAGCGCAGATTCAAATTGAGTCTATGCTTCACGAAGCGGCGCGGACCACAGCCGTTGAACTCGAAGGAATACGGCTCGAAGTCGCGGTTCACATCACACGCCGCCCCCTATCCTCCTCGGCCGCCTCGCAGCAACTCGCGGAGCGCTACGGCGCC
Source organism: uncultured Polyangiales bacterium (assembly GCA_964515685.1). GTDB lineage: Bacteria > Myxococcota_A > Polyangia > Polyangiales > DASUME01 > DASUME01. Next base: position 3,409 of record CAZEWA010000138.1, on the reverse strand, counting down.
TGCCAACGTGAGGCAGGTCTCCTCTCAGGTATCGCGCCCCAGCAGGGAGGTGGCAGCGACGCCAACACGATAGGTGCGCTGGGCATTCCTGTGATCGACGGGCTTGGACCGCGCGGCAAGGGCTTCCATACGCACGATGAGCAAATCGAAGTCGCAAGCCTTGCACGCAAGGCCGAAGCGCTGATTCGCTTCCTCCTGTCGAGCTATCCCTAGAGCGTCTTCGAGTAGAAAAGCGACGCGCCCCAGATGCCGCCTTCGTGAAACGAAAAGCCTGCGGGGCCGTCCAGATTCATCACCATGCGCACGCCGAACGCGTCGCCGACACGCGCGTAGCGCAGGTAGGTGGTCAACGCTGATTGGAAGGCGTCACCTTTGCCATGGGTGGTTGGATAATACGCAGCGGAAAGTCGTGTGCCGAGCGACAAACGCCAGTTGAACAGGATGGCAAACTCACCCGCATTCTGAATTCCGACCACGGTCTCGCGACCACGCCCCGGAATACCGAAGATAAAGTCGCCATCCCAACCGATGCGGATGTGCCCACGTTCTTTGCGCGTGCTCATCCCAAACACCACAGGCAGCGCATTGTCGAGCCACAGGTAGCCATCCCAATTTCCTGAGGCTCCGCGCGCAAGAGAGAGCGCCATCAGGTCACGCGCATCCTTGGCGTGGATAAGGTCTGGGGCGATACCCAGGCTCAAGCGGGACAGCCCACAAGCCGTGTCGGGCAAGAACGAGAGCGCGAACCAAGGATTGCCGAGTGCGAACTGGTCGTGGTCCGCCCCAGGGCTTTGATTCTCGTGATAGTAGGCGAAGGGCAACGCCGCTTCGAATACGGCTTCGTACAAGCGATAGGTGGCGAGGACTGTGGGCTGGAAAAACGTGTAGCCCGCATCACTGGTATGTCCGAAGAATGTATTCAGCTCGCCCGTGATGCCGAAGTGCCCCGTATCCATCTGCCGTGCGTGTTCACGCATGAAGGTAAGCTGCGCCTTCGCGAGCACCGGCATGCACAAGTGAATCATCAGAAGGAGGACGAGATACCGCACCTTCTCCCTGTACCGCGAGCTGGCCTAAAACCTAAAGTTTCCGACGTTCGCACGCGCCCGGGATCAATCGAGAGGCAACCACAGTTGCTCCGGTGCCCCAGCTCGAACGAGGGAGCCCACCGAAACACCTAGCAAGCGTACCGAGCGACTTCCCGCATCCGTGGACGAAACAAGCAGCTCCTTGGCGAGACCGTAGAGCATCGCAGCATCCTGAAAAGGCCGCTGAATCGAGCGCGAGCGTGTGATGGTCGTGAAGTCTGCGTACCGAACTTTAAGCGTCACGGTGCGCCCCCGCAGCTCCATCGACTGCAGCTCGGCCGCCACCTCCGCGCACAACCCCTGCAAGGTTTGACACAAAGCGCTCACGCTCCATTCGTCCTCCGCGAACGTGGTCTCGCTACCGCGACTCTTGGCTTCGCGACTCTGCTCCACGGCACGCGGGTCGTTGCCCCACGCAAGCTCCGCCAAAAATGGCCCATATTTTCCGAGCTTCTGCTCGAGCAGGCCCACGCCTACCCGCCGTACGTCCGCGACGGTCTTGATGTTCAGCTCTGCTAGCCGGGCTGCGGTCTTCGGCCCGACCCCCCACAGACGTGACACGGGCAACGGCGCTAGGAACTCCGGTACTGCAAGGGGGGGCACCACCAGCAACCCATCGGGCTTGTTGACGTCGCTGGCTATCTTGGCCACCAACTTATTCGGCCCTACGCCTGCCGACGCCGTGAGCCCCGTGCGACGCTTGATCTCGTCTTTGAGATAGCGCGCGAGCTTCCCCGCGAGCGGTTCGTCGAACTTATTCTGCGTCACGTCGAGATAGGCTTCGTCGAGCGACAGCGGCTCCACGCGGTCGGTCACCTGCCGAAAAATCTCGCGCACCTCACGGCTCACGCTGACGTAATGGGCCATTCGGGGCGGCATAAACACAGCGGTTGGACACAAGTGGGCAGCGCGCGTGGTGGGCATGGCCGAATGCACGCCGAACGCACGCGCCTCGTAGGAACACGCGGCAACCACGCCTCGAGCGCCCGGCTTGCCTCCGACAACAACCGGGCGCCCCCGCAGCTCCGGATGATCGCGCTGCTCCACCGACGCGTAGAACGCGTCCATATCCACATGGATGATTTTGCGCGACCCTGCGTCCACCTACTGAACATTGCAGCAGTCATGGACACTTGGCAACGGAAGCTGCGATGGTAACAGCAACCCTCCATGCGCCTTTTTTTGATCCTATCGCTCCTCGCCTATGGATTCATCGTAGGGCGCGCGTTTACCCGCCGGCCGCGCTTCATCGGCACGTTCTTCGCGGTGGTGCTGGGTATCCACACCTTGAACTCCGTGTTACTCGAGCCTGTACTCAGTGCTTACGGCCCCGCCGTCGCGGCACTCTACTGGTACGGTCAGCTCGCCTCCTACGTGTATATCGCCCGCTTTTCCCGGCGACACACACCGAGTCGCAGCTATCGCTGGCTCATCAGCTGGCCGGCCTCATGGTTTCTGTCGGCCATCTTCCTGGCGCTACCTTGGGCCATTTGCCACGCGCTCGACTTCAGGCTTCGCGTACCGTGGTTGCCCTTTGCGATCGCAAGTTTTGGCTTCCTGCAATCGCTCGTCACCCGCCCCGAGCGTCGCACCATCGTGCTCGATGGCTCGGATGCTGGCTCCCTCGCCCGGCAAAAAAGGAAAGGTCCCACGCGCGACGACGGCGTCCCCTTACGCATCGTGCAGATAACCGATCCGCATCTTGGGCCGTTCATGAGCGAGGCACGCCTGCGCGGGATTTGCGAACGAGCGGTGCAGGAAAATCCCGACCTCATCTTGCTGACAGGCGACTATCTAACCGTCGAAAGTCAACGCAGTCCTGATCCACTCGCACGCGCGCTGGCTCCTCTTTCCGCCATGCCATCCCGCGTTTTTGCCTGCTTCGGTAACCATGACCACGAGAGTCCAGAGCTCGTAAAGGAAGCCCTGCGTCGTGCTGGCGTAGAACTACTCCTCGATCGCGCCACGAACGTCACGCTGCCCTGGGGAGTCGTGCAGATTGTGGGCGCCGATCATCACTGGCGAAACAGAGACGAGGCGTTGGCCAAGCTCGCTGCCGACTATCCGCGCGAGCCCAATGCTTTCAGGCTCTGGCTACTGCATGATCCCGGCGCTTTTCGCTGCATTCCCGAGGGCGAAGCCGATCTCGTCCTCAGCGGTCATACCCATGGCGGCCACTTGGGTCTTCTGAGCTTGGGCTTCTCTTCGACCATCGTCAGTGCAGCGACCAGCATGCCTGATCACGGCTTGTGGGCTCGCGGACGTGACCGCCTCTACGTGCATCGTGGAACCGGCCACTACGGGTTTCCTCTGCGCATCGG
>CAZEWA010000137.1:0-14433 GCA_964515685.1 uncultured Polyangiales bacterium | reverse complement strand
AGAGCAGCGGATTCTTAATCCGTTGGCTGTAGGTTCGAGTCCCACATGCCCCACCCTGAAAAAGGCCCCGTCTCGTACGGGGCCTTTTTCGTTCCGTCGCCAAACACAGCCCAAAACACCGCACACGGGGAAATTCAGTTGTCCCGTCGCGCATGTTGACGCCCCAGGCCTTGGGCACGACACTGTGCCCGCAATGACGACTGCCTCGGAAATCGGGCGCACCTTATCGCGCCGCACGCTGGTCAAATCGGGGCTTTTTGGTGGCTTGTTCGTTGCCCTGTCGGGCGTCGGGCTTTCGCTGCAGCACACCAAGCGGGCCGGGGCGACGCCAGAGGGACTTCTGGTTTTCGACGCCGATGAGTACGCGATCATGGTCGCTATCTCGGACACCCTGTGCCCGAAGCGCGGCACCGAACTCCCCTCCGCAAGCGAGCTCGGCCTTCCACAGCAGGCTGACGCGCTCTTGGCCCTGGCCGACTACGACATTCAGCGGGGCTTCAGGATCGGCCTGCGCATGATTGAACACCCGATTACAGGCGCCGTTTTTGGCGAGCGCGTGGTCCCATTCACGCATCTCGACTTGGAGGGGCGCACCCGCACGCTGACCGCGTTCCGTGAATCGCGTGTGGGCGTGCGGCGAACTGTGTTCGCTGGCATCAGCGCGCTCGTGGCGGCCCAATACTGGAGCAATCCTCAAACGTGGACAGCCATCGGCTACGACGGCCCTCCAAGCGTCTCGGGACTGCGCGAGATGTACCGGGACAACCTCGTGGATCTCACGAGCCTTCAGACGCGCAGCCAGGCGCAGGGAGGCTGAGATGGCGATCTACAAGGGCAGTGACATTGCCGCGGACCAGGAGTTGTCCTGCGACGTTTGCATCGTAGGCTCGGGAGCGGGCGGTGCCCATGTCGCCCAGCGCTTAGCCACCAAGGGCAAGAGCGTCATCGTGCTCGAAGAAGGCGGGTTTCATCCGAGCGAGACCTTCGACATGACCGAGCGCACCATGGTGCCTCGTCTGTATCAAGAAGCAGGCGGTCGAGGTACAGCCGATCGCAGCATCCAGATCGTCCAAGGTCGAGCGGTCGGTGGCACCACCGTCATCAACTGGACCACATGCTTCCGCACGCCCAAGCGCGTGATCGATTTCTGGCGCGAACACCACCACGTGGAAGGACTGAGCTACGAAGCGCTCGTTCCGCACTGGGAGGCCGTCGAGAAGCGCTTGAACGTCAAGCAGACGACGCTCGAGCAGGTGAACAAGAACAACTTGGTCACCTGGAACGGACTCGAGGAACTTGGCTGGCACAAGGACCTGCTGTTCCGAAACGTAAAAAACTGCGCGCAAACCGGCTATTGCGGGGTGGGCTGCCCCATCGATGCCAAGCAGAGCATGCTCGTCACCATGCTACCGGAAGCGGTACGCGCGGGCGCCGATCTCTACGCCAACGCTTGGGTCGAGCGGATCGAGCGCGACGGACGCAAGTGCACCAAGGTCGTGGCGCGGCTCAGGGATCCCGGCACGGATCAGCCCAACGGTCGCACTCTCACCGTGAAAGCCAAGGTCGTGGTGCTCGCTGCTGGCGGCATCAACACCCCGGCGCTGCTCTTGCGCTCCGCGGTCGACGCCAATCGCCGCACCGGCATGCGCACGTTTCTGCATCCGGCCATCGGCGTGCTCGGCATTCACGAAGAGCGCATCGACCCCTTCGTGGGCTCGCCGCAGTACGTGCACTCCGATCAATTCGCGGATCGTGGACCCGACAAGATAGGCCTCCTCATCGAAGGCGCACCCATTTTTCCGATGAGCCTGGGTGGCTTTTTCCCGAGTTTCGGCGCCGAAAAGCAGGAGCTGATGCAGCTCATGCCCCACCTCTCCATCACAGGAGCGCTGCTCCACGACGGCTTCGACCTCAACGACGAGAATGAGGGCGGGCACGTGAGCTTGGCGAGCAATGGCCGGCCACGTCTCGACTATCGGTTCAGTTCGCGCATGCAGGAGGGCCTGAAAACCGCGGTCGATGCCGCCATGCGCATCCAGCTCGCCGGCGGGGCACGCCAGGTCATCACCACCCATCCCCGCTATGCGCGCTCCATGGACGAAGTCGGCCGCGTGCTGGCCGACGCACCATTTGGACCCGCCCAGCTGTCGGTGTTCTCAGCGCACGTGATGGGCGGATGCGCGATGGGGATAAGCGAACGCATGAGCGTGGTCGACTCGCGCAGCATGCGACACCACGGCTTCGACAACCTGTTCGTGATCGACGGTTCGGTCTTCCCCACCTCGCTCAGCGTCAACCCTCAGCTCTCGATCTACGGCCTGGCATCCTGGGCGAGTGAGTTCGTTATAGGAGCCGTGCCATGACCTCTCTTCGCGTTTCGCTGCAAGGCGCACTTCTCCTCGTCGGCCTCGGCCTGACCAGCGGCGCCTGTGAAAGCAGTCATCCCCAGCAATGGCCGATGTCCCAAGAGGAGCTTTCGCAGAAAGCGCCAAGCGCTGGCGAGGCCTCGTACCTGCGCTATTGCATCGGCTGTCACGGGGCCGATGGGCGCGGCAATGGCGGCATCACCGGAGCGGACTTCACGAGCGCGGACAGTCCGCTCGCCAGCCGTTCGGACGCTGAACTTGCGCTCTCTGTGCGCGACGGAAAGCGCGGTCAGACGTCCGTGATGCCCGCCCATTCGCCCGTGCTGAGCGACGAGCAAATCGCGGCCGTAGTGGCCTACGTGCGTACGCGCTTTCAACCGCAAGCGAAGGCGACTTCGCCCTAATCTGGGCGCGCCAAACTCGCTCGCTCCCGACGCTAAGTGCGTTCAGCCAGCCTTCAAGATGGGCAGGCGGAGGTGCGCCCGTACGTCGCGCTCGCCACCCTCCTCCAGGATATTTTCTATCTCCGGCCTGCAGCCGCCACAGCCGGTGCCAGCGCCGCAAGCACGGCCCACATCGGCTAAGTCGCACGCGCCCGCGCTGGAGCACTGGCGGATTTCCCGGTCGGATACGTAAAAACAATGGCAGACGATCATCGTTACGGCTCGCTTCCCGAGACTATGGATCATGGCTTTTGAAAATCAAAATCAAACTTCCATGAAGCACGGGTGCGGAATTGCCGCCAGGCGGTGTTACGCCCTAGTTACGGACAGTTAGCGCTTATGCAAAAAGTGACATCTGCCGCAGAAACGACACATTCGCGCGGTATAGATCGCAAGGCGACTCACATGTAAGCAGCGCCGCAAAAGCAAAGGCACGGGGCCTAGGCGGGGCGCGCCATGAAGCCGCTCAGTTTGCGTTGACTATCAATTTCACTTCGCCGGAGGGCGGGATCATCACGCTCTTCGGTTTGGGCGCGGGCCTGTCGCCCTGGCTGACTTCGACGTTGTACATGCCCCCTGGGACCGCCTTGATCTCGCAGCGGCCTTTCTCGGTCGTGCAACGATGCTTGGCGTCCCCTTTGGTGAGCTCCACCGTCCCGTCGACGGGACTGCCATCTGCAGCCTTAAGCTCCACGATGACGGTGGCTTCGGCGAATGCCACCCCTGCAACGCTCCACACGAGCGCGGCAAAGACGAGGGGGCGGATAGAGAAAAGCTTGCTGGGAGGGGCGAGTGACACGGCGTAACCTCGAAGTGCTGGACGACTCGACCTCTGGATGATTCATGGTTCTCGCCGCGCACACAAGCACAGCCATGTGTTCAGCCTACCCGACGCGACACAAAACCACTTTGAGGTAGTCCCCTTCCGGGAAGGCAAGCAGGCGGGGGTGATCGAAAGGAGCGCCCGTTTGCTCGAGCACGGTCAAGATCCGCTTTCCGCGCCGGGCACCCTCTCGCAAGGAATCAAGGAAGTCCGACATTCGCACATGGCTCGAACAGGACGCCGCGAGATACAGCCCGCCCTCACGCACCCAGCGGACGCACGCCGCGTGCAGGTTCGCGTAGGCTTCCAGGGCGTTCTCGAGTTTGCTCTGACCGGGCGCAAAGTTCGGCGGATCGGCGATGACGAGATCGTAGGGATCTTCCTCGAGTTCGCGCGAAATGAACGCCTGGACGTCCTCGGCCACCGCAACATGCCGGGACGTATCGAGGCCGTTGAGCGCGTAGGTGCGCTTGGCGAGTTCAATGGCCGGCTTGGCCAGGTCCACCGTGGTGACCTCCCGTGCGCCGCCTAGGCCCGCCGCCACGGAGAAGCCTCCCGTGTAGCCGTACAGATTGAGCACCTTGAGCGAGCGCGACAGCGCCCGAACGCGCGCGCGTGATTCCCGATGGTCGAGAAATAGGCCCGTTTTTTGACCTTCCCATGGGTTGACAATGAGGCGCATACCGCGCTCGAGAACTTCGAGTTCCTGGGGTACTTCCTCGCCAAAGAAACGTTCCGCTTCGTTTCCCTGCTTACGCGACGACCGCAGTAGTGCGCCCTTGACGCCTAACTGCGTGAGCGGCTCGCCCAACGCTTCACGCAGTGCCTCACGGTGCGCCCAGATCCCTTCGCCATCGAGCTTCACCACCGCGAAATCGCCGTAGCGGTCGCACACGACCCCGGGGAATCGGTCACCTTCGCCGTGGATCAAGCGATAGGCGGTGGTTTGCTCGGGCAAGGCCTGCGTGCGTAGCGCAAACGCCTCGCGCGCACGTTTGTTGAACAGCTCGACCCCGATGCGCTCGGCGGGTTTCGTCGTGAACAGGCGCACGCCGATGGGCGCGCCGTCGATGATGCCGCGCGCGAGTAAGCGCCCGCGCTTGTCGAAGACATCGACAGCTTCCCCAGCTGGGGCCCCAAACGGCTGTAAAGCGTCGCGATAGAGCCACGGATGGCCCGCAAGGATGGTGCGCTCGAGGGGGCGCTGAAGACGAACGGCGCGTGGCACGCGCGTACCGTAGCCGACTGCAAAAGAGACGCCCGGGAAAACGCAGGGCCGTATCTCAGGCTGAGACCTGCATCCTGGCTCGTTCCAGTACCAATATACCGGCTTCCGTGCACATCCCGCGCACCACGGTGTCGATGACCGACTGCGCCAGAGCAAGGGCGCGCTCCTGTGGCGCCATGCCGCTGAGCAACAAGACCGCAGTGGTGCCGTGCACAGCGGTCCACAGCGTTTGGTGGGCGAGATGCGGTTCTTGATCTCGCAACAGGCCCTGCTCCATGCCTTCCATGATGGGACCGAGGGCCACCCCAAAGGCGCGCTTCATCAGCGCGAACTCGGGAGCTCCTTGCGATGAAGATTTCTCGGCGCGAGGCAAAAACATGGTCCGAAAGATCGGCGCATTGCCGCACGCATGCGTCGCATAGGCGCGAGAGATGGCGCATAGGCGCTCGACCGGATCGACCTGCTGCTGCGCGGCAAAGAGTTCGTTCAACGCATCGACTTCGTGTTCGAGTACCGCTTGAAGGAGGTCACCCTTGTTGTCGACGTAGGCGTAGAGCGCCGCGGCGGTCACGTTCAACCGCGCTGCGAGTCCACGCAGGGACAGGCCCCCAGGTCCGTCGCTTGAAAGCAGAGACCGCGCTGCGCGAACAACCACAGTACGGGAAAGACTCTCACGCATGATCGCCCCATCCTCCCGTCATCGCGGATGGAAGGGCAAGCAAAAGCGCTGCTGCGACTTCATTGTGCAGAAACCGAGCTGTATTCGTACATCCACGCGGTGAACAACCTTGGTTACGCTAATTGTTTAGTGGGCCAAAGTCATCCTTCGAACCAACCGCCACTCGTTGCCACGTCTGCGGGTTCGCCAGGAATCACAGCCGGAAGCTACGCCTTTCATGACGCTTCACGCACTCAGGCGCGAGCCCCTGAAACGCCGCGGGTGCGCCCGTGCGATCCGATGGCTGAGACTCCCGCGGTGAGCGCGCTCACAGATGCGGCGGACCAAGCGCAGCCGGCCGTCGTCCCCGGCGCGAAAGAAGAGCCGGCGCCCGAGCCCGCACGCCGCCCAGCGCTTACCGAGCGAGAAGCGAGCCCACCTACATCGCAGCCGCAGCCTGCTCGCGGCCCAGATCTCGTTCGCCTCGAACAAGCGGTCGCCCGGGGCGACTGGCAGCAGGTCGCCGAACAAACGGCGGAGGACCTGGGCCGCACGCCCCTCAAGACGCTCCTGCACGTGATAGCGCTACGGGAAACAGCGCGCGGAAGGGATGCCAACGACGTTACGTTGACCCACGACGCCATCGCTGCGCTGTCAAGCCTGCTCGGCGTGGCGGAGAACAGCCCAACTGCATTAATCTTGGCCAAGCGCCTACTTCGGCGAAACCCCTTCAGCCGCACCAGACAGCCGAGCGCAGCACTATCTGCATCCGTGATGCTGGTTGGGATCGGGGCAGGTGGCGCCATCGGCTGGCTTGCGACAAAGCTGTTGCTCTAGGCCCTGCAGTCCGGCGGAGGTGAGGCTTTTTTGCGCATGCGGTTCGCTATTTCCCCCCAATCTTAGGGAAAGGATAAAATGGCGGAACCTCTGAGCACGTAGAGCCGTAAAGTTGCGACGCGTGCCGACGGAACCTTTCCAATGCACGCCCAGGAACAACGTGATCGGTAGCCCTCACTTTCATTCGCTTCGCGGCGTCGTCCCGGTAGTCGCAGCCTTGCTTTTTTCCCTGCCGGCCCGTGCGGAAGGCCCAGCGCCTGCGAATTCGACTCCTGCCCCTAAAGCCGCAGATGCCGCACAGGGCAGCACCTCCGAGACCGTGCGCGCCCTAGACTCCGAGGGCCGGCCCAAACGTCAGCTCGCTCTGTTCCGAACGGCAGCCCTCGACCCGAAGCTTTCGGAACTGAGCGCCGCCCTCGACCCCGTGGTGCTTTCGGAACTACGGACCGTCCCGAGCATCGAGATCACAGCGCGCCCTTCCCTCGACCTTCCCGCCATGCAGCTCGCCATCGACTGCGTAGGAGAGGTCGCCGAGTGCATGGCCGCCGTATCGAGTGAAGCAGGCGTCGAGGGCTTGATTGCACCGGTATTGCGCAGCGATGGCGATCAAGTGCTGGTCACATTGCTGCATTACGATGTCGCGCAAAATGAAATCAAAGGCGTCACACGCGCACTGAGCGGCCGCAGCGTGGCGCAGGCCATGTTGGATGCCGTTCCCGACATGGTACGCGAAGCTTTCTCGCTCGCCCCGGAGCCCGAGGAGCTTCCGCCCGAGCCCAGCATCGTCCCCCCAAAGCCAGAGGCGCAGGAAACAGCGAGAAGCCCCATGGTGCGCGTTTTGCCGTTCGTTTTGGGCGGCGCGGGCATCGCGCTGATCGGCGCGGGCGTAGGGCTCGGCGTGTCTTCGCAGCATCTCGAAGACGTGTACAAGAACGCAAATATCGCCTCACGCGCCGACGTCGACCGCGCACTCGATACGCTCGACAAAGCCGAGCGCCGGGCACTCAGCGCCAACATCTTGTTTGGGGTTGGAGGCGCCGCCATCGTGGGCGGCCTCGCGACATGGTTTTTCCTGCGACCCAAGATAGGTAAGACCGAAAGCACGAACGCGCCGCAGCTTACTTTCGCACCGCAGCTCACGACCACCCAGGTCGGGCTGAGTTTCTCAGGAGTGCTTCGATGACAAAGCCCACTCGCTTGCTCGTGTCCTTCCTGCTTGCATGGGGCGCGCTCGGCTTCGGCTGCAGCGTGAACGAAAACGTCAACGCCAAGCGCAAGTGCAAGGACGGCTACAAGGGCTTCTGCATCGGCATCGAGATGGACGGCGGAATGTCGGGCGATGACGCAGCGGTGAGCGACAACGACGCCGCTTCCGGAGCGGGCGAAAGCTGCACCAAGGAAGACGAAGAACGGCCCCCTCGCAGCTGTTACAGCCTGAAAAACTGGCGGATCGCTGATCAAGCACCGTGCAAGCTCGGCAAGCAAACCTGCAAGAACGGTGTTTGGTCTGACTGCGAAGGGGAGGTGCTTCCCCAAAAAGAGACGTGCAACAACGAGGACGACGACTGCGATGGCGTGATCGATGAAGACACCGGCGGCACCGTTTGCGCGGTTCCTGAGAAGCTCGGTGTATGCGCCGATGGCCGAACCCTCTGCATCGCCGGAGAAGAGCGCTGCGTCTCGTTCAACGAACCAAGCCCAGAGGTTTGCGACGGGAAAGACCTAGACCGGGATTGCGACGGCCACGTGGCCTCGCGCGATCCAGACCTGTTTATCCCTTGCTACGACACTGCCAAAGACACGGGCTGCGAAGAAGATGGGATGGGTGGATTTACCTGCAAGGGCCAGTGCCAAGCGGGCGTCACCAAGTGCGGCGTAGATGGCAAAAGGACTGCGTGTCTCGAGGCCGTATACGCCGAGGCCGAGGAGGCTCCCACGCCGCCTGCTGTGGGCGAAGAGATCCCCGAACCTGTCGACGAAAATTGCAACGGCTTCATCGACGAGAATTTCCAGTGCAACCCGGAACTGGAATATGCCTGCTACACGGGCCCCGCGGGAACACGCGGTAAGGGAACCTGCAAGGGGGGCAAGCGCGTATGCAATGACGACGGGAATTTCGAGGAAGCATGCCTGGGACAAATCCTCCCAGAGCCTGAAACCTGCGCAAATCCAGACGAGGACAACGACTGCGACGGCGAACCAGGCAACATTCCCGAACTTGAGCAGCCCTGCGCTTCGCCCGGCATTACGGAGTGCGCTCGCAACGCCGTGATGAAGTGCAACGGCGCGGTACTCGAGTGCACAGATGCCCCGAAATCTCCGGAAATCTGCGACGGCAAGGACAACGATTGTGACCAGCAGATAGATCAGGACTGCGGTTCAGGTCGCAACTGCTGCCCCGGTAATCTCTGCGTCGATCATCAGACCAACAACCAGCACTGCGGCACATGCGGTAACAGTTGTGGTGCTGGCACAACGTGCTGCAGCGGGCAGTGTGTGAACACGCAGAATGACGTCAAGCACTGCGGCTCGTGCGGAAACAAATGCAATGGCATCCTACTCAATCCAGACGGTGTGTGTAAGAAGGGAGCCTGCCAACTCACGCTATGAAGCAAGCGTTGCTGCGTAGCTCGAAGTCTCGAGAATACTTCGCGCCCTGCCACAGGTCCTACAGTGCAGACACTTCCTACATTGCCTCACGAGGCTTGAAACTGATAATCTGATCACAAGAGCCGTTTCAGATGACCGCGACTGCCCAGATTCGTGATCCCCTAGTCGGCAGCCGTATCGATGGCCGCTACCTGATTCAAGGCGTGCTCGGGCGCGGCGGAATGGGTGTCGTTTACGACGGCATCCATGAGCAGCTCGGCCGCGCCGTCGCCATCAAAGTGCTGAGTTCGGGCATCGCGACGGAACCCACTGCGATCGAGCGCTTTCTGCGCGAGGCGCGCACAGCGAGCAGTCTGACCCACGGCAACATCGTCGATGTCACAGATCTCGGCGAGCTGCCCGATGGTCGTCCGTACCTCGTGATGCCCAAGATGCAGGGGCAGGACTTACTGTCCCTGTTGCACCAAAAGGGCCCACAAAGTCCTGCGCGCATCGTGGAGCTCCTGCGCGGCGCCGCAGCCGCCTTGGATCTGATCCACGCCAAGGGCTTCGTGCATCGGGACGTGAAGCCCGAAAATTTGATGCACGTGGTACGCGAAGATGGCTCCGAGGCCGTGCTATTGCTGGATTTCGGCATCGTGGCGCTGACTTCGGGCGCAGACCAACGCCTGACGGCGCAGGGCATCGTCTTCGGAACGCCTGTCTATCTTGCTCCCGAAACCATGGACAGCGCGGAGCCAGACGCGCGCACCGATGTGTACTCGCTGGCGGTCGTCGCCTTCGAGATGATGACGGGCCGCGCGCCCTTCGAAGCAGGCACCTCGATTCGCATCATGCGGCTCAAGACCACGGTGGACGCACCCACCATGCACGCCACGTGCGGTCTCAGCTTTTCGCCGGCACTTGAGGCCGTAGTTGCCAAGGGACTCGCGCGCGATCCGCAAAAGCGCTACGCGAGCGCCGGCGAGTTTGTGCGGGCGCTCGAGGCTGCGACGCGCAACCCAGCAAGCGAGCCGAGCAGTGCAGGTGCGCTCGACGTCCGCGGTAAAGATTTGTCCTCGAGGCTTGGGGTCCTGCCCACGCTGAACACGCCCAGCCAAGCGCGCGGAGCCACCGACATTCAGCAAGGTGACGCAGCGCGCGCCTCTCGGCGCAAGGGGCTGCTGCTTGCCGCATGTTTGGGTCCGGTCATCGGCGCGGCATTCGCCTGGGGGGGCGGGCTCTTGGGCGGCGAGACCCCTGAGGCTGTTTCGGCGGCGCCGGAGGCCACACCCGCGAGTTCCTCCGTAGGCACGCTCGAGCCTGAACCCACCATCATCATGCGGGAGTTTGCGGTCGAAAATTTCGATCCCACGGAGAGCGCGCCACCTCCGCAGCAACCGCCGCTACCCGCTCCGGCGGAGGTCGCAACGCGCAAGGAGCCGCGCCGTCCTGCCAAAGACACGCTCGTCCCTGCCGCGCCAACGACGGCAGCAACGCCCGCACAACCCAGCGTGAGCTCCGCGGGCGATGGGGCGAGCCTCGTCAAAGCAGCCTCCCAAGCCTTGATGGCGGGACAACTCGACGCTGCAGACAAGCTGTACGCAGACGCCACGCGCAAAGATCCGCGCAATGCTGCAGCCTGGCGCGGACTGGGCTTGACCAGCGAGCGGCTCGGACGCCGCGATACCGCCATCACAGCGTTCAAGCGAGCACTTGAGCTGACCCCGAGCGGCCCGCAAGCAGACTCCATTCGCGCACGTCTTCAGAAACTAGCTGCGAATTGAGCCGTAGTGCTAGGCGCGATCTCAACATGATAGAGCGCGTGCGCTGAAGATCCATGGCCCCGCGTCACGTACTGGAAAAGCGAAAAAGCCCGGACAAATCCGACTCTCGCAGGCGCGCGACGAGCGCTGCGATTTCGTGTGGTTGGTAAGGCTCGCGCGGCGAATGCCCCCAGACCGGCCCGGGCCACGCAGGGTCGTCGAGCGTCCGCACAACATGATGTACGTGAAGCTGACGCACCACATTACCGAGGGCTCCAACGTTCAACTTGTCGGCGTCAAACACGTCCCGCAGTGTCAGCGCAACGAGGTGACTCTCTGTGGTCAGTCTGGCTCTGTCCGCGAGCGAAAGCTCATCTACCTCGGTGACGCCTGAGCGCTTGGGCACCAGCAAGAGCCACGGGTAGCGCCGGTCGTTCATCAGCAACATCAGACTGAGCTCCGACTCGGCCACAAGGAACGTGTCTGCCGCGAGCCGCGAATCCAGTTCAAAGGGCGCTTCGGACCAAAGCTTCGCGAGCACCGCTCTGCCTTCTTTCCAAGTGCCGAGCTGCGAATCTGCGTTGATGTGCCCGCGATAGCCGACGTCCACAAATTCTGCATGCCAGTCGCGCGCAAAGCGCCCAGCGCGGGCGAACGAGACGTAGGGGTCGTCGCGACTCGCAATCAGCACGGAGGGAAAGGGTAGCGGCAAAACCGGCGCCGGTGCAAAGGAGGAAAGCTCAGGCATGGTGCGCTGCAACGAATCGACATCCGCGGGCGCGACTAGCAGCGCTCCCACCACGCGCCGACTCGCGTGCCGTGCCGCCCAATGTGAAACCAAGATCGAGCCCAGGCTGTGAGCCACCAGTAAGACAGACGCAGGAGCCGCAGCGATCGCGGCATCAAGGGCCGACACCCAATCGGACAGCCGTGGCTTATCCCAGTTTTCTTGCTCCACTCGCAGGCAACGGGCGTCCAAACGCTCCCACGCAGACTGCCAGTGTTCAGGGCCAGAGCCGCCGAGCCCGGGCACGATGAGAAGACGCGTCATGCGGTTTGTTTGGCACGAGAGTCTCGAAGACACGAGTCCGCACATGCGATTTTGTGTGAAAAACCACAGTTACAAAGAACTCCCAATCTGGAGCCACCGGAGGGTATGCTGTGTCCGCAAAGGGTGTCGGCCGGGGGGCCCCATATGGCAAACCTTTCGCTTGAAGAAAAAGTACGGCGACTCGAGCTCGTGCAGCGCATCGGGCTTGCCCTGTCGAAACCGCAAAGCCGGGAGAGCCTGCTCGAGACCATCCTGTTCGAGGCACAGAAGCTGTGTCATGCGGACGGGGGCACGCTGTATTTGCGCACCGAAGATGACCTTCTTCGCTTCGCCATTTTGCGTACCGAGTCGCTCTCGATGCACCTGGGCGGAACGACCGGACATGCTGTCACCTTCCCTGCGCTGCCACTGTTCGATGCCGATGCTCGACCGAACCTGCGCAATGTGGCGACTTGCTGCGCCCTCAGTAAGCGCACGATTCAGATAACCGACGCCTACCACGCGACCGGCTTCGACTTCTCGGGCACCATCGCCTTCGATAAAAAGAACGGGTACCGAAGCCAGTCGATCCTCGCGATTCCGCTGATCAACCAAGAAGACACGGTCATCGGCGTCCTGCAGCTCATCAACGCGCGGGATACATCCTCGTCCGCGATTGTTCCCTTTCGCGAAGGCGATGTAGAGATCGTACAAGCCCTCGCTTCCCAGGCGGCCGTAGCCCTCGACAATCAGAACCTCCTGACACAACAGCGCGCGCTGCTTGAGAGCTTCATTCAAGCCATCGCGTCCGCAATCGATGCCAAGAGCCCACACACAGGGAGCCACTGCGAACGGGTTCCGTTGCTGACGCTGATGCTGGCAGAAGCCGCCATTGCAGAGAGCGAAGGGCCTCTCAAGGATTTCTCGCTCACGGAGGATGGCCTGTACGAGCTCAAGATCGCAGCTTGGCTGCACGATTGCGGCAAGGTCACGACTCCCGTGCATGTGATCGACAAGAGCACCAAGCTCGAGACCATTTCAGACCGCATTCACGCTATCAAAACACGCTTCGAGCTACTTAAACGCGATGCCGAGATAGCGCACTGGAAGCATGTGGCAGGAGGCGAGGCGGAACCTGTTTCGCGCGCTCAGCTTGAACAAACCTGGCGCGAGCTCGATGCAGATTACCTGTTTCTCGAACGCAGCAATCGCGGCAGTGAATTCCTGTCAGCTGAGGACTGCGCCCGGATTGCAGCTATCGCAGGCCGCAGCTACGTGGAAGGCGGGCGAAACATGCCGCTCCTGAGCCTCGATGAACTGGACAATCTGAACATCCCGCGCGGCACGCTCACTCAGGCCGAGCGCGTCGTCATCAACCGGCACATGGTCGAGACGTTGAAGATGCTGCGATCGTTACCCTTCCCTCGCCACCTACGTCACGTCCCTGAGTATGCGGCCGGCCATCACGAACGCATGGACGGGCAAGGCTACCCTCGCGGGCTGTATGCCGGAGATATGAGCATCCCTTCCCGTATCATGGCCGTCGCGGATGTGTTCGAAGCTCTGACAGCCCACGACCGTCCGTACAAGCAAGCCATGAAATTGAGCCAAGCCATGGCGATCATGGGCGGCATGAAGCGAGACAACCACCTCGACCCCACCCTGTTCGATCTCTTTGTGCGTTCCGGCGTGTACCGCCGCTACGGCGAGCGCTATCTTCAACCGGAGCTCTTGGACGACGTCGACGAAGCCGCGCTTCTCGCTATCGAGCCCAAGCCTTTCGCGTTGCCGCCTTTAGAAGAACGACGCCAGCGCTTTCAGGGCTTCATCGCCCCTTACGACCAATGAGGCGCCTGTGGACCACGTGGTATCGATTCCAACCCCTGCGTTTGTGAGTGCCTCACAAGCCTTCGAAGTGCACCAAATTCCCGCAGCCCACGACAACTTGATCTGGCTGCTCGTCTGCAAGCAGACGCGAGAAGTGGCCGTGGTCGATGGCCCTGATGCCGAAGGCGTCCTTTCCTACTGCCGAGCGCACGACCTCGTGCTCACGCACGTGCTCAACACGCACACGCACTTCGACCACATCGGCATCAACCGCGACCTCGAGAAGCGCGGCTTGCTCAGCACGCTGCAGGTCATCGGCCCCGCAAAAGCCCAAGAACAGGTGCCAGGCATCACGCGCGCAGTCACGGGTGGCGACGAGATTCAAGTGGGTGCTTGTCGCGCGCGTGTGCTCCTCACGGAAGGCCACATCGTGGGCCACGTCTGCTTCCTGTTCGACGACGTGTTGTTCTCGGGCGACGCGCTCTTTGCAGGCGGATGCGGTCGGGTTTTTACGGGCGATTTCAGTGCGGCCTACCGAGGGCTTGCACGCTTGCGTGCACTTCCCGGCGCGACACGCGTTTGCTGCGCCCACGAATACACCGAAGACAATCTAGCCTTCGCGCGCAGTGTGGAGCCCGCAAACAAAGCCCTGCGCGCCCGCTTCGAGGCTGTACGGGCACTGCGACGCGAGGGACGCTGCGCGGTTCCATCGCTGCTGCAGGATGAGCTCGCGACCAATCCGATGTTGCGCTGGGATGCCCCTGAACTCATCGAAGAAGTCTCGCTTCACGTGCCCGGGCTCAATGCAAACGACGCTGAGGCCGTATTTACAGCCACACGTAAGCTCAAGGACAGCGGCCTCTACA
>CAZEWA010000136.1:0-14459 GCA_964515685.1 uncultured Polyangiales bacterium | reverse complement strand
TCCTCAAAGAGGGAAGGCTGCGACGGCCGGTCCACAGCAGGCGCACCGATTAGCCTGCTGACCCGAACCCTTCAGCACGCCGCACCGCTCTTTCCGAATCTGCAGATTTAAACCTGAACGGCCGCACGCCTTTTTGTGGCTTCATTTTTGACACTCACGTACATAGACGTAGCTCGCTTTTGCGGGCTCTTCGGCGGACACCTCAGCGAGACCGCACTTCCATCGTGTGCTGTCGCGTGAAGAGGCCTGCCCGCGTCTCAATCGGAGTAAGGGGCAGCCAGTGAAACAAGTTCTCTTCTTGCTGCATGGGATAGGCAACCATGCTGGAAGTATTCAGGGTGAAGCAGACTCGGCGGAGTGGGCTGTAGACGTCGAGAAAGCGCTTCGGGAAGCGCTCAAGGGTTTTCCGAAAGTCAGCGCCGAATCGCTCGAGATTGTTCCTATCCTCTATGACGACGTCTTTCATTCCCATGTCACGCGCTGGGCGGCGCTTGCAGAGTCGCTGCTGGGCACGCCATTTGAATCTATCGTCGGGTGGATGAGCGAAGCAGGAAACCAGGATTTCCTCTGGGGGAACCTCGGCGATGTCGTCCTGTACCGCGCCCTTCCTTTGGTGCGCGAGCACGTGCTGACACATGTGGCCACCCAACTCGCCGACAAGATAAAGGAGCGAGGCAATGCGGACGTCGAGTTCTCGGTACTCGCTCACTCCCTCGGCACAGCTGTTGCCCACGATGCCATACAAAAGCTCTCCACGACTGGAATCAATGGCAATACCGCACTCCGCCCGCCGGGATTCCGGTTCAAAAGCTTTACGGCACTCGCGAACGTAAGTCGTCTAGTGTGGGCCACCGACGACGCCTTTTACAGAGAGACGCGCGTACGTCCACCCGATTGCGGTCTCAGTTCCAACGACTGCGCCGTGCAAAACTATGCGACGTACAGGCATGTGGCGGACCCTGTGCCCTCTATTGTCCGATTCACTCGCAAAACCTGGCCACCGAGCGTGTTCTGGAGTCGAGATCTGGACCATTGTCACGAAACCAATGTGCATGCCTTCACCCATTACCTTGCGCATCCAAAAGTCACAAACCAGCTATTCTTTCGGCTGTTTGGCGACAAAGCCATCTCCGTGAGCGAGATGAATGCGCAGAACGCGAAGTTTCGTCCGTACTTGGACGAGGACTCAACCGGCGTGCGAGCCTCCGCGGTCAAGACCATGACAGACATCCTTGATCGCTTGAGCCTGGGCGCCCGTGGCACCTTTACCGAGAACTTTAGAGCGCTGATCACCGCGGTAGTCGAGGCGAAGGCCAAGGGGGTCCTGTGAAGTCCATCGTCTTGGTGACCCTAGTCCTCACGCTTCAACTCCCGCACGGGGCGCGAGCCCAGCCTGCATGCCCTGACCAAGCGAGCTATCCCGCAGGGTGGCCTGTGGCATCCCTGCCCGTATCTAGCGCGCCGTTGCCCTACGAGAGCAACCCGTTGCAGAAGCTCTATCGTCTAAGCACCCAGCTCCGAAAGGAAAGCGCGGCGGCTAGCATCAACGATGCTCAGAAACGAGCGCTTCAACGTCTTAGCCACTTTATCCAAGGCGTGCTTCGCGACTATGACCCTGCCGATGCCAATACGGCGCGCTGGCTTTCCGCGAACGACGTGCGCCCACGCAGTTGTCCGGCCACCTTTGACGAGGACGACAATCCCATCGCAACCTGCGCTTGGGCCACGCTGTATGATCCACCGCTCGAGGTACCTGCAAGGGGCGCATCAGATGCGTGGGACTGTACTTTCGAGCATACATTTGCGGGCTACGTACGCAGCACAAGTGACCTGCTCGCGACGCTGCAGACACCTCACATCATCGCTGCGGCGGACTCCCTCAAACGCTACGACCAAGCCTGGCAGAACCTGATAACCAACGGCTACAGCCAGACCCCTCTCGAAGTTTGGATCAATGGCGCTTGGATCAATGAGGAGAACTGGGGACCGAGCCCCAACTTCATGATCTTTCTGCACCCCGCCTTGGGCGCAGGCGTGAGCAACATCACGCGACGTCATGACAGCGATGCGGCTGCCGTGGCCATTCTCTCGGTCGAAGCGCTCGGCTATCTGAGGTATTTTTCGAACCACAGACAGTACGTGGGGGCGGGGCTCACTGGAACCTTAGGCAACTTCCAATGGGACCAAAAAGGCCTCGGCGTGGTCGCGCATCTGTCGGGTTTTTCTCTCGGACTGACCCGAGGATTCACGGGTCAAAACGACAAAGATTGGTCCGTGTTTTGGTTGCTGGATGTGGGCCGTTCATTTGACGACGGGTTGCTCGCGCGGAAGGTTCCGCAAGCCCTCACCGACGCAAGCCTTCGTCGCTAGGCGCCTGACAACGCTCTGTCGCGCCCGCGCGCCTCACGTTTAGGCTTACAACCTCTCTTCGAGTGCCGTCCGAGCCGCTACGTTTCGCCGAACCGGTTTGCTCCTATTTGCGTTAACTACGTTGTTAGCATAAATAGAGCTGTGACCGGCAGGTAGAGACTTTGGCGACCAAGAGAGCAAAAGCCAGCACACCGCAGGCCAAGACCTATGGCCGCGACGAAGTACCCCTGAAGGTCCGGGGTCGCCCGCCCAAGACGCTCGCTGAGCAGGCTGAGATGCGGCGCGCACTGCTCGATGCCACGCAGCGGGTGTTTGCGCGCGCAGGCTACCATGCGCTCAGCGTCGAGCTCGTGTTGCAAGAGGCTGGGCTTTCTCGGCCCACATTTTACAAGTACTTCGCGTCGGTCGATGAGGCGATGGATGTCCTGCTGCACGAGGTAAACGACGCATTGCTCTCAGGCCTCACGCGCGCACTCGCGCATGCAGATGAGCCCTACGCCAAGGTGGAAGCCGCTCTCGTCGCCTTTCGAGACTGGGGGGCGCAGCTTGGCCCCGCATTGCGGCCGCTGTTTGCCGAATTGTACGACGAACACTCGCCCGTAGCCCGGCATCGCAAGCGCACCGTCAAGCTGCTCGCGCGCCACTTTCTGGCAGCAAGCGATGCCATCGGGCGACCACGCCCCCAGGCGCTACTTATTGACACACTGATTCAAGGCATCGAGTTTTTGGGCTACCGCTATCACCTCACCTCAGCATGTGACGAGGCGAGCTGGAGCATCACGCGCGACGCCATGCTGCGCCTCGCCTTTGGAATGCTCGCTACCGAGACCGAGTTTTCGCACGCTGTACCGCTGTTACAGCACATGGGCGTGCGTCTAGAGCAACCGAAATTCCGTGCACGCACCCGCACCGCGGATCGCAAAAAGGAGAGATGAGAATGCTGTCTTTGAAGAACAAGGTTTGCGCGCTCACGGGCGCAGGTTCCGGCATCGGACGCGCCACCGCCGTGCTGCTTGCAAAGCGTGGCAGTCACCTCGCCCTCTCCGATATCAACGAGGCGGGGCTGGCAGAAACCGTCGCGCTATGTCGCCCGTTCGGTGTGAAGGTCACAGCACAAAAGCTCGACGTTGCACAGCGCGATGCCGTCTACGCTTGGGCGGACCAGGTGGTGGTCGAGCACGGTTCTGTCAACGTGATCTTCAACAACGCTGGCGTCGCCCTCGGGGCCACCGTGGAGACCATGCGCTGGGAAGACTTCGAGTGGTTGATGGGCATCAACTTTTGGGGCGTCGCCTACGGCACCAAGGCTTTCCTTCCGCACATCAAACGCGCAGGCAGCGGCGCCATCGTCAACGTCTCGAGCGTGTTCGGCTTCATCGGTATCCCCACGCAGTCTGCGTACAACGCCGCGAAATTCGCGGTGCGCGGCTTCACTGAAGCTCTGCGCGAAGAACTCGAAATCGAAGGCTCCCCCATCGGCGTCACCTGCGTGCATCCGGGTGGCATCAAAACCAACATCGCGCGCGACTCTCGCACCACAGTCTCTTCGGGCTTCGTCACTGAGAAGTCTGCGCGCGGTTTTGAAAAGAGCTTCATCACCACACCCGAAACCGCCGCGCTCGCCGTCGTGAAAGGCATCGAGAACAATCGCCGCCGCGTACTGATCGGGCCGGACGCCGTCGCTATCGATCTCATGCAGCGCCTGTTGCCCTCGGGCTATCAGCGTCTGGTCGTCGAAGGTGGTAAGCGTCGACGCAAGAGCATGCTGCAAGGCGCACAGTAAAGTTACAAGACGCCTTCATGGAAACGAACAAGGGCGTCCCCCTAAACACGTCGCCAGGCGCGAGACGCAAACTCAAATACTAACCGGCTGGTGTGCCGTGGCGGCGGCATTGCTCTCCTCCAGCAAGCATTTCTAGAGAAAGTTCCTTCCCGAGTCGCATCTCTCTCCCGTCGTGCGTCTACTTCGTAAATTTACGCCGCAAGGCTCGCGAAGAGGAGAACTCATGCAAACTCGCCCCAACAGCAACGACATCGCACCGGAGATCACCAAGCGCAGCGCGGCCCTACAGGAGGCCATCGACGCTACAGGGCTCGACAAACGCCTGACTGCGCTGATCCAAGTGCGCGTATCTCAAATCAACGGATGTGCCTTCTGCATCCACATGCACACCCGCGAAGCCAAGCGCTTGGGGGAAACCGAGATGCGCCTGTACGTCCTATCGGCGTGGCGTGAGTCCACACTCTACAGCCCACAAGAGCGCGCTGTACTGGCGTGGGCCGAGGCGCTCACACATGTGGCTCGGCATGGCGCGCCCGATACACTGTTCGACGAGCTCAAACAGCACTTCAGCGACATCGAGATCGTAGCCATCACCAGTGCGGTCGCCATGATCAACTTCTGGAATCGGGCAGCGATCGGCTTAGCGATGGTGTCGCCGCACGAGCGGCGCGCGGCACAATAGGCTTCGCGCGCCGCGGCTCATCCACCCACAACATCTAGGGGTTGACATCCCGTCGATAGCCCCATAGATAGTACTCTCAGTGGGTGCCCAGTGTTGTCTGGGCCAATAGGGAACCCGGTGTAATTCCGGGGCTGTCTACGCAGCGGTAAGCGAGAACGAACTCCACGACGAGCACTGGCTTTCGGGTGTAAACCCGGCGGCTGGGAAGCGGTGGAAAGTAGGAATCGGGCTCTGGCCCGGTGTGCTCGCGTAGCCCGAAGACCTGCCCACTATCGCTGGCGGGACACCTCCGCCAGCACTTACCTGGATGGCTCGTGGAAGGCCGGCAAGGGTTCTAAGGGGTAGGCGACTCCCTCGCGTGCTGTCTCGCACGCAAGGTGCGTGGGCCCTTTTGATCCGAGCTGCATTCCTTCGAGCCGAGGCACGAGGGGGCACGGCGATGCAGAATGAAGTGTTATCGAGTGAACGCCACGCAGCGCAGGCTCGGCGCGAATACACAGACTCTATGCTGCCTCAGAGCACGATGCGCGTGAAGAAGCGCAACGGCTCGAGCGAAGCTGTAGATCTGAACAAGATCGTACGCGCCGTGAGTCGTTGCTGCGTAGGCCTGAGCGACGTGGACGCGCTGCGTGTCGCCACCAAGACCATCAGCGGTCTCTATGACGGAGCGAGCACGCGTGAACTCGATAAGCTCTCCATTCAGACCTCAGCGCTCCTGATCGTCGAAGAACCACAGTACACGCGTCTCGCTGCGCGCTTGCTCGCCACCTACATCGACAAGGAAGTCAGAAACCAGGAAATTCATGCGTTCTCGCAGTCGATCTCGCAAGCCCACGCTCTCGGGCTCGCCAATGATCGATTGCTCAGCTTTGTTGCGAGCAATGCGCGTAAATTGAACGATGCGGCGCAGCCCGATCGCGATGCGGAGTTCGAGTACTTCGGCTTGCGCACCCTCTACGATCGCTATTTACTGAAGCACCCAAAGACGCGCCTCGTGATTGAGACGCCGCAGCAGTTTTTCTTGCGCATCGCGTGCGCACTCTCGGAAACGGTGCCCGAGGCGCTGGAGCTGTACGAGCTGTTCTCGCGCCTTGAATACATCCCGAGCTCACCGACGCTCTTCAATGCGGGCACTCGCCACGAACAGCTTTCCAGCTGCTTTCTGCTCGATTCTCCGCGCGATCACCTGCTCGACATCTACAAGCGCTACACCGACATCGCCCTGCTCTCGAAGTTCTCGGGCGGCATTGGGCTCGCTTACAGCCGCGTTCGTTCGCGCGGTTCGCTTATCGAAAGCACCAACGGTCACTCCAACGGCATCGTGCCCTGGCTCAAGACGCTCGACGCTTCGGTCGCAGCCGTCAACCAAGGCGGAAAGCGCAAGGGCGCATGCTGCGTGTACCTCGAGCCTTGGCACGCGGACATCGAAGAGTTCTTGGAGCTGCGCGACAACACCGGCGACGAAGCTCGACGAGCCCACAACCTCAACCTTGCCAACTGGATCCCCGATCTCTTCATGCGCCGCGTAGAAGCCGATGGCGACTGGAGTCTGTTCGACCCAAAGTGCGTCCCGGACCTAACAGACCTTTACGGCCCCGATTTTGAGCGCGCCTACGAGGACTACGAGGCTCGAGGTCTGGCAGCGAAAACCATCAAAGCGCGTGAACTCTACGCACGTATGATGCGTACGCTGGCTCAAACGGGCAATGGCTGGATGACTTTCAAGGACAAGTCGAACCTTGGCTGCAACCAGACTGGGCTATCAGGCCGGACCGTGCATCTGTCCAACCTGTGCACCGAGATCCTTGAAGTCACCGATGATGCAGAATCGGCCGTATGCAATCTCGGCTCGATCAACCTGAGCCGCCATCTGAGTGTCAACGAGGCGGGCCAGCCCACGTTCGATTTCGAGAAGCTCGCCGCAACGACGCGCGCGGCAGTTCGCCAACTCGATGCCGTCATCGACCTCAACTACTACCCAATCAAAGAAACCCAAGCCTCGAACTCCCGTTGGCGTCCGGTCGGCCTCGGTCTGATGGGATTGCAAGACGTGTTTTTCCAGCTCCGCGTCCCCTTCGACTCGGAGGAAGCGCGGGCCCTCTCGCGCAAGATCTCGGAGGAAATCTATTTTCACGCGCTCAGCATGTCGAATCTGCTCGCGCAGCAAAAAGGCGCCCATCCAGCCTTCGCTGAGACGCGCAGCGCGCGCGGAGAACTACAATTCGATATCTGGCCCACCAAGCCAGAGAGCACCGAACGCTGGGAAGCTTTGCGCGCAAGCATCCAGCAGCATGGACTGCGAAACTCCCTTTTGATCGCGGTCGCTCCCACAGCCACCATCGCCTCGATCGCCGGCTGCTACGAGTGCATCGAGCCGCAGATCAGCAATCTGTTCAAACGCGAGACCCTGTCAGGGGACTTTCTGCAGGTGAACCGCTACTTGGTGAATGAGCTCAAGCAACTCGGCCTCTGGAATGAGCAAACGCGAAACCGCCTCAAGCTCTCGGAAGGCTCCGTGCAGGCGATGAGCGAGCTACCGGAGCACTTGCGCACTGTGTACCGCACGGCCTGGGAAATCCCGATGCGCAGTCTCATCGATATGGCATCGGAGCGCGGCGCGTTCATCGATCAGAGCCAGTCGCTCAATCTCTTCATGGAGAACCCCAACATCGGCCAGCTCTCCTCCATGTACTTCTACGCCTGGAAAAAAGGCCTGAAGACTACCTATTATCTGCGTTCGCGGCCCGCCACGAAGATAGCCAAGGCGACCGTCGACAGCACGAAAACGCCGCTGGCGGATCGAGCTCAGGCCCCGAGCGTGCCCGATTTTACGGCCAAAGATGCCGTGTCTTGCTCCCTTGAAAACCCCGAGACTTGCGAGGCCTGCCAATGAGTGCCGTTCATCGTCCCAATCGCCTGCTCGATCCCGGGCTGTGCCTGACGCTGCGTCCGATGGCCTATCCGGCATTCTTCGAGATGTACAAGGACGCCATCAAGAACACGTGGAGCGTCGAGGAAGTCGACTTCGCCACAGACGTGGCCGACCTGCGCTCCAAGATGAGCCCAGCCGAACGGCACCTCGTACAACGCTTGGTTGCCTTCTTCGCCACGGGCGATTCCATTGTGGCCAACAACTTGGTGCTCAACCTCTACAAACACATCAATGCGCCCGAAGCGCGTATGTACCTTTCGCGTCAGCTTTTTGAAGAAGCCCAGCACGTGCAGTTCTATCTCACGCTGCTCGACACCTACTTGCCCGACCCCGAAGACCGTTACCAAGCCTTCGCGGCTGTGGAAAACATTCCGTCCATTAAGCGCAAGGCGGAGTTCTGCATGCGCTGGATGGGCTCGATCGAGCGCTTGGAGAAGCTAGACAGCCATGCGCACCGCAAGCAGTTTCTGCTGAATCTCATCTGCTTCGCAGCCTGCATCGAGGGGCTGTTCTTCTTCGGCGCTTTTGCCTACGTGTACTTTCTGCGTTCGCGCGGGCTGCTTCACGGGCTTTCCGCGGGCACAAGCTGGGTTTTTCGTGACGAAAGCGGACACATGGCTTTCGCCTTCGAGGTCGTGAAAACGGTGCACGAAGAGGAGCCTGCGCTTTTCGATGATGAGCTGCGTGCGTCTGTGCATGCCATGATCGAAGAAGCCATCGACTGCGAAGTGGCCTTTGCAGAGGACCTCTTGGGACAAGGTATCGCAGGACTTTCGCTTGCAGACGTGCGTGGATACCTCGAGCATTGCGCCGATCAACGCTTGGCCACGCTAGGATTACCCAAGCGCTACTTCACTCGCAATCCGCTAAGCTTCATGGACTTGCAAGATGTGCAAGAGGTCACCAACTTCTTCGAGCGTCGCGTTTCGGCCTATCAGGTCGGCGTAACAGGGGACGTGGTCTTCGATGCGACGTTCTGAGTCCAAAGCTTTTGTAGCAGCGCTGTGCCTGGTTGCAGCGTGTGATGGCAGCACCTCGCCGAGCCAACAACCCGACGCAGGAAAGGCGGCCGACGCGGGTGCGGCGCTGCGGGACGACGGAGGGAGCGATAAGGGCCCAACTGTGTCGCTCGACGCAGGAGAAGATGCGTCCACAGCACGAGACGATGGAGGGATGCACGGAGAGGACGCTGACAGTCCGATGTCGCCTGACTCAGGCCGCGATGGCGGGTCTGATCCAAAGCCTGAAGATGCTCGAGTATCGGACTCCGCGGTCGAGGAACCTATCGGGCCGTGCTCTCACCCTGACTTCGTAACTTGGGTCGCGCCCGAACCCGATTCAAATTGGGGCTCGGGACAAAGCGATGGGCGTTCGGCACTTCCCGATATCGTGTGCGGGCCGCCACTCGAGCCGAAATTCCATGGAGCTTTCAATACGGCTTCGCTCGGCAATGGCGGGACGATCATCCTGGGTTTCTCACGCCTCATCATCGATGGCCCAGGAGTCGACTTTATCGTGTTTGAGAATCCGTTCTCGCCTACGTTTCCAGAGCTCGCCACGGTTTCCGTCAGTCCCGACGGCGCTACTTGGTACGAGTTTCCTTGCACTGCCGCGTACCCCACGCCGGGCGGAAACTACGGCACCTGCGCGGGCTGGCACATGGTGCTCGGTAAGCCAGGAGATCCTCCAAGCACCTGGACGAATCCCGAAACTGCAGGTGGGGACCAGTACGATCTCGCCGACCTGAATTTGCCCGCTGAGATCGAAGGTATTCGCTACGTCCGCATCACCGATCGCGAAGACCAAGCAAGCCAGGTGTTCGACCTGGACGCCGTGAGCATCGTGAACGGAAAATGAGTACGCAGCCTTACTCGACGACCCAGACGCAGCCGGCGTGCAATGCAGGCTGTGTCGCTGGTTCAGCTCGGGCGATCGCACAGGCCTCAGGGCACAGGATGACTTGCGTAGGCTCGAGCGCGGAGTCGAAGTAGAAACCCAAGGTCCCGCCCTCACAACGCTCCTTGCGATCGAGCAGAGGCCACGTCGCCTCCGTACCGTCAGGCAAACGATGCCTTACGGAGATGCTACTCGGCTCGAGACGCCCAGTCTGAGGTTCAGGCAACTGAAAGGCGCATGCCGTAGCTTCAGCACGCACAGCCTGAAGAGCCGCCGAGAGATCGGGTGTGGCGTTCTCGCCTTCGGAGATCATCAAAGCGGATTCCGTGCCACCTGCCTTCGCGATCTGCGTGAGGTATTCTTCCACGGCGCCGTCCATGCCGACAGCGAACGTAAGAATCGAGGCCTCCTCCCGCGCATCCGTGACAAGCTGCACGACCTCTGCCGCCGATGACTGACAAGCATTGCCTTCGCCGTCTGTGACCAAGACAAGCGCTCGCTGCCGAAAGGACCTTTCCTGCCGGTTCTTTGCATAGTGGATCGCACCCTCCACAGCGAGGCGCAGCGGCGTGCGGCCCGGATCGACGTGGATGCGAAAAGCGTCTTTGAAATCGAGCGCAACTTCTGGTGTCGCGCGCGGCGGCACGAGCGGATACGCGTATAGCCTGGCCGAACATTCGCGGTCACCTGCCTCCCACATCGGAAACATGAACAGGCTGAGATACAATTGATCGAGCGACGTTGTATCGGCGAATGCCAGCAGCGCCGACTTGGCGACATCCCATCTGTCCCCGATGATCATGGAACCCGAACGGTCGAGAAGGATCAAAAGCTCGAGCGGTGCTGGCACGGCAGAAAACTCTGCCTCGATGCAGGTCGGAATGGGAGGCGCGGCGTCTGGACGCGTTACGTCAGCATCCACATCGATAGGAAAGGTCACGCCGGAGTCGGATAGGGCTGCATCAACGTCGCGATCGCTGTCCGCATCGGGAGGCAACCTCGCGCCGCTCACAGCACAACCTTGCAACTGAATCAGGGCCACTCCGAGGACCTGTGCCGCCGAAGAAAGAAACCACTTGCTGGTGCTCACTCTGCGTCTCCCCGCGCTTCGAACTGAATGGACAACGCAAACGTTCCGCTCGCGCCTGCAGACTTGGAGTCTATCAAGACAAACACGTCGCTCCCTTGAGTCACCGGGACCCGCTCGAACGACTCCGTGCCGCTTCCGGCGACGCTATTGACGCACAAAAGCTCCGTTGCTCGAATGGCGTCCGCTTCTTCGAGACTCAGATTAGGCTGGGCCACCGCGGATTCGATAGAGCACAGCGTCCGCAGGGAAAGCGATGCATCGAAGCTCGAAGTGACCTGTGCGCTGAGGAAGCCATCGCTGGGCGGCGAGACGCGATAGACCGTATCTCGCGCGCTGCGCTCGGCGCACAACACAGGACCCTGGCTCTGAAAGTTACCAACCTTCTGGCGCGTGGTGCCTGTCCAGTGCGCGGTCCACACCGAGGAAGTCTCTTGCTTGAGCGCGAGCCCTACCCCAGGACAGGCATCGTCCGACGCATGGCTGGCAAACGCGCACGCTTCGCAGCCGTCGCCGAGAATATCGTTCCCGTCATCACACTCTTCATCGGGGTCGAGATAGCCGTTGCCGCAGCGCGCAGGCAGCAAGGTAATCGCCAAGTCGAACGGCCCCGCACCTATTGGGCGGGCGCTATCGACGAACAGAAATACGGTTTCTGCCGCACGCACGGGCACACGGAGTGGCGCAAGCACATCGGCCCCCTGCACCTTCTCTGCACATGTCAACTGCGATGACTGCACCGCGCACGAGCTCCGAAGATACAGAACATGGTAAGTCTCAGATGCCGTGAGCTCGACAGCGAGGTGGCCATCGTACTCGGCCGTGAGCGCGTAGATGGATTCGCCCACCCAAGAAGGTGCGCTGCATTCCAGGGGCTTATGCGTATTGCCTTGCCCGAAAGTGTCTCCGCGCACGAGCAGCGGATACTCGACGCTCGCCGCGCCGACGAGGAGCTCGGCGCCAGGGCAGGCGTTGGGATTGCCCTCGACGCGACAGATGCTGCTGCAGCCGTCTCCGTCCACCAAGTTGCCATCCTCACAGGTCTCGAGCGGGCCAAGCTCACGATTGACGCACGAGCGCGGCGTCAACTGAGCTGTAAGCGCGATTGCACCCGCTTCACGCCCGACGCCATCGGCGAACACAAAAATATCCTCGCCTCGCTCTAGCTCCACAAACAGCCGCTCCGTGCCTCCCCAAGGCCACTCTTGCGCGCACCCCAGCTCACTTGCCTCGTCTACACACGACGAGCGCGCATACAGCACGGCGTCATGCTCTGCGTCCAGCGTGAGCTCTAGCCCGCCGGGCTCCGGCATCGTGAAGCGAGCCACGTATTCAGGACCACTGCCTCCACACGACCCGAAGCTGTAGTGTGTAAGGTCTGTAGTCAGCGCCTCGATCCGGCCCAAATAGAGTCCGTCAGGCTGAAGTGTGAGAGGCACGTCGCTGCCAGGGCACGCCGTTGCCGCATCGAGCTGCTCGGACCGACAACTCGCGCTGCAACCGTCGCCGCTCGTCGTGTTGCCGTCGTCGCAGTCTTCCTCGATTTCACGCATGCCGTTTCCGCAGACCGCGTCACCCGTATCAGGTGCTGTTGGCAACGACGCGTCCGAGAGACCTGCGTCCTGATCCACGGCGGAGGCAGGCACATCCGAACGCACGGAGCGATTCTCAGAGCCACAGCCCAGCGTCCAGAAGACCAGCCCGTTCAGGGCAATCTCTAGCTTCAAACAACGATTCATTGAGCGCCGAGCCTAGCATGAGAAAGATGCCGAGAGCCCCCCGCAAGCAATCGAACAGGTGCCGAACTTTGCGTTGCGATTTTGTGGAGCGCCTTGACACACCTCATTTGAAGTGTGAGTCTTCTCGCGCTGCACGATCCTAACGGATCACGGGGAAGCCGGTTCAAAGCCGGCACGGTCGCGCCACTGTATGGGCCTTTGCGGGGAGTGAAATCCTTGTCGAGTCCTGAGTCAGACACCCGGCAGCTCAACGATTCCTCGCGAAAGGGAAGTCCGATGCCAGGTCAGTCTGAAATCAACGCGTTTTATGCCGCATTTCCTGTGGAACCATCGCGCTCCGCATGGGGAAACTCGGCCACGCGCACGTAGTTTCGCGTAGGCATTTCGCGACCTGACCCACTGCTCGCTCACCTCGATGAGGTTGTGCGATGGCTGCGCGTTGCGCTGTTTTTGGCGCAGCGTGCTGACGGTGCATTCCGCGCCCTCAGCACGCTGTGTCGTTTGCAAATGGATGCTGAAACCACGGGGGTAGAGAATGCGAACGAGACATTTTTCGGTGTTGGCGGGAGCTCTTGCGGCTCAGATGAGTCTTCAAGTCTCCGCAGCGAAGGCTGACGGTTTTGACGAGTACGGCACCAACGGTTTGGTGTACACGATCAATGCACCCACGCTCACGAGCGGCTACGGCTATGCGCTCGCGACGTTCCCCACGGGCTCGCCGAGCATGGGCAGCTTTCCCCTCGCAGGCCGCATGCTGCTCGCGGCCAACAAGAAGCTCTATCTGCAGAGCAATTTCGGAGCGAGCGTATGGATCGAGGTGGCGAATACGGGAAGCACTTCGATGGATCCGAGCTTCCTCGCCATCTCTTCCAATGGCGAGCAGATCTTCCTGGGTACGGGCTGGGGCGTGGACTCTCTGCTGATTCCCGCAAGCATCTTGAGCGCGTCCGCACCTCCCAATGTCACGACTCACGGCAGCGTGAGGCACGGCCCGGACGACTACTACGACGGAACCTTTCACGGTAACTGCAACCTCTCCACGACCTGCCGCGTTCTGATCAACCGTGGCGCCTTTACAGGTAGCGAGGTCGTCGCCTGGGACTTTGCTGCAGGTACGCCTACCATCGTCCCCCTCATCGAGAGTATCCCTGGCGCGTCGGGCGGCGTGGCATTCGACCCCTCCAGCAACGCTGTAATAGCTGGAATCGGCTGGGATCCTGGAGGGGTTGTAACGGGGGAGCTACGCATCTACAGCGCGTCAGACATCACGGCCGCGCTGGGCGGGACTCCATTGGACTATTCTGCCGACGGCGAGCAACTCGCCGACAATATTCTCAGCGCAACGGGACTGGCACCCGACGGTGACGGCGCGCTCCTCGTCGGTGGAGGCGACGCATTCGGCGGCAGCGGGGCAGCAGAAAACGGCTATTTCGCGCTAATTCGTCAGCCCGTCATCGCCAACGCGCTGCTCGGCCTGGGTCCAGTCAATGAAGGGAGCTCTTCCCAATATCGGGAGCTCGCGCCAGATGCCTGTCGTGATGATAGTTCGACGGCCCCCCTCGCATACAACGGACATACTGAGGCCATCGCGGCCATGTGGAACCCCAAGGGCAACGCAGGCGCCTGCTACGCAGCCGGCAGCGCACAAGATTGGTGGGGAACCGGCGTGACAGGGAAGATCACACAGTACTTCGTCACGGGAGCCATCGACACCGATAGTGATGGCATCCCCGATGGCGCGGACAACGCGTACAACACGCCCAACGCAAGCCAATGCGATACCGATGGGGATGGCTGGGGCAACGCCGCGGACGCGGACCTGAACAACGACGGCACGGTCAACGGCGCTGACCAGAGCATTTTCAATCTCGCTGACGGCAAGTGCTCGGGCACTCCGGGCTACAACCCCGACGCTGACTTCAACTGCGATGGCTGCGTGAATGCGACAGATCTCGCCGTCATCACGGCCC
>CAZEWA010000135.1:0-14467 GCA_964515685.1 uncultured Polyangiales bacterium | reverse complement strand
CTGCGGTCAAATAGGCGCACGCGTGCTGGTTGCTTGCTCGAATCCGACCTGGCTTGCCGCCCTCGAAGCCTTACGGCTATCGGACAGCGGGGCGCTCTTGTACCGTGATTCAAGCGAGGCCGTGCCCGAGGTTCTACGGCTTGCAGGCCACACGCTCCGCCCACAGCAACGCGGCTTTCGGCTCTTCGGGGGCCGCTGAGCGGGTGACGCGAAGTCTAGTTTGCCTCTGACATTTGCTGTCGGAGTTGTTGAGCGCGGCCCTTGTTACCGAGGTGCTCAAAGCAGTCCGCCGCTTCTCCAAACGCCTCCCGCGGAACGTTTGCCGCACGCAGGGCAAGCTCATAGTGCTCCGCGGCGCGCGCGTAGTGGCCTTGTCCGCGAAAACTACGTCCCAGCCAAAGATGCGCAGCATTCCGTTGGGCGAGTGAACCTTTGACGGTGACTGGTTCAAGGAGTGCAATGGCCTGGGCATAGGCCGCTCGCTTCACGGCATCAATGCCTTGCTCGAGCGCGATGCCGGTGGCCGTTGGTGCACCCGCATTCGCGGCCCGCGCTGTCTCTGTCTTCGCTGTGGTGGGAGATGCCGGAAATGCGACGGGGCCCATGTCCTGTTGCGGCGCCGCGGCCCGTTTGGGGGCAGCTGCTTGCGTCGAACGCTCAACCGCGACGCTCTCGTCCATCGCTACATTGCGGGCTGCTGGGCTTTTTTTGTCTGAAGCGGCGAGGGCGGGCTCGCTTTCACGGGCCCTGCGTGTTCCAGCGGCTTCCCGGGCAGGCCGGGAACGCTGCTTCTGCTCACCGCCGCCACCTGAGCTAGACGTAGCCTTGCGTGCCTCCGACTCCGAGAGATCGGCGTAGGGCGCAACATCTTCGTTCTCCTGTTGGGGAGGCGCGAGCGTCGCACTGGCTGCGGGGGCTGGAATCGCGCGGTCTTCAGGAGCCGCTTCGAGCGCGAGATGGGTGTTCTGCCGTCCGAGCGGTAAGGCGTACAAGCCCATCCCCACCATTAACAGTAGAACGCTCGCCATGGCGATTTGAGGCGAAAAGGCCCACGCGGTCAGGCGTCCCCACCAAGTCGTCTGCCGCTTGTCGTCGGCTTCGGCCACATGTGCGGGCCGCAGAGGCGAATGTGCTTTCTCCGTTCGGGCCGCGAGCGCATCGCGGGCAGCAAGCATGACGCGTTCGCTCACGGCTGCCGACGGCTCGGCCATGGGCAGAGCAGAAGCCAGACCGAGCACGCGTTCTAGCTGGTCAGCTTCAGCCTCGCACACCGCACAGGTTTGCGTGTGGGCGCGCACAGCAGCCTTTAGGTCGGACGGAAGCTCACCGCAAACGAGCTCGACGAGCAGCGCCTGAACCTGATCACAGGGAAGGGGAGAAGGAATAGTCATCGAAGCTCCTCCGCATGTTCTTGATAGTCCGACAGTGCGCGCTGGAGCCGCTCGAGCGCGTATCGCATGCGGCTTTTGACCGTGTTTTCGGAAACCCCTGTGACTTCGCCAATTTCCTTAAAGGAGAGGTTTTGCACCTGGCGCAGCACGAAAACTTCGCGCTGATCCGTGGGTAGTTCATCAATGGCGGCGGAAATCCGCAGCGAAAGGGCTCGGTCCTCGGTCTCACGTTCCGGGCTTGCCGTGAGGTCGGGCAATCTCTCGTGGAGGGTTTGCCCCGCCTCCGAGGTCGTCGTAAGCGACGCCGCATCCAGGGAAGGGTGTCGCCTGTGTTTCAAGCGGCGCAGCTCATCGATACAGAGATTGCGCGCGATGCGGTACATCCAGGTCTTCAGGGATGCGGTGCCGGCGAAGCTTGTGGCGTGCTCAATCATGCGCAAAAACGTGTCTTGGAGCAGGTCTTCGGCCCGCCCACGGTCGGAGACAAGTCGCAGGACGAACTGGAAGATGGGACGCCTGTAGCGGGCAAGTAGCACTTCAATCGCCGCCAGTTCTCCCTGAGTGTAGAGCTGTATGAGCTGCTCATCCGAGCACCTCTCTAATTCAGGTCGCCGCACGAGCATGCTCCTCGCACCGACGACGGACATGCTGTAACCCGTCCTCGGCTAAGACGTCCCGTACGCCAAAACGATCTCCCCAAGACGTTTTTACGTCGGTGGGCCCCAGAGGGCGTTGCCACCAAAGGGTGATGCTATGGGAAGCCGTGTCCGACATGACCCGAAGTGTACGTGACATGGTAGAAATCGCGCTGTTTTAGGCAGCAGCGCTCAAATGACTCGCTCGGGGGAGACGCAAATGGGCCCCCTCAAAAATCCGAAAATCCGGGCGCGGGGGCGGTCAAATGCAAAATTCCTTTTCTCCTCCACCCTTTGCCGCTGTCTCAGCGCGTTGACCGCCTAGGGCCTCACTGGTATTAAGCGGTGCTATTGCGTCGGCCAGCAGGGGTGCGCTGACTGAACGGTCGCATTCCGACAGAGGGGAACCCAGCATGCGGAGAAGGATTGCGCTTTGGTCCACGGTTGGTGCAGTTTGGCTGCTTACTGCCGCCGCATCGGGTCAGAGCGTCCCAGACAGTGAGGGCTCTGCTGTTGCAACGACGACTGCAGCGCCCGTGGCTGCAGAGGGAGCTACGGAAAACACCGCCGAGAAGACCAGTCTCGATGCCGCGACGTACAGCGTGCGTTTGCGGGATCTGGAGCAACGGATCAACGAGCTGAAAGAGCAGATCTTCCGCTCGAAGGCCCGTCTGTCGCTCTTGGCCGAGACGGTGCTCCAGGGAGTCGTAGCTGGCTCGCAGACCACCATCGTCCACGAAAACAAGATGAGCGCGTCTTACAAGCTCGTGAAGGCGGTCTACGCGCTCGACGGTGCGCCCATTTTCAACCGTGCAGATGAAGAGGGCGGGCTCGGTGAAAAGGCCGTCTTCGATATCTACAACGGCAGCATCGTTCCTGGTGAGCACACGTTGACCGTCAACCTTGAGTACCGCGGCCACGGCTACGGCATCTTCTCTTACCTCAAGGGATACCGCTTCAAGGTGCGCTCGAGCTACTCCTTCACGGCGCCCGAAGGGAAGGCTGTGAGCGTTCGCGTGGTTGCCTACGAAAAGGGCGGACCCACGGCGCCTCTCGAGGAGCGGCCGGCGATTCGCTATCAGGAACAGGTGGGCGATACGGCCACGCCTGAGCAGGCTGCCGTGTCCGCGGCCCCTGCGACCACCGGAACTTCCGTTGGCGTTAGCGAAACTGTTGGAGCGCAGGGAGGCAAGTGATGCGTCGCCGCTCGACGCGCGAGAGCTTGCTGTTTGTCGCAGCTCTTGCGGGCAGTAGCGCAGCATCGATTCCGGTTTCACGTGGCCAAGACGCCCAGAAGCTGGAGCAGGAGCTACGCGACCTCGAAACACAAAGTCAGCTTCTCGCAAGCGAGCCCTTGGCTGGGCCGGTTGCGCGGGGGGCTACTTACGTTGAGGAACGGTTGACCGACGGGGAGCTGTTTTACCGTCTGCAGGACTACGTTCGCGCGAGCATTATCCTCACGGATGTCGTCGACAACTACCCGCAACACACAGCGTACCCGGACGCCCTGTTCCTGCTCGGTGAATCCTTGTATTCCGCAGGAGACTACCTGGGAGCACGGACGCGGCTACGGCAGCTCATCGCCCGTGCGGACGAATCCGCGTTTCGTCCTTACGCGTCGAGAGCGCTCGGCAGGCTTATCGAGATCGCCATTCACACCCGCGATTTCGATGGTGTCGAGGGCTATTTTGAGCGACTAAGCAAGCTTCCTCCCCAGGAGATAGAAGCTGCCACGACGTACTACCGCGCCAAGTACCTGTACAACAAGGCGGTCTCTGTTGAGGAGGTCACGCGCACGGGTACTGAGCTCAAGACCGAGTCTGTCGATGCCGAGGGCCTCCGGGCTGCGCGGCAGGCGTTCGAGAGCGTTGCCGAAGCGAGCCCCTATTTTCCTCAAGCTCGGTACTTCGTCGGCGTGATTCTCACGCTGGAGCGCCAACTCGCGCAGGCAACGGAGGCGTTTCGTCGTGTTTTGCGAACGCAGGTGACGACTCCTGAGCACGGTCAAATCGTGGAACTCGCCCAGCTTGCATTGGGCCGCCTCTATTACGAGACCGATCAGCTCGATGAAGCCGTCGAGATGTACCAAAGCGTGCCGCGCACTTCGCGTTGGTTCGACGTCGCGCTTTACGAGATTTCCTGGGTTTACATCCGGATGGGCGACTCTACGCGTGCGGAGCGTGCGCTGGAGGTTTTGTCGATCGCAGCGCCAGACAGCCGCTACTTGGCGGATGGCTCGATTTTGCGCGGCAACCTGCTCTTGCGGAACGGACAGTTGGACTCGGCATCTGACGTCTTCGTCAAGGCCTCACAAAGCTACGGTCCTGTACGCGATAAATTCGATCGAATTGCGGCGGAGCACGCTGATTTGCCGGCCCATTTTCGACAGTTGGTCCGCGAGAACATCGCGGTCTTCGACGTGAATACCATCCTGCCGGCGGAAGCCGTGCCGTTCGCGAATGAGGATGCCGACATGGAACGCGCTCTGCGCGTGCTTTCGGACCTTGCCCAAGCTCGGAATCTCGTGCGCGACACGAGTGCGCTCTCACGCCGCCTGGAACTCGCCTTGGAAGCGAACAATCGCGTGAATTTGTTTGGCGATCTCCGCAAGCAGAAGCAGCGGACGACGGTCATTCGCAATCGCGCGGCGTCTTTGCGCCAGGGACTCGTGGCGTCGCTAAGCCAGGGCGCGAAGGGGAATTCAGCGGAACTTACCGCGATGCGGGCTGAGCGACAGAAGCTCGAAGATGCGTTGAGCAAGCTTCCCGATGAAGAGAGTGATTTCTCGGACCGAGATCAAGATTTGCTTGGCGGCCTGCACGATCTATCTGCGGATCTGAGCAAATACGAGGTCGAACTCCTCGGTATGGACGCGCGGATAGTCGCCACGGAGCGCTTTCTGCTCGACACCCAAGATGCGCGAACGAATCCAGAGGGCGTCGCTGCGATGGGAGCAGAGCTTGCTGCTCAGCGAGGCGCTGTTTCGGCATACCGGCAGCAAATTGATGATTTCAAGCTGGAGCTCGAATCGGGGCGCCTGCAGGTAGGCGTTGGCGATGCTCGCTATGTGCACGACGATGAAGTGCGTGCGCGTTACATCGAGCTAGTCGAGCAGGAGCGCAAGACGCTGGCGGCTCTCGGTGCAAGTGACGCGCGCTTGGACACCATGTTTTCTCGCGTTGGGGCCATAGAGACTTCGGTGAATGCGCGTGATGCGGAGATCGAGCGTGCGGTCGAACACCGCACCGTCGAGCTGAAGCAGGCGATTGCTTCCGAGAACATCAGTCTAGAGGGCTACCGCAACCAACTCGGCGTGCTCGAGACGGAAGCTGAGTACGTCGTCGGCGGAGTCACTCACGCGAATTTCGCTTTGGTGCGAAATCGCTTCTACGATCTCGTGTTGCGAGCGGACGTGGGTACGGTCGACGTGTCGTGGGCGGAGCGCGAAGAGCACCGAACTCGCGTCGAAATGCTGACGCGCTCGCGAGCTAGCGAGATACGCGCGCTCGATGACGAATTCCAAGAGATCATGGACGAGCCCAAAGGAGACGAACAGTGAAGGGCCGCGCGAATCTCCACCGCGGGTTGAGCTGGGCGTTGTTGGCCGGCACCGCGACGGGTCTTATCAGTTTTGGGCAAGGACATGCGCAGGACTCGGGCGCCACGTCCACGTCGACATCGCAAGATGGCACGGACAACAACAACGCGGCATCCACGGATGCGGCGGTGACCACCCAGGAACAGCCAGCGACCGAGGCGATGCCCTGGAGTGAGCCTGAGCTGCCTGCCTTCCTCGACACTGCCGACCGCCGCTTAAAAGACGTCAGGCCTGCGCCGACCGCCGAGCAAATCGCTGCACTCAAAGAGATGGAGCGTGAGGTCGAGCGCTTTCAACGCAGCGGTGAAGCCTACAAGGATACAGTTGTATCCATCGTGCGTCGCGAGTACCTGAGGCAGCGTCGCGAGCGGAGCGAAGGTTACGCACGTCAAGTCGCCGAAGAAGAGGCGCTGCAGGACGAAGCGACTATTAAGGCGATAGCGCTTTTCGAGAAGTTCGTTCAGCAATATCCGAACGATCCGACCTATACGCCCGATGCGATGTTCCGTCTCGGAGAACTCTACTTCGAGCGTAGTGCCATCGATTTCCAGAATGCCGTGATGAAGGTCATGGCCTCGCGTGAAGGGGGCGTCGAGCTGCCGGAGCCCGAGAAGGACTTCTCGCCGACCATCAACCTCTACCGAGAGTTGATCACCAAGTTCCCGAGTTACCAGCGTATCGACGGCGTCTACTATCTCATCGGCTACTGCCTGAACGAGATGGGGGCTCCGGAAAAGGCGCGCATCGCCTGGCTTAACCTCGTCTGCGAGAATCAATACGATTTCCGTAAGACCCTGACGGATACGCCTAACGAGGCGCTTGCCGCAGCTGCGGAACGCGAAGCGAAGAATCCTTCGCTCACAATCGGAACCATCCAGGCCACGCCGTCTAAGGATGCTCCGCTGGTCGACTACTACGGCAGTTGCACGCCAGCAGTGCAGGCCTCGCGCTTTCTCGGTGAGACTTGGCTGCGTATCGGCGAGTACCACTTCGACTACGATGTCTCCGCCGAGGGCATGGCTTACGCGATTAGTGCGTACAAGCACGTCCTCACTGATAAGGAAGATCGCAACTACAACCTAGCGCTCTACAAGGTCGCTTGGTCGTACTACCGCGCGTTCCGTTATCCGGAAGCCATCGCGACGTTTGCCGCACTCGTTGAGTGGTCGGACGAGGAGCGTAAACGCACGGGTAGAGCAGGCTCCGAGCTTCGAGCGGAGGCCGTGCAGTATCTCGCCATCGCATTCGCGTACGACGACTGGAACGAGAACCAGATTCCCGACACCCAGGAGGGGCAGCCCACAGGCCTTGCGCGGGTCCAAGATCCCAAGCTGATGGCACAGGATCGCGAGTGGACGCCCGAGGTGTATCACGCGCTCGGCTCCGTATGGTTCGACGAGGCGAAATACCCACAGGCTATCGAGGTCTGGAACCTTGCGCTCAAGCGCTGGCCCAACCATCCGCAGTCGCCCGAAATGCAGAACAATATCGCAAGAGCTTACACGCGAGCCAACGAGCTTGAAGATGCCGTCAAGGCACGCGCGTTGCTCGGCGAGTACGGCGAAGGATCCAGCTGGTGGAATGCCAACATGGATCACCCGCTTGAACAGCGCCGGGCAGAGCAGCTTGCGGAAGAGGCGGTTGTGGCGGCGGCCATTTACCACCATGAGCAGGCTCAGCGTCTGCGTCGTTTGGGTGTCCAGGACCGCGATTTGGAACTCATTCGCTTGGCGCAGGAGCAGTACGGCCTCGCAGCGCGAGCCTATCGCGGATACATCCAGCGTTATCCGAACAGCCCGCAGGCCTACGACCTCCAGTACAACTTGGCGGACGCCCTGTTCTGGTCGGAAAACTATGAAGAAGCGGCCCGTGAATACGCCGCGGTCCGTGATTCGAACCTAGACGACAAGTACCTCTCCGAGTCGGCTCGTCGTGTAGTGGAATCCCTCAAGCGCCTGGTCGAAATGGCCGTGGAGCGCAACGAGTTCACGCTTCGCGAAGAGCCACCGACGCCGCAGGGGACACCTTTGCGCGTGTCGCCTGTGGCGATGCCTAGCCTGGTGCAACGTTTGGCGCAGGCCCGCGAGTTGTATCTCGCGCGCGTCGACGATGCGCACGACACGGAGAAGGTGCGCCCGGCATATGCCTACAATAATACGCTGCTACTCTATGAGTACGGCTATTGGACGCATGCCAAGGAACGCTTTACTCGCATCTACGAGGAGCATTGCAACGGGCCCCTCGCCGATGAGACGGGTCGCGTCGCCTGGCTGAACCTCCGCAACATGGCCGTAAGCCTGAACCAAGTGGAAGAGGTTGAGCGTCTCGGCAATGATCTGCGCGAGCGCGCTTGCACCTTCGCACCTGAGGGCACAGCTGCGACGGACATCGATTGCATGGATCCGAAGAACATCGAGGAACCGCAATGCTTGGCCGGCGCTGACCTCACGAATATCCAGTACAAGAAGGCTGTCGAGCTCTTTGTGAAGGCTGAAAAGGCTTCGGGAGCTGAGCAGGTCCGCTTGTACGAGGAATCAGCGACCTTGCTAGTTCAAGCGGTCGATGACGAACCCAACCACCCGCAAGCGCCCCTTGCGCTGGAGAAGGCAGCCATCGCACTGGAGCGCACGAGCCGCTTCGAGTCTGCAGCGCGTCTCTACTCACGTATCATCGATGAGGTTGGCCCGAAGCAGGCAGCCGATTCCCAACAGCAGCAGGAACTCGACGGCGTGTTGGCCAATGCCTACTTCCGCCTGGCATACAACGCCAATCGCTTCTTCGACTACGATCGGGCGATTGAGAATTACCGTATTCTCGCGGATTCGGAGCGCTTCAAGCGTTCGAGTGACCCGCTCATGGCCGAGCGCCGTGAAGGTGCCCTCATCAATGCGGCGAGGATTCTCGAGTACCAGCAGCAGTACGCGAGAGCGGCCGACTACTACCAGCGTGCCTCTGAGCTGCTGAAGGACCCCGCAGAAAAGATGGCAGCCAGCTATCGCGTCGCGGAAATGTCGTTCAAGCAGAACAAGACCACCGAGACTGTGACCAAGATGAAGGACTTCATCGGTCGCTATCAGAGCGATCCCAAGGCGGGAGAGCTGGTGGTTCAAGCTTACTGGCGTATCGCGCAGGCGAGAAAGACGGCTGGCAAGCAGAAGGACTACGAGGTCGCACTCGCCGATGTCGTGACCGCCTACGGGAAGTCGGGGCAGCAGCCCGGATCTATCGCTGCGGAGTACGCCGCGCAGGCGAAGTTCATCTTGGTGGACAAGGGCCTCGAGGACTTTGAAAAGTTCGCGATCAAGCCCGGCACACCGCCCACGATGAAGTCCTACGTGGACACCCTCACCAAGCAGATCGATGATGGGTCGAAGAGCGCCACGCAGCGCAACGAAGCCTACGACGCGGTCATGACCTATCGTCGTCCGACCTGGACTATCGCAGCCTTCGTACGCCAGGGACGGGTTTACGAAATCCTTGCGAAGGCCGTGCTCAACACGCCTTTCGTCATCCCGGCAGACCTGAAAAAGCAGATGAATGCACTACCGGAATACGCGCGTGAGGACGTTCGTATCCAGGTGGAGGACGCCGTGCGTCAGGTGCTTGACCAGCAAACGCGGCCCATCGAGTGCTTTGCGGTTTATCGATACGCGCTCGCTGCACGTGCAGCGAAGGTCGGCTCGATCGACAACGAATTCACGCAACAAGCGATCACTCGGTTGGGTGCCTACGGCGAGGAGCGCATTGCGGAATGCATCGCCGAGCAGAAGGCGTCGGACGCTTCGGTCCAGGCGTACCAGCCGGGCGAATTCTCACGCGCACCACGCGGTGCAGTGCTCCCCATGCCGATAGGGGTCTCGCCGCCTAGCCTCAGCACGGAGGTGAACTGATGACTGGCCAATCAAAACCATGGGTTTGGGCGGGCCTGACTCTGGCACTTCTCGGCGCTGGGTCTGGTTGCGGCAAGAAGGCGGAAGCCGGGACCAAAACACCCACCGCCGGTGAGGCGACACAAGGCGGCGAGAGTCCTTCTGAGGAGGCCGCCTCTGGAGGTGATTCGTCCACTAAGCCTGGTTCAGGTCAGGGGGCGACGTCGGGCTCAAAAACGCCTGCGTCTGGGTCAACTGGCAACGCCGGCAGCCCCTGGGGATCGACGGAAGCCGAGACCGGCCGAGCGCTGCCCGTGCGCAAGGTGCTCGCTGGCGGAGCGCTCTCGAGTTACCAAGAGGGCGTTAAAGCCGCGCGCGAGGGTAACGCCACGGCAGCTAAGGCCGCGTTCGAGGCGTCGATCAAAGCAGACGCCTCGGCCTATCAGGCTCTTTACGCCTTGGGCGTGATGTACGACCGCGAGGGCAAGGAATCCCAGGCCATCGATTATTATCGCCGCGCCATCCGTGTGCAGGCGGACTACGAGGCCGCTGCCCGTGGAATCGTCGCGATTTACGTGCGGCAGGGCCAGCCCGACAAGGCTGTGTCGTTCATCCAGCCGCTCGCTGAGCAATGGGAACGCAATCTACTTTTGCAGGCCTATTACGCTGACTTGCTCGTCCAGGTGAAGCGCGTAGACGACGCCATCCTCGTCGCACGCAA
The DNA here is from genome assembly GCA_964515685.1 of uncultured Polyangiales bacterium. Lineage (GTDB taxonomy): Bacteria > Myxococcota_A > Polyangia > Polyangiales > DASUME01 > DASUME01. Next base: position 4,253 of record CAZEWA010000135.1, on the reverse strand, counting down.
GGCGCTGCGTCGCGACGAACGTCACGTTCCGTCGATGCTTTCGCTGATTCGGGCGAACCTCAAGGCGGGCAGAGTCGAGCTTGCGGATTCGATCCTTGAGCAGGCGCTCTCCATCGACGACAAGAACGCAGAGCTCCACTACTACAAGGGTAAGCGACTGCTCGACGAGCAACGGCTTGCAGAAGCGATGACTGAGTTCCGAGCAGCGGTATCGCTGGACCCAGATTTCTCCGAAGCGCGTATGGAACTCGGGCTTCGTCTTCTTGCTGGCGCGAACTACACGGAGGCGCTTACGCAGTTCCAGGTAGTCGAGCGCCTTTCTCCGAAGCTGGTTGAAGTGCAGCTTGCCCTCGGTGACGCCTACCGTTCGACCGGTCAGTGGGAGAAGGCAAAAGCTGCCTTTGATAAGGCCCTGCGCATGCAGTCCGACTTACCACAAGCGCACTACAACCTTGCGCTTATGTACTTGTCGGCGGGCGCAAGCTTTCCGGGGCTCGATTTGCTCGGGTCGCTCGCCAAGGCGAAGGAAGAGTTTGGTACCTATCGTGCAAAGATGGGGTCCAAGCTGGGACGTGACGACCTGTCCACATCCTACTTGGACGACATAGAGAAGAGCGTTGCGCGCGAACAGAAGCGCATCGAGCGCGAACAGAAGGCCGCTGAGCGCGATGCTGCCAAGGCCGCAGAAGATGCTGCCAAGGCCGCAGAAGGAGAAAGCAAATGAAGATGGCGCTCGGAATCGCCTTCGGGCTCATGCTTTCTATCCCCTCTGTGGTTACTGCGCAGTCGCAAGGTTCCGCCGCCAAGCGTAAGCCCAAGGTCATTCAGCTCGAAGAGATCACTATCGAGGGCCGAGTCCAGAAGCCGAATGCTTTCTACATTTTGAATCGCTCGAACCTCGGCTACGAGGTGCTCGATTTGCGGACGAGCTTTCTGCGAGACGTGGTTCGCAGCGTTCAGCGCGATCCGTTTTAGCCAAACGTGGTCCGCTTCTACGCACTAGGGCAGCTCGGGTTGACCCTGATCGTGTTTGCGATCGTCGTCGAGCGTGCCCGTGAGCTATTTTTTCGCGCTCCGACGAGTGAGCGCGCGTTGCGTTGGCTCGGGACACAGTTGAAGAAGGGGGATGCTGCTGGCCCGCTTTCGTGGGCCAATCGGCTTCCTGACACCTACGTGTCTCAAGTTCTTAGGGCCCAGCTGGGCACCGAAGATCGCGATTTCTTCGAATCGTCGGACCTCATTCGAGTCGAGCTTCGCTATGCGGTGGGGCGGAGGCTGGGGCTGTTGCGGAGTTCGGCGACGCTTTCTTCCGTGCTGGGACTGCTGGGAGCGATCCTGGCGATCCGCCAAGGATTCAATGACACGAGCCTGTTGGCCCTGCAGGCAGGCCTTGCTCAGAAGGTCGCAGTTGCCCAGGCGCTCGAGTCGATGGGCATCGGGGTCGGCACGTCGGCTTTCTGTTTTTACGCATTAGGCCTATTTCGGCGTGTCGCTCGCGACCTGATCAGGCAGGCTACCCACATTGCCCACATTTTGTCTCAGCACGCGGTCGATGCGCAGCTGCGGGCCAAGGGCCCAAGTCAGTGATAACCCTTCGATGCGACAAGCTTTACCCGTGCGGGAGGGCGATGATATCGTGGCCTGCGTCGGGGAGCGTGCGAGGGGTGCAGAACTTTTTCGAGGCACCAACGTCCGTCAGCCGGACGAACTCGTGACGGAGTGATCGATGAGCCAAAACGAAGGCACGGGGCAGGGGGGAACACAACCGAAGGCACCAGGCGGACGCCCTGGCGCGATGACCATGGCCATGCAGGCCGTGAACATCAAACCGGTGGGCCCAAAGGTCCTCCGGATCGGTGTGATCCAAGGCGGAAAGATCATCGAGGAGCGAATCGTCCGCAAGCGCGAGACGGTCACGGTCGGTAGTTCCGAGCGCAATCATTTCGTCCTCAACGCCGCAGGCATCGCGCCGCGATTCGAGCTTTTTCAGCTCATCGGCAGCGACTACATTCTGAACTTCACCGAGACCATGTCGGGTCGTGTTGGCTTGCCAGCAGGTGTGCAGACGCTCGAGCAGCTGCGCTCGTCGGGGGCGGCGCGAAATGCGGGCACCTACTGGCAGGTAAAGCTCAACGACAGCGCACGTGGCAAGGTCGTCATCGGCGACGTCACGCTGCTCTTTCAGTTCGTGACGCCGCCTCCGGTTCAGCCGCGTCCGCAGCTTCCTGCGGCAGCTCGCGGTGGTTTCGCCAAGAGCATCGACTGGATGTTCACAGCGTTCGTGCTGTTCTCGTTCATGACGCACTTCGGTTTCGTCGTGTACCTCGAGAACTCGGATTGGCCGCTCGATCAGGGCATTGGCGTCATCCCGAAGCAGTACATCGATCTCATCATGATCGCAGAGCCCGAGCCGCCCGCGCCCGTCGATGAGCCCGTCGGTCCTTCAGACGAAACGGTTGCCGAGCCGTCGCCGACTCCGTCCAAGACCGACAAGGGCAGCGACGATGCCCCGACGAAGGCACCTGTGGGTGACAAGCCACCCGGTGATAGTTCGGGGGAAGTGGCCAAGCAGACGGCGCAGGTCGCTCAGCAAGCGGCCGCTGCGGCCGAAGCGCTGCTGTTGGGCGCGCTTGGTTCTGGCTCGGGCGGTCTGACAGACGTGCTCCGCGGCGGCGCTGTTACGGGCAACGCAGCTGAGGTGCTCGCACAAGCATCGGGCGTGGGCGTCGCAACTGGATCGTCGGGCGGCACGCTTCGCAATCGCGAGGGCAGCGGCAGCGGTGGCAGCGTCGGCGACCTCGGTAGTTTGAGTGGTACAAAGGGCACTGGCGGCGAAGTGAGCGGCGGCCAGGCCCTCACCGAGAAGAAAATTTCTGGAAACATCAAGCTCGACGGCGGCGAGGATATCGGCGGTGCAGGCGAGTTTGACTCCAAGCTGGTGACGGCTGAGGTGAAGAAACGCCTCAGTGCCATCAAGATTTGCTACGAGAATCAGCTGCGCAAAAATCCGACCCTTCAGGGCAAGGTTACGGTGGAATTCACCATCGAGCAGAGCGGCACCGTTTCCAAGGCCAGCGCAACTGGCAATACGACCAACGACGCTGCGGTAGCCGCATGCGTAGTCGACACGGTCAAGCGCTTCCGCTTCAATCCAGGGCCGACCGGAGGAAGCGTAACCTTCTCTTACCCGTTCGTTTTCGCACCGCAGAACTGACCTTTTATGTCGAGAGGCTGGGCCGTGGGCCGAGTCTCACGGCGCAGAATGCAGGCGAGAGTTCCCGTCGCATGTCGCAGGCCAAAGCATATCGGGAGCGCATCGGCGACATGCTAATCGTTGCAGGTCTCGTCACGCCTTCACAGGTGGACGAGGCACTGCAGGCGCAGCGAAGCTCCGGGATGCGTTTGGGCAGGCAGCTGGTTGCCCTTGGGCATGTGTCCGAGCTCCAGCTTGCGCAGATCCTTTCAAACCAGCTCACCATTCCCTGGGTCTCGCTCGAGCGAATCGAGTTCTCGCGCGAGCTTTTGGCTCGCGTGCCCGCTGAGCTCGCAGACCGTCACGCGCTCATGCCGATCTACGTGCGCAGTGTTCGCGACCAGGGCGACACGCTGTATCTGGCAATCGAGGATCCGACAGACGAGGCGGCTTTGCAGCTGGCGTCGCAGAAATCGGGCCTGCCCGTGCGCGCGATGATCGCTGCGCCTACGGACATTCGCCGCGCCATTGAGCGTCATTACTTTGCCGAATCTCATGCGCCCCAGGCTTCGGGGGAAGGGCTGCGCGAAGTTCTGCAGCGTGCTGCTGAATCGTTGTATCCGCCGGCTCCCGGCGAGGCGCCGCGCGCTCGTGCGCCAGCGCCGCCTGTGCCCGTGAACGTAGTGAAAGCGCCCGGACCGGCGAAGCGTGCCGAGGTTGCCCCGTCGCCTACTCGGGTGGGCGAGGTGCAACAACCTCCCCAAAGCTTCTCCTCGGCCGAGGGAGGCGATGGAGCGGGCGACGATGTGGTCGTGCCGCTGGCAGAATACGAGACGCCGTCGCAGCCACCGGTCCGCGGGCGGCGCACATTAACCTTGCTCGATGGCACCGAGGTCGCGCTTCCGGCCAGTCGTGCGAAGAGGTTTTCGCAGGAAATCACCCAAGTCCGCCAAGTCGTGCGCGTGATTCGCGCGGCGAGCGCCGATGCGGGTGTCGAAACGGCTCCGACTTGGCACGAAGTCGTCGACATCCTTCTGCACGCGCTCTCAGCCAAGGGCGT
>CAZEWA010000134.1:13424-14744 GCA_964515685.1 uncultured Polyangiales bacterium | reverse complement strand
GAGGGCTCGTTCATGGCCCCGGCTCCTTGCGTGTCGCAGTTGCGAGAATCTGTTCAGCGGCGGCGAGCCGCCTTTTGACTGTTGAAAGGGAGACGCCCATGGTGTCCGCGGTCTCTGGGAGACTCATGCCCTCTACGCGGTGGAGGATGAGGGAGAGGCGCATTTCGTGGTGCATCGCATCGAGGCAAGAATAGATGCGTGAGAGCTGGGCCCGAACGTCGGGTGGTGCGTCGTTCGAGAGCACGACATCCGGATCGATGGGCGTGTTTCTGCGTAAGCCGAGTCGATTGAGAAGTGCACGCCGACGGAGTCTCTTGCTGGCAGTGCGTACGACGATGGAACCGAGCCAGGAGGCAAAGGCCTGTGGATTCTCCAGGCGGTGAAGGTTTTTGAGGGCTTCGAGAAAGCTATCTTGGACTAGGTCGTCGACTTCGGAATCGCGGCCGAGCACACGATAGGCGAGACCGTTGACCATGCGCGAATAGCGCCGAAATAAGGCTTCCTGGGCCCACGACTCGCCGGCGCGCGCTGCACCCACGAGCGCTGCGTCGGTCGGACCGGGGCTTCCCCCGGGCAGGCTTTTGAGTGCGCGGACCACCTGAGTTTGTACCACCGAGCGCAAATCTCGGCTCAAGTTGGCTCAAGAAACTTGACCCGCGCAGACTTGAACGTGAGGGCAGCGGTGGGGACTGTGCGAGCCCGCCTTACTTGGTGAGACTGACAGGCTGAATTTCTACGTCGCAATTCAGCTCGTCACACAAGGCTTCGAGCTCCGTGCGCACGTTCTTCACTTGTACGGCCGCGGGAATCGTCATCCGCACTTCCATGCTGAACAATGGAGCGCCGGTTTCAGGGCGAGGATGCGAGCGCGTCTCGAGCTCTTCCACGTTGATGGAATGGCGCTGCAGCAGATCCGTGATGCGATGCACGAGACCCGGTTGGTCCATCGCGTATGTGCGCAGGCGATAGGGCACGCCCACCGTGGTCGGCCACGTATCTTCTTGGGCCGTATGGCCGCGGAATGTGAGCGCGAGACCCAAGGATTCCGCCACATGCAAAAGGGATGCTTGCACGTCGTCCAAGCTGCGCTCAGGCACTTCCGCCAACAAAATCACGGCGAATTGCCCGCGCAAGTTGACCATTCTCGAGTCGGCTACGTTGACGCCCGCTTCGAACAGCGGGGCTGTCAGTTTGCCGACCAATCCGGGCCGATCTGGCCCCACCGCAGTAATCACCAGCTCTTGCATCAGCGCGCAGTATACAAGCAGCGCTCGCTTTTCGTGTGACCTCAACGCACGCGCTTTGTGTCACTCGCTGACG
>CAZEWA010000134.1:0-13324 GCA_964515685.1 uncultured Polyangiales bacterium | reverse complement strand
TCGAGCCGATAGCTACCCACAAATGGGTGCGGCGGCGTGGCTCCCCATTCGGCGGGGGAGAGCAGCGACCAGTAGCGCACTGACGTGCCACCGGGACCCGGCCGCTCGTAGAGGTGGTAGGTTTTTCCCGGATGCCGCACGAAGCGCGCCTCGGCACGATGTAGCTCGGCGTTCTGTTTCGCGCGCGTGAGAACGCGCTCGGCCTCTGCGCGCAGCGCCTTGATTTGGTCTGCAATTAAGCTGAGTTGCGCATGGGTCACCGATGCGAGCATCGTGTCGGCGTGCTCGATTTCCCTGGCGACGTCCACCAGCGATACAGGCCCCGACAGGCGGCTCAAGCCGTACGTGGCCTCGCGCGCTGGGCCCTCATAAGGCTTTTGTAAACTGGGCCCAGGCCGCGATGAGTCGGTCATGCTCAGATTGCGTAGCAGAGCGGTGCGCTTACGGCCGCCTGACAAGTGCTTGCTTTGCCTGTGGAAGGACTTAACTTGCCATCCATGTACTTCGACCCGATGTATTTCCTGTTCTTGGCGCCGGGCCTCCTGTTGAGCTTTTGGGCGAGCTTCAAGGTGAAGTCCACGTTCAAGCAGTACAGCCGTGTTCCTGCGCAAAGCGGGCTTTCGGGCGCACAAGCTGCGCGGGAGTTGCTGAGACAAAAGGGGATCAACGATGTGACCGTCGAAGAGGTCCAAGGCTTCCTGTCGGACCATTACGACCCGTCCCACAAGGTGCTACGGCTGTCGCCTGACGTGTTTCGCGGTCGCTCCTTGGCTTCGCTAGGCGTGGCTGCCCATGAAGCGGGGCACGCCATCCAGCACGCGACCGGCTACGGGCCGCTCAAGTTCCGCTCCTGGGTTGTGAAGCCGGCGCAGATAGGATCCAATCTCGGCGGCATCTTGTGTGCCGTGGGGATCGGCTTGGCGTCCACGCAGATGGTGTGGGCCGGTGTGATTTTGTTCAGCGCCTTCGTGATCTTCACGCTGATTACGCTGCCGGTCGAGTTCAATGCCAGCAATCGGGCCGTGGCGGTGCTCGAAAACAGCGGCATGATCACCCGCGCCGAAGTGGGCGGCACGCGAGCCGTGCTCAATGCGGCTGCAATGACCTACGTGGCGGGCGCCATCAGCGCGATCATGCAGCTGCTGTACTTCTTGATACGCGCCGGCATCCTGGGCGGTCGTCGCGACGACTGAGCTCAGCGCGGCGTGAGCTCGACTTCCATGCCCTCGAAGGCGGCGCGGCTGGCTGGGAACAGCGCCTGCGTGCGCTCGGTTTTCTCGGCCACGTCGGCGTCGGTCTGGTCGGGGTCGTGATGAAAGAGCAAAAGCTCTCCCACGCCTGCTTCACGCGCTAGGGCTGCTCCCACCTCAAATGTGGAGTGACCCCAGCCCACGCGCGATACACCGTCTTTCTTTCCGACGTACTCTTCGGGGGTGTACATGCAGTCGTAGATGAGCACGTCGGCGCCGCGTGTGAGGTCCACGATGGCCTTGGGCTGCTCGCCGTCCGGCTCGTGATCGGTGAGGTACACCACTGCACGTCCACCGTGCTCCACCCGATAGGCGAGTACACCGCCGGGGTGGTTGCCCGACGCGCAGCGGACGAGGGTACCGGGGCTCGGCTCAACCACGGCCCCGGAGTGCAGATCGTGGAAGCGCAGTGTGGCGGGGAGTTGGTCGAGGCGGACCGGAAAGCTTGGGCTCTCCATTTGGCCGATCATGGCGGTCTCGACGTGGCCCGCGACCTGGTCGCCCCCGTACATGTGGATGGTGTTGCCTGGCACGAAGGCCGGCGCGAAAAAGGGAAACCCTTGGATGTGGTCCCAGTGCACGTGGCTGAAGAACAGGTGCAGGCTGACCGGCATTTCCTTGAGCAAAGACCTGCCCAATAGCCGCAGCCCGGTGCCGGCGTCGAACACGAGCAACGTGTCGCCACAGCGAACCTCGACACAGCTCGTGTTTCCGCCGATGCCCGCGGTGGAGGATCCTGGTACAGGAACGCTACCCCGTACCCCCCAAAACTTGACGCGGATGCCCGCCAAACCAAGCCTCCTATTGAGCCTGCCCGGGGTACGGTACAAGGGAAAGCCCTTACACGTCAAACGATGCGCCCAGGAAAATTCCTCCTGAACCTAGAGCGCGGCTCAATCCGAGCGCACATCCATCACGCAGCGCTCGAGCAGCTTGGCCTGACTCGGGTCCATCGAGAGAAACTCGAGCCCCGCTTCGAACTGGGCGAAATCATCCTGCAGGGGCCGCACCCAGGCCACGCGGACATCCACCGACAGGGAGCCGCCGTCTGGCAAGAACAGCTCGATCTCGAGGCGCTTGCCTATCGTCAGTGCGTCGTCGGTGAGGATACGAACCCCGCCGAGGCTCAGGTCTCGCGCCGGGCTGCGCGGCCCAAGTAAGCGCGCCGAGCGATAGAAAATAGGTACTTTTAGGCGAGGAAATCGCCTGCGGTCGTCTGCCCCCATGGCGTCGAATTAGAACACGAGAGCGCGCTGAACTTCTACCAGCGCGGCGCGGTTCGTAGGAGGGCACTAGCGGATTCTGCGTCGACCGGCGCCGAGAATAGGTAGCCCTGGGCTCCCGCACAGCCCAGGGCGCGCAGACGTGTGAGTTGCGCATCCGTTTCCACGCCCTCCGCTATTGCCGGCAGCCCGAGAGACTTGGCGAGGGTGAGGATGGTTCGAACGATCTCCGCGTGCTCGGAATCTTCGGTGAGATGTCGCACGAAGGAGAGGTCGATCTTGAGGATGTCGACTCTGGCGCGATGCAGGTAGCTCAGCGAGGAATAGCCGGTCCCGAAGTCGTCCATGCACACACGCACTCCGCGCTCGTGGAGCTCGGCCAGAAGGCGTGCTCCCTGCTCCTGACCTTCCAGCAACAGGGATTCGTTCACTTCCAAGATGAGCGAGCTCGAGCTGACGCCGGTGCGATGGAGCGCTTGGGCAACGCGCTGCACGAGATCGGGATCGTCGCGGAGCTGGCGGGTGGAGAGATTGACGCTGATGGAGAGGTTCGCTTGGTCGGGAGAGGCGTCCTGCCACTTGCGGACCTGGGCCAGGGACTCGAAGAGAATCCAGGCGCCGAGCTCACTGATGAGGCCGGTCTCTTCTGCGAGCGGGATGAAGCTCAGCGGCGAAATCAAGCCGAGGGTGGGGTGACGCCAGCGCGCCAGCGCCTCAAAGCCAGTGATAGCTCCCGTCGTAAGATCGACCATCGGCTGGTAGTGAACGGAGAGCTGTCCGCGTTCGACCGCTGTGCGCAGGGCGTGCTCCATGGCGCTGCGCTCGACGGCCTTGTCGTGCATATTCGGATCGAAGAGCACCGGCCGGCCTTGGGTTTCGTTGCGGCTTTCCAGCGCCGCATCGCGCGCGCGCTGCAGCACTTCCCGGGCTTCGAGCAGGGCGCCATCGTTGAGGACAATCCCGATGCTCGGACTCTTGCTCATGTCCTCGTCGTCACCCTTTGGCAGCGGAGCCAAGAGTGCCCGGCGTATGCGTTCGGCAGCCGCGAGCGCGTCCGAGCTCTCGTCGGCGCCTTCGAGCAGGATGCCGAACTCGTCGCTCCCCACACGCGCAACGGTATCGCCAGGCCGAATCGAGGACTCGAGCCGCGTGGCGACGCTCACCAAGAGGTCGTCCGCGAACGCACGGCCCAGGCGCTGATTGACCGCGCGAAAATCTGCTAAATCGACATACATCACGGCGAAACGCCGCGTCTTTGTGCGGCCTGCACGTGAGATGGCATGGCTCAGACGGTCGAGGAAGAGCGTGACGTTGGGCAGGCCCGTGAGCGGGTCGCGAAAAGCTGGATTGCGCGAAGCATCGGCCTGTTCCGTCTGAAGATTGTGCACCGTGAAGCAGCCGAGCAGGAGGCCATCAGGTCTGCCTTTTTCGGAGCTACGCCGTGCGCGCACCGAGACCCAGCGAAAGGCGCCATCGGCGTGGCGAATGCGGTGAATGAAGTCGAGTCGCTCGCTGCGGTTGCTCAGCACTTCGTCTATCGCAGCACGCAGGGGGGCGAGGTCGTCCTTGTGAACGCGGGCAAACCAGGTCTCGGTGGAGCAAGGGCTCGGGACGTTTTCGAGCAGGGGCGCGATGGCGCTGGTGAAGCGAAGCTGGTCGGTTTCGAGTTCCCACACCCACGGGCCGTCGCCGTCGCGCTGAAGTTGGCCTTTGAGGTGCTCATCGCCGAGTCGCTCTGCGCGCGCTGTACGCCGCGAAAGCAGCGCAGTCAGGAGGCCCAAGGCGATCAGCACGAGACCGCCCACCACGAAACCTATGAGACCACCGCTCTCACCCATCGTTCTTCCGATCATACGCCTGCTGGCGTCAGACGTTAACCGTCATAGAGTGCGTTCCGCATGCGTCGTACGGAAAAGGCTGAGCGGATAAAGACCCACTTGGACGAACTCTTTCCCGAGGTCCCTATTCCTCTTGACCATCGGGATGCTTTCACTTTGCTGGTGGCCGTCGCACTGTCGGCGCAAACCACCGACGCAAGGGTGAACCTCGTGACACCGGCGCTATTTGCGCGCGCCGGCACGCCACTTGCGATGAGCCAGCTCGAGGTCGAGGAGATTCACGCCTTGATCCGAACCTGTGGCCTCGCGCCCGCCAAGGCGAAGCACCTTTCGGCGATGGCGAAGCTGCTGATCGAGCGTCACGACGGGCAGGTGCCTCAGAGCTTTGAGGCGCTCGAAGCCCTGCCTGGAGTGGGGCACAAGACGGCGAGTGTCGTCATGGCGCAGGCTTTTTCGGTGCCCGCATTTCCGGTGGATACCCACATTCACCGGCTCGCGATGCGCTGGGGGCTCTCCGACGGCTCGAGTGTCACGCGGACCGAGCGCGATCTTAAGGCGCTGTACGCCGAAGAGCACTGGAACAAGCTCCACCTGCAAATCATCTACTTTGGGCGCGCGCACTGCCCTGCTTTGCGGCATGAACCCGCGAAGTGCCCGATTTGCAGCTGGGCGAGCGTGCCGCAAAAGCGCGCGTCTGCGTCGGCCGTCACGCGTAAAGCGGCGAAAAAATCCGAGGGCAGACGCGTTGGAAACCGCGCGTGACCTGCGCTACATCCCTCGTTGGCTGAGATAGTAGCTACGGAGAACGACATGGCGACGTTGCGTGAAATCGTTGGAGACCCCAGCAAGCGGCAGCAGATCGTGGACGATGCCATCAAGGTCATCGACGCAGAGGTCTCGGACAAAGGCGGCTTGGGCGGTATGGCCATCAAGGCTGCCTACGGGATGGCCAAGGGCGTGGCTCCCGGGATCATCCAAAAAGTCCTCGGCAACATGCTCGATGACTTCATGGGGGCGCTGCAGCCGTACTTCGATGAATCGAAGCAAAAGGGCGCGGACTTCAAGAGCCTTTTGACCAGCAAGGGCAGCGAAGTCGCCAATGCCTTGCTGGGCGTGACCGACGCGCGCGCTGCCCGCAATTCCGGTGGCGCCCTCAAGAAGGGCTACGAGAAGCTCCGTCCTTCCGCACAAAAGCACGTGGAGCAAGCGTTGCCGAGGCTTGCCGATCTCGTGACGAAGTACGCATCCTGAAGTTGACCCTAAACCTTGCACGCGCGTTCTGCCCGGGGCGCGTGGGCCTGGGTTAGCTCCAGTCGATGACGAATTGGAGCACGTTGTTGTGCATCCAGGGGCGCTCTTCGAGTCGGATGCTCGGTGCGCTGCCACCTGAGGTTTCCACTATTTCAAGGCTGAAGCCCAGGATGTTGTGACCCATGCAGGCTGACATGTCGGGGAAGCCTGCGAGGCGAACGCGGGCGCCGCTGCGGTCTTCGGGCAGCTCGCCTGAGTCGCGCAGGTCGGTCACCGTAATCTCGCCGAAGTTAAACTGATCTCGCCAGCGTCCGCTCATGTTGCTTAAAGACGCCAGCGGCTTTTCTGCAATGACGATGCGGCCCGGCGTGTCTTCCGCCAAGAGCGCTCTTGCGGACTCGCGTCCCATGTTTTGGGCCGCGGCTTCGCTTCCGTCGAGCACGTAGCGATGTACGGTCTGCAGCAAGCTGTCGAACACCTGTAGCGAGTACCAGGTGGAGCGCGAGACACGCTTCCGCATGAGGTCCTGCTCCCAGGCACCGAGCTCAGGCAAAGTCTGGCCGTGGCGGCGCGAGCGAAGCATGCGGACGATGCCTATCAAATTCGTGCCGCGGACCAGCCTCTCTTTCATGTGATGCTCATATCACGCTGGAGGTCGCGGGGTAACAGGCATGCCTCGCTTACCTGCAGGAGCGGGCTTCAGCGGCACGATGTAACGGAAGTAATGCTGCGATGACACGGTCGAGTTCATCTTCGAGATCGTCCATCAGGCGCTCGCAGAGAACGAGCTCGTTTTTGCGACCGAACTCCTCGAGGTGTTGGCAGACTCGAACCAGGTGACGGGCTCCGAAGTACGCGGCTTGGGACTTCAGTTTGTGGCTCGCACGCGCAAGCGACGGACCGTCCCGATGTAGCAAGGAGCTGCGCGTGACCTCGTAGTTTGCCGGCGCGTGCAGGAGAAATAGCCCGATCACCTCATCCATGAAAGTGTCTGGATGGGGGCAGTCGTCGCACAAGGCCTGCAGGTCAGTCAGATCGACAGGGGACTCGCGGAGATAGGGGGCACGTTCGCCTTGAGACTGCGGCGCGCTCGGCGACATGAAGGACACCTCACTGCGCAGAAGGATAAGCGCTACTCATCGCGTCGGGGAAGCGCTCATCGCAAAGCGGATTACGCCATTTTTCTTGCAGGTGCGGTGGCTCGCATCTCGTATGACTAGAACGGATTGCTTTCGCTAGCTCGAAGAGCCTGCATGGGCTGGCAAATCAGGACCCAGTGCGAAGCGACGCTCTTCCAAACCGTAAGCCTTGGGGTTCAGTTCCAACACGGTATGGAGCGGAATACTTACATGCGGAATCTCCTCCGGCTCTCGGCCCATGAGGTATCCGTAAATCGCGCGCAGTACGGCTTGGTGACTTATCACAAGGACGGGACGCTGCTGCCGCTCGAGCTCGAGGACGACTGGTTCCACGCGTTGAATCACGTCCATGTAGCTTTCGCCGCGCGGATAACGATAGCCGAGCTTGTCTTCGCTGCGCGCCTTCCAGTCATCGGGAAACTGTTCGGCGATTTCGGTATACGTGAGGCCGTCGCACACGCCGGCTTCGATCTCGTTGAGAGCCCGCCATTGCAAGGTCTGTTTACCTAGGATTTCAGCGGTTTCCTGGGTGCGAAATAGGGTGCTCGTCCAAACTTCGACTTTGCCGTGGGGCGCGATGCGCTCGTCGTAAAACTGCTTCAGGTTTTTCGCGTATTCGCGGCCGAGCCCCGATAGGTGGGTGTTGCCACCGATGCGCTCGACGACGTTGAACTCCGCTTGTCCGTGGCGCGTGAGCCAGATGGGACGCGGTACGTTGTGCAGATTGACGAGGAACGAGACCAGACGCGAGGGCAGGTAGCCTGTTATCTGATTGACACTTACCTGCCGGCCTACATCGATGAGCTTGATGTAACTGCCTTCACGCTCGTCGACAGGTTCGTACACTCTGGCGTAGTGCTCGATGCGGGCGCGAAAATCGGCCACGGCGGCATCGGGATCCATGCCTGCGTAGTCTGGGGAATCAAGCTTGGTTGCCCTTACGTTGGCATCGACCGTCGCTTCGTCGCAGAGCGACTCCACAAAGATCACGTTGACGCCTTCGCGCTCGCAGCGCTCTTGAATAAGCTTGCGTCGTGCGCGGGTGCTGTTGGTGGCATCGTAGATCGCGACTTCGCCGCCGCGGTGAAACCAGCCGATCATGTCGTCGAGTGCCATCCAGGCGACTCGGGTTCGCTCCCGTACACCCTCGGGATTGCGCGGATCGAAGAAGTCATGGCTGCGCTGGCTGCCCAGATGCTCACGGCGATAGTTGCCTACGTTGAACAACCGGGTGGGATGCCCAAGCCAGTTGAGGTAGCGCGTGATCTTGCGGGCAACGTAGGTTTTGCCTCGCGCCGGAAGGCCCACCATCACGATGGCGTGGGTGGGGTTGTCACCATGGAGAACGGCCATCCCTGAAGTCTAAACGATGGCAGGCGCGGACGCGTATTCGTCGGCTGGGAATGGCGACGGCTGTCGATTGCAGCTGGTCTCGAGTCCTCAGATCTGCTCGAATCAAGGGATGTTCCGAGACCTCAAGCCGATGCTCCGCTGGACCACAGGCGTATGCCTCGTCGCGGGCGCGATGCTCTCGAGCGCGGCCCATGCGCGGCCTCCCATCGTGCCTCAGGCGATGCTGGACGCGTGCGCGGCGCACAAAGAGGGTGAGCCTTGTCGATTCGAGATGTCGAGCAAAGTCATCGAAGGCCTGTGCGCGCCGCTTCCAGACGCTCAGCTCGCCTGCCGTCCTGGGGGCAAGGCCAAGGCGCCCAAGGCGGGGACGCAAGCCCCTCCAAAGGCCCCCAAGGAGTGAGTGAGGGGAGGCTGCGCGCGTGTGCGCCCCTCACAAACCGGCGTGCGGGCGTTCCAGGGTCCTCAGGTGCTCGTGGACCAACTCCCCCATGCTCCGGCACTTGCGAAAGCTCGCGATGCCGTAGTGCTCTGCGAGCTCGCTGCCGAGTTGCTCGACGTGGTCGGGGGGCGCGATTTGATCGTGCGCCATCACCGACAGCAGGTCTTCGAGTCTTGTGCCCGAGGACTTGACGCGCCGCCGGATAAGCGAGCGCTCCTCGAGCTGATATTGGCGCACGGTCTCGCGCGACATGCACTTGATGCCTAAGAAGATGATGGGATTGTTCTGTTTGAAGTATTGAGGCAGGTAGACCTGACGCTTGCCTTCGTAGCTCTGCTGGTCGAAGTCGATGGCTCGCAGCCGGTAGGTCGTCTCTTCGAAATCCGGGGTGATGTCGATAACGAAGTTCGCTGAGTGCATGTCGCCGAGTAGGCGCAAGAAGCAGCGCTCGTTGAACTTCACGAATTCCTTGGCGAGACGCACTTCGTCGAGGTGTCGGTCGCTCAGATAGCTGCGAATGAACATGTTACCCGGGATGCCCGAGATGTGCTCTTCCACCAGCGTATCGCGGTCGTACAGGAACGTTATCGCGTTGGGAGAAAGCATGTTTTCGAGTTCGAGCCCGTACAGGCGCGAGGCGTCGGCACGCTTGACGTAGAAGTAGTCGAAGTTGTCGTTGAGCGTGTTGAGGATGCGGATCCGAAACGGCTGCGTGTTGCCATAAGTGCATAGGTCCACGCGGTCCACGACCAAGTGATCGAACGCATCGAACTCGCCGCCCGCCTTCATCTGGGCGTAGATCTGCATCAGGCCGTCGCGCACGTCGCGCTGGTCCTGCGCCGAATACAGGACGCTGACCCAAAGCGTGTCGCGTCCGGCCTTGTCGTAGAGCGGGATGGCCTGCTCGTAGCGAGCGAGGAGGTCGTCATAGCGCACTGGCAAGCGCACAGTCCGGTCGTACTGGGCCAAATAGGCCGCAAATTCGGGGCAGGCCGCGTAGATGCGCTTCTTGCGGGAAATCAGGTGGGGCATAGCCTAGGGCCTATGCTCCACCGCCACGGGAGCTCTAGCAAGTGCGTTGCGAGCGAGGGGTCGGGTAGACGAGCGCTGTCGCGCGCTCACCAACTCGTATAGGGCAAGCTTTTGCCGACTACCTGGGCTTCGGCCTGGCCTTCGAGGAGCTGGGAGATGGGGTCCCATTCACCGCGTACCAGGGCATCTCGCGCGCTCTGCTTGATGCTGCAGGGATAGCTCGTTCCGCCGGCACGCACCTCGAGTGCTTCCAGGTCGACCGTGATCTCGAGGCTTGGGTTTTCTGCGACTTGCGTGGCAAGGGCCGCAATCTCCTCGCGCTTTAGACTCACGCAGGGCAGGCCGAGCGTGGTGCTGTTGCCAAAGAAGATCTCGGCAAAGCTCTCCGCGATAACGGCGCGGAAGCCGGCCTTGTGGATGGATTGCGGTGCGTGCTCGCGCGAGCTGCCGCAACCGAAGTTACTGCCGCTCAGCAAAACCTTGGCCTTCTGGAAGCGCGCGTCGTTGAGGGTGTGGGCCTTGGGCGTTCCATCGCGTTCAAAACGTGCGTCGTAAAAAAGCTGACCGCCGAGTGCATCGAAGGTCACGCACAACAGGAAGCGCGCAGGGATGATCTGGTCCGTATCGATATCGTCGCCGGCCACGTAGACGCCGCTGCCCGTGACAATTTGGATTTTTTCGAGCGCCATGACTTACTCCTGCCCCACGATACCGAAGACCTCGCGTGCGTCGCTGAGCTCGCCACGGATGGCGGCGGCTGCGACCATGACCGGGCTCATCAACACAGTGCGGCCGGTGGGGCTGCCCATGCGGCCCTTGAAGTTGCGATTCGACGAGCTGGCACACAGCTCCGTTCCGACCAGGCGGTCGGGGTTCATGCCGAGGCACATCGAGCAACCTGGCTCGCGCCACTCGAAGCCCGCTGCACGAAACACCTCGTGCAGGCCTTCGCGCTCGGCTTCGTCTTTCACGCCCTGGGAACCCGGCACCACGAGCGCCTTCACGCCCTCTTTGACGCGCTTGCCCTTCACGTACTTGGCCACTTCGCGTAGGTCGCTCAGGCGGCTGTTGGTGCAGCTGCCGATAAACGTGACATCGACCTTGGTGCCTTTGATGGGCGCGCCCGCCTGAAGCTGCATGTACTTGAGGGCGTCGGTTACGCCCACGCGTTCGTTCTCTGGGAACTGTTCCGGCGCGGGCACAGGCTCGACGATGCTGATGACCTGACCGGGATGCACGCCCCAGGTCAGGCTCGGCGCAATGTCTTCTGCTTTGAAGTGCACATCATCGTCGTAGCTGGCGTCTGCATCGGACGCGATGGACTTCCAATACGCAACTGCGCGCTCCCAGTCTTTGTCCTTGGGGGCGTAGGGACGGCCCTTCAAGAAGGCGAACGTGGTCTCGTCAGGATTGACGTAGCCCACGCGTGCGCCGCCCTCGATGGACATGTTGCACAGGGTCATGCGCTCATCCATCGACATGCGTTCGATGGTGTCTCCCGCGTATTCGTATGCGTAGCCCGTGCCGCCATTGACGCCGAGTGTGCGGATGATGTGCAGGATGACGTCCTTCGCGTAAACGCCCGCCCCGAGCTTTCCGGTGACGCGGATTCTTCGCACCTTGAGCGGGGCCATGGCCAAGGTTTGCGTGCTCAACACATCGCGCACTTGGCTCGTGCCGATCCCAAAAGCGACCGCGCCCAGCGCGCCGTGCGTGGAGGTATGGGAGTCGCCGCAGCAGATGGTCATGCCAGGTTGCGTGAGCCCTTGCTCGGGACCCACCACGTGCACGATGCCTTGGTGACCGCTGTTCTCGTCGAAGTACTTGATGCCGAACTGCTTACAGCTATCGGCCAAGGCTACGCTCATCTGCTCGGCCAAGTTGTCCTTGAACGGCCTCAGACGCGTGTCGGTGGGGATGATGTGATCCAACGTGGCGAACGTCCGCTCAGGGTGGGCCACCTTGAGGCCCAAGTCGCGCATCATGCCGAAGGCCTGCGGCGTGGTGACCTCGTGGATCAAATGCAAACCGATGAAGAGCTGGGTCCGCCCGTCGGGCAGCGTGCGCACGGTGTGCGCGTCCCAAACCTTCTCAAACAAGCTCTTGCCCATCTGCGTCTCCTGCTGCGGGGGACTTCTGTGCAGTCACCCTACGACTTTGGTTTTAAGGCCTCTCTATTCATTTATCCAATGAAAGGTTTTGCTATATTCGATTCATGTCGTTGATAAGTGTCGACCTGCGAGATGTGCGCTATTTCGCGGCCGTCGTAGAGCAGGGTTCACTTAGCCGGGCCGCCGATGCACTCAAGGTTTCGCAGCCCACCCTGAGCCACGCCATCGCGCGGCTCGAAGACATCCTCGGTGGCGCGGTATGGCGTAGGACCAAGAACCGCCGCGCGGGAGTTGTACCCACGGAGCTTGGGCAGAAGGTGCTCGAGCGCGGCGGGCGTGCGGTCGCAGAGCTCGATGCGCTCGGCAAAGATGCAGCGTCGTTGCTCGGTTTATCCACTGGAGGGCTTTGCGTGGGCTCGGTGCAATCGCTGACGGCCACGCTCTTGCCCTGGTGGGTCTCGCGGTTTTTGGCCGAGCACCCCGCCATCGTGTTGGAGCTGCCGCTCGTGACTTCGGAGGCTGCGGCGGGCCTGGTCAAAGAAGGAAAAATCGACGCGGCGCTCGTGGTGGGCCCCGTGCCCAGCGATCCGCACCTCAAGCGAGTACGCTGTGGTGAGCAGGAGCTCGTGGCGGTGGTGCGGGTGGATCATAGGCTCGCGCGTGAGTGCGAAGTTCCGCTCTCCGCGCTCTCTGCTGAGCCGTTTGCCTTTGTGCCAGCAGGCACGTTTGCGGCGGTGGCGATCGAGGAGCTATGTCGCCGCGCAGGCTTCGTCCCGAAGGTGCGTGCGCGTTTGGCCTCGATAAGCGGGCTCTGCGCCATGGTGCGCGCCGGCGTGGGCATCACCATCTTGCCGCAGGGCTCGGTATCACTGGGCGAACGGGAGCTCGTGGAAGTGCCCTTTGCGCGTCCGCGGCCTAGGCGCGCTGTGCACTTGGTCTATCGCGCCGATGTTCGTCCGAGTCCCGCGCTCGAGGCTTGGGTTCGCATCGGACATGACATCGCGTTTGGACTCGGACGCGCGCAGCCCGTACGCAAGAGAGCCGGGCGCCCCGCGTAGCGCGCTCAGTTCGGGATGGGCGGAGGCGTTGTGACCTCGAACAGCCAGGCTTCAGAGGACGTGAACTCGACGCCGTCCGCGCTCTCGATGGCGAGCAAGTCGGGATGGTCTGTGACCACGCGCTTCACGTTTGCCGCCTTTGCCGCCGCAATCAACGCGCCCTGCCAGTTGTCGGCTTCGAATTCCGAGGCGCCGCTGATGACCTTTACAAGTGAGCGGATGAGCGTGATTTGCTGCGTCACCGCTTCCTGCTTGAAGTCAGGCAGCGCCCCCAAAATGCTCGCCACACGCGCGAGAATCCATTCCGTGGCGATGCTCTCGCCCTTGTGCTTTCCGAGTACGCGCTGCACCACGCGGTCGGGGAACGTGTCGGGGGCGACGGATGCATTGACGTACACGTCGGGCGCGAGAATCATGTCCACGAGAGGTCCTCCAAACTTGAGCGTGTACCTATTGCAACTTTTGAAGCACGCCGCGTCAAGTCATCGCGCGTCTTCTCTGTTCGTGCAGGTCAGTTGCGCAAGAGGCCGCGCTTCTTGAAGTAGGCCACCGCATCGTTCAGCGTTTCCTCGAGGGGCCGAAATGTAGCCCCCAGTTCGCGCGTGGCTTTGGCATTGCTGAAGTAGCCGG
>CAZEWA010000133.1:0-15099 GCA_964515685.1 uncultured Polyangiales bacterium | reverse complement strand
AGGTGAAGCGTAAGGTCCTCTTGCGGCCCGGGCCTACCCTCACGCGTGCTGCCCAGCACTTCGGTGATGATGTCCGCGTACACGTAAAGCGAACGCAAATTCAGGAAGTGATCGCGGACGCGTCGCTTGGCATTGTGCCCAAGCTCCGCAGCGTATGCCGGATTCTCCAAGACATGCCCGAGTGCAGCAGAAAATTCCGCATAATCATGCGGATCTCGCAACAAGATCCCTGACACATTCGGCTCGATTTGATCCGAGATCCCGCCGACGTTCGTGGCGATCACGGGCTTGACTTTCCACATCGCCTCAGCCACCGTCAGCCCGAAACCTTCTTGCAGACTCTTCTGTACAATCACTGTAGTGTGGCGTTGCAGCGCGTTCACGATGGCAGCATTTTCGTCTGCATCCGCCATGGGTAGGTTTGCGAGCTCCACACGGGCGCGGATTTCGTCTGGCAGCGCACGAAAGGCGGCCAACACTTCATCGAAGATTTCCGCACCCTCCGGGTCATCTGCCACCGCGTGCACGCTCGGTCCGGCTAGGATCAGGTTCGCATCGCCGCCCTGTGCCACAAAGTGCGCAAAGCCTTGCAGAACACCCAGGAAGTCCTTGAGTCGGTCCCAGCGCGAAACCTGTAAGATGCATGGCCGAGCCTTGCTGCACGCTCGCCCCACGTGGATCACATCGGCACCGCGACGCACGCAACCGACTGTTCCGTCGGGGCGCGTGTACTCTGGAGCCACCCCAGCATCGGGCCCTTCGACAAGTCCTGCTTGCACCAAAATCGCTCGCGTGACCTGCGGAGTTAGATATTGGTTTTTGACCGAGAGCGGATCGATGGTGGGAGCGAGAATCCGCACCGGGCGCGGGAATCCAAGCGGCACATATTGGGCTCGCGTGAACACCCCAACATGCGTGTATTGCAGGTAAGGAAAAAGAAAGCGGTAAGCCGCCTGCGAATGTTCATTTGGCGTGTTGGTTCCGATATGACAGCGCCAGATCACGTACGCGCCATGCTTGGCCAAGTACGGCGCGAGCCCAAGGGTCTGAGGGTCGTGGAGCACTACCACATCCGAGGGCTTGATCATCGCCAGCAGCTCATCGGCATTTTGCGCGGATATGCGCTCAAATTCGTGTAGGCCACGCTCAGAGAACAACGTGTCGTCACCAGGAAAGCCATGAATCGCATTGTGTAAGCGCTTCGTGAGCACGAAGAATTCAGACTCGCCGCCTATCACGACCCAACGGCAATCGACGCCGGTGGCGCACGCATACGGCACAAGCGAACCCAACATCTCCGCAACACCACCCCCCTGGGCTGTGGAGTTGATATTCCACACCATTTTTCCGCGAATTAGTGTGTTGAGCGCATCTGCCGTGCGCAAGAGCTGCGCAAGCTCAGCCTGCTCATAGACTCCCACGAGTGGCGCAAGGCTGCGCTGCTCGACCGCTACCTGCTGAACGACACCCATGTCTTAAACTTGGGTCGCTCGCGCCCAGAGACGCAACCCAACAAGCTCGCGTACACAGGTGCGGGACCGGCTGCGCAGCGCTGCTCACACGAGGGTATGCGCCCTCTCACAGCGCACTCGTAGATGCACGGCGTGAGAGAAACCAAGCCGCAAGTGGCGATTAGAGGCACGCGGCCGACATGCTGCGATGGGCCAACGATTGGCCGCCTACGGCGATTGCTCTCGCGACTCGCCTACGGCTAGCTTGCCGACACCGCGGAGGGACCGATTCGGCCTTCGCTAGGCCAGCGCACGTGAGCTGGCTGACAAGGCCCTTCCCTGCTGACTCGACTTCGGGTGCAGCGGACCGGCCCGCTTCTCTCTTGCGGCAGCGTCTTATAGAAACTCGGAGATCTGTATGGCATCGGATAGGTCCTTCCTTCTTCTCCTCGGTTGCGCGCTCGTGGCTTGCTCGGAAGATCCACAAGGCGTCGAAAATGCGGGCCGCTTCGATGGCGGCGCCATCGCGGACAACGATGGCGGCGTTACGCCCGGGGACGGCGACGGCAATACGTGGCCTGGCGACGGTGATGGCGATTCGCCCGGCAATGGTGATGGCGATAACGCATCCCCGGATGCCGGTGTGCCTCCTGTCGAAAATCTCGGCTCTTACCAAGAGGTGTTCGACCAGGGCCTCACGCGCTACGTCGGCAAGCCCCAGGTGCGTGAAACCGAAGTTACGACGTCCGGCAGCGGCGTGCGCGCCCTCAAGATTCACCACTTCTCCAGTGAGGATCGTGGGCCCATCTGCATGTACGGCGACGAGTTCTTCGTCGAAACCCGCGAGGGCAAATCCAACACCCTGATGATCTTCCTGCAAGGCGGAGGAGTCTGCCTGAGTGAAGTGTGCGCGGCGACGCCCGCCCCGATTCTCTCGCTGCAGCTCTTCAACCTCGCGAGCGCACTGGGCATCGGCGGCATCCTCGACCCTGAAAACGCAGCGAATCCGACCAAGGATTTCGATGTCGTCAATGCGCCTTACTGCGACGGTTCACTGTTCGCGGGCGACGTAGACCGCATTCTCTCCGATGGCAACGAAAGCAACGGCCCAGAGGACCAAGCCTATCAGCGCGGCTTGCTGAACCTGACGGCCACGCTTGAAACCGCCTTCAAGTACTTCCCCACGCCGCCGCGCATCGTGCTCGTCGGCTCGAGCGGCGGAGCCTACGGCGTCATCGCTGGCACCGTACTCACGCGTTACTACTATCCTGACACGCCTCTGCTTGTGGTATCGGACTCGGGCGCACCGATCGTCAATGGCATCGACAAGGGCTTCATCACGCGGGCGCTCACCGAGTTCAACGCGATCGACATGATCCCGCGCTCATGCCCCGACTGTCTCAGCAACGGACACGCCACCGGCATGCTCGAGTGGGCCCTGCGCATCGATCCCAAGCTGAGCGTTGCGTACATGACGCACTCGCGCGATCACGTGATCGGCGAGTTCTTCATGAAGACCTCGGCCTCGCAGTTCGAGGCAGCCGTAGTCGCCGAGACCAGCCGCCTGATCAAGGCCTTTCCGGGTCGCGCCTTCCGCTTCGTGATTCCAAGCGCCAAGCACACTCTAGCGATGGGCGTCGACAACCTGCCCGAAGGCCTGCAGGGGCCCTTCCTTGGCGCCACGGGGAGCTTCGGCGTCGGCTTCATCGGCCCGGACGTGAACAGCGCAGCGCTCTCGAAGTGGACGCTCGGCGGTATGAAGGGCACGGGGGTTGGTGAGGATGGTCGCACTTGGGTGGCCTACGACTGGCTGGGCCAGCTGATCAACGAGCCCGAGAACACGCCAAACGTCTTGCAGCTCGACTGATCTGGGCTCGGCACGAACCACTCGTTCCTGACCACGATTCACCAGTGACACTCGGAACGAGGCATGCGCGGGCCGTAAATTTTCGATCCGAGCAGACGCAAGTGTGTAAGCAGTTCATAATGCTTCCTCGTCCGGCCGACTACTGAGGTCCACCGGTCGAGGAGCAGGCCCCGCGATGAGCAGCGTTCGGTCACAGTCATCCCCCGCGGAACCGCCCACTCGGCTCTCTGCGGAGCCGGCAGACACGCAAACCAAGCTGCTATCGTCCGCGCCATCCAACGACATGACACCGCCCGGCTCGGAGCTCGCGCTAGGTGCGCTCGGCTCCACCATATCCATCGGGGTCGTGCGGGGTCTGGTCGAAGCTGTGGAACAAGCGGGCGTTGCGCGGGCCGATTTTTTGCGCGCGGCGCAGCTCGATCTCGAAGGCTTCGATGCACCCGAAGCGCGGCTGCCACGCTCAGAGGTCTACCGGCTGTGCGAGGTCGCGCTCGACATCACAGGCGACCCTGCGCTGGGCCTGCACTGGGCTGCGCGCTTGACCGAGCGCATGTTCGTTCCGATCTCCCATATCATCTCTCACTGCTCGAGCTTGCGGCAGGGCTTTGAGTTGCTTGCGCAGTTCTTCCGCTTGCTCAGCGATGAAGTCGCCTACCGCATCGTCGAGGTCGACGACAAGGTCGCGGTCCATTGCTTGCGCATCGATGGCGAGTCCTTGCGCCTGCAGAGGTTCGTGGCCGAAATGATGCTGGGCGGGTTCTATCGCCTAGTTCGCAGCTTCAACATCCACGCGCAGCCTGAGCGTGTGAGCTTCGAGCACCCCGCGCCTGCCTATCTGGCGGAGTACACGCGCATCTTCAAGGGAGCCGAATGCTTCGACCAGCCGTTCACCGGCCTGGTGTTCGACCGCGCGCTGCTCGATGCACCTTCCCCGCAGAAAGACGACGACGTGCGCGAAGCGCTGCAGGCACTCGCAGAACGCCGCCTGCTCCGCATCACGCACAGCACGCCCTATGCACTGCGTGTGCGCGAGCATTTGGTGCGCGAAGGCTTCCCGCACCGCACCGACATGGAGAGCGTGGCACGCTCGCTCGACATCAGCGTACGATCACTGCGCAGGCGCCTCGCCGACGAAGGTAAGTCGTACAATGAAGTGTTGAGCGAAGCGCTGGCCCTCGTGGCCAAGCACCATCTGCAAGACCCGCGACGCACGATTCAGGAAGTCGCCTTCGACATGGGCTTTTCTGATCCGAGCACATTTCATCGCGCATTCAAGCGCTGGACGGGCACCACGCCAAGCGCCTACAGGGACGCCCTACTCAGGTCTGAGGAAGACAAGTAGCGAGGAGTTCGTGACGCAGCCCAGACGCACGCTTTCGAGGAGGAGAACATGCTTGGCCCAACACCGAAGGAATGCTGGAGCCGTTCGTCCCCCATGAAGACGGGCTCTCTCTGTTCGTTCTGATCGGCTCCGACGAGTGCCACATCCGCCTTCAGGTGCGTCCTGAGGAGCAGGAACACATCGCCAACAACCTCGAAGACTTTGTCGAGCCCGTGGCGTCGGCCTCTTGAGCCGACAAGACCCTGCTGCGGGGCTTGCCATCAGCATCGCCTCCATGGTTCCATTAATCCGAAGGGGGGGCTGGGACTCGGCGTTCGAGGGCTCGGCAAATCACGCGTGGAAACGATCTACAAGAGTCCCAGGCTACACCTCGCGCGCTCCGGCTACATCGTCTTCAGCCACTTCTCGCAGGTGAGCGATCTGGCATCGCTCGACGCGACGTACGCCGCCTTCCAGAAGGTCGCCAAAGAGCACGGTCGTCTGGTGACCATCACTTACATGTCGGGCTCCACGGTGACCAGCAAAGTTCCCGACGACGTCAAGATGAAGGCCGCGTCGATTCTGCGAGGCGTCGAAGATCAGCTCGTCACCAACATGATGATCATCACCGGGGACGGCATCGGCGTCACGATCCTGCGCGCGTTCATGACCGCCTTCTTCATCTTCTCGAAGATCAGGCGCCCGCAGAAGTGCTTTGCCGATCTCGGTGACGCGCTCCGCTGGCTCCACGCGCTCGACCCGAACGCGGTCGGGGACCTCTCGGCCGAGACGGTCTACAGACACCTCAAGCTCCCCCGCGGCAACAAAACCGCGGAAAAGGTCGCCTGAGTCTGCCGCAGGCCTGGGGAGTCCACAGCGTCGCCGCTCCTCGCTACAAAGGGCCTCACCGCAACGCTGATCGCAGGCGACGCAGCGGGCCGCGTCGAGTCCGATGTCCATGCAGGCGTCACGCACTGCGAATCATGGGCGGCCGTCGGACACCGCCGCTCAACCCTTACCGCACGCATCGCAAGTAGCGCTTGTCCGCAGCGGAGCCCGAGCTGAACGAGCCTCCGCCGAAGCTGATCTGAAAAATCCAGCCTGGGGTGGATCGATCGGCGGTCGAGGAGCGGTACAGGCCAACCGGCGTGTTCACGAAGATGGGGTCGACTGCAGGAGCTGCCGCAGTGGGGCTAATCAAGGTGGCAAGCTCCTTTATCGTGGGAATACGCCAACCGCTGCCCAGCCCGGCGCAATGCGCCTCCGCTTCGGCATCGTTGGTCATCTCACTTGGGATCTGGTACTCCCACTCCAGATTGGTGGGAACGTTCATCACCGTGTTGGCTGCCTCGTTCACGATGTAACGCTGAGTCAGCGACTTGATCGAGGCCGTGCGCACGCAACGCACCTGGGCTGTCGTGGCCCGGTCCACCATACGCGCGCCGCCGCTGCTGGCGAAGTCCACGCCCCACACCATGTCGTTGCCCACGAACGGCGAGGAGGTCCAGTATATGGCCTGCTGTGTGTCCATGAATGCGACCGCGTGGGCTGCACCTAAGCCCGACGGCTCGACGATCGACTCGAGCTCGATCTTGGTAGGCAAGCGCCAATCGCTCTGCCCTGCCAACGTGAGGTTGGTGCACGCAGACTTGGCCTGGACCCAAGTGCAAGCATTGACTCCCCCACAGTCCGCGTAGGTCGTCGGGCTCGCCCGTTGCCAGACCAGCCCAGTGACTCCGTCGATTACGATGCCGGAAGTACCGAGGTCGTAGTTCGGAGAGTACTTGGCTCCCGGGGTCGTATCGGGCATGCGCCAGTCGGCGAACTGGCCGAGGCACGTGTAGCCGGGAGCGACGGTTTGCGTGCAAGGGTAGATCTCGCTGCAGTTGGTGGCCGAAGCGCACTCGTCTATGTCGTCTTGGCAATCCGTACCGCCCCAGCCGGTGGAGCCGCAGTCACACTCGTAGCCAGCACCCCCACGCGTGCGCGAACACACCCCTGCGTGCTGGCAGGGGCTCGGCTCACACGCGTCAACCTCGCATCGCGGGCCAACGTAGCCCGCGGCGCAGCCGCAGCTCGCCACTTTGTCGGTGAGCAAGCAGGTACCGTCGTTCTGGCAAGGGTTGGGCGAACAGGTGTCCCCTGCCGATATCGGATCGTCGCCAGCGTCGCTCTCGGCGTCGGGCGCCATATGCGTGGGGTTTGAGGCGTCCAAGTCACGCTGGCCGGCATCGAATGACCAATCGTTCTCCACACCTGGAACGAAGGACTCCAACTTCGCGTCAGGCACCGCGCCGCAGCCACCCGCCTCCACCTCGGCGGTGCTCTCGAGATAGCAAGTTCGTTGATTGCCCTCGCACGCGTTCTCGAAGCAAACACTGCCCAAGAATACGCGAACAACACGGCTTTGCCCCTGCTGGAAGCTCGCTATAGTCTTCTGTTCGATGACGACCTGCTCGGTCCCCTGTGCCCCCACCGGACCGTAGCCCGTGATCACCAATAGGAACCGTTCCTGTTCTCCTTTGACCACGCCGAAGGAGAACGGCAGCGTCACCTGGCCCTCCGCGGGGGCCACCGTTGCAAGCTGGAAAGAGTGCTGTTCCACCTCGTTGTCGCCAGCCGCGTCGAAGAGCGCCATCTCCAATCGGGTCAACTGCACGCCCACTTCGAGATCGCTGTTGATCGACACCAGCACCTGCGTGCCGGGAATGGACTGTGGTTCGCATGCAAGCAGGAAGAGCATCGCCGCGAGCAGTAGGAACCTGAGCGACGCGCAATTCGCGACACGATTCCGCATCGTCATGGCCCCGTGAACACGGTGCCGAGGCTGCCACCGTAAGCCGGGTCATGTTCGGCGGCGTTGGGACGCAGCAAGAGACCCGCGCCCACCGCCGCCCCTGCAACCACAGCCCCCACGGGCACCCAAAACCACGGGCTCCGATACCAAGGACGCGATGCCTGAGTGCGATCCTGCCGCGCCGCTGCGGGACCTGACGCGTGCACTCCGACCGCCGCCTGAGCCTCGACCCGGAGTGGCAGAAGCGTAATCGCGATGCGCTCCACCTCCCCACCCTTGACCTCGAACGAACGCCGCTGTGCGGCGTAGCCCTCCGCCTCCACGTTCAGTGTGTGCTGTCCCATATCCAGCAGAATCTCCCCGCGCTGATTCGCAGGAATAGGACGACCATCGAGGAGCACCTGCGCGGCGGAGGGCCGGGTCTCGATCGACATACGCGCCACAAGGTGCTTTCCCCGCGCCAACACTCCCTCCACATCGCTGCGCAACTTGCCCTCAAGCGGCCGCACCATAGAGTCGAGCGCCGCCTGCAGATGGATCACGGACTCGACGTACTTGCGCAACTCGTAGGCGGCCAGTCCGATGCCCCGCTCCGTTCGTGCGTTGGGATAGAGCGCATGCGCCCTTTCAAAGAGTGCGCGCGCTTCTTCGAAGTTGCGCAACTCGAACTCCTGCACGGCCTCGTTGACGGTGGCTCGATACTCGGCGGGCTCGCGACTGCCGGACTGAGCGCGCGCAAACGGAAGCGACCACGACGTCAGCGCCGCCCAGGTGACCAGGACGCGAGCCGTGGGCTTCACTCTGCGGACAATGCGGTGGACGCTCAGCTGCATGGTCAGGATAGCTAACCGACCGTCGAGGCGGAGTCAATCGCGTCGTCGTGGTGATCAGCACTGGACAGCGTGGTGCTCGCATGAACTCATGTTCCGTGAGCACTCCTCCATATGCATCGGTAAGGAGTCGAAGGTCGCAACGAGCTTCTTTCGGATGTGATCTGACGGTTTTCATCGATTGCCGACCGGAGTACGCTCGCAAGCATGCAACGAACAGCCTGGGTGTGGGGCCCTCTGTCGCTTCTGCTCGCGTGCGGAGACTCGGAATCGAGGCCGAGACCGGACGCCAACGGAATCGATGGAGGCGGCGGAGACGGTGATATGAGTACGTCCGAGGACGGCGGTCTGGACGGTGCTGAACCGAACGATGCCGGATCGGATGACGCTAGCACAGACCTCTGTCCAGCGTCTGGATCGGGGTCGCTTCCGACCAATCTGCTCGACCACTTCGGCAGCGGCTCGCGCTTGAAGGCGCGCTACCTGTCTTCTGTGGGCATGCCGGACGTGTTCGTGGGATTCTTCGACCGCGAGCTCGAGGTGAGCTGCTCCTTCGCGCTGGCCGCGGATGGCCTTTTGCGATGCTTGCCCGATCGGGTGGCGGCCGCTGGCACCGCGGGTTGGGTAGATGCGAATTGCGAACGCTCGGTCGAAGAGCTTTCTCCCGCATGTGTTGGGAAGCCCGCCTACGCAAATCTGGACAAGCGGATGTCATGTGGCGCGCGGTCCGTCGGCCGCTTCGAGCCGCTCTCGGTCTCGTCGCCTAACTACACCCCCCAGGGAGACGAATGTTTCGCCGATGGCGTGCTCGAACCCGCAGCCAACATCTTCGTGCTGAGCGAAGGTCTCGCGCCCGAGATGTTCGTGGAGGGTTCGCTCCAGGACCTGCCAGGAGGTTGCCGCGGGAGCGTGCGCGTGGTGCAGGCCGAAGACGGGGCGTTCGGGCCTTTCACGCTGGTCGACGTGACGCGCGGTATGGCGTGCGACCAACCGAGCTGGGAGCAATCGACGCCTGACGCGTGTCGGCCCACGCAGCGCGCGTTCGAGGATCCGACCCTACGCCTCGACACGACCTGCACGGAGCCAGCAAAGGGATATGCGACGTGGATCGACGAGCCTGGTTGTCCGCTGCCGGATCTGATTCGTCCCAGCCAGGGCTCGGAATTCTACTACGAGGTCGCGGGCATCTACGAGGGCTCTCTCTACGCCATCGCACCCGGCTGCGAGCCCGCCAGGGAGAAGCCCTGGATCGGTACGATCTTCGACATCGGAGGGCCTGTCGCGCGCTCCGATCTGGCCCAGTTTCACGTGGTCAAGCAAGGCAGCGGACGCATCCGCCCCTACGTGACCTACGAAGGAGACACCCCGCTCAAGGCCTTCGGCGCCCACCAGGACTGGGCCTTTTGGGACGACGAGCTCAAGGCGATGTGTATCGCGATGCGCTTCGCGGATGGCGTCTATCGCTGCCTGCCAACGGCAACGTTCGGCAGCGGAATCACACAAATGTACGCAGACGCCGACTGCACCGTCCCGCTGCGCTTCTGCGCGTTCGGCGAACCATGCGGCGGTGGGTATGACTACGACTGGGCGCCTGACCCTGACGTGTGCGACGCCGAACAAGTCGTCACCGGCGTGTACCGGCTCAGCGCGCTTGCGACCGCGCAGTATTACGGCGGCAATGGGGTCGACTGCGTGCTGTCTCCAGATGTCCAACCCAATATGTGGCGTGCCGACGCGGTCGACGTAACGACGCTGGGCGCGTTCACCATGCAGGAGCGATGAATAGAGCAGAGGCCTCTTCATAGCCCCACTCCGCCGTGTAGCGCCGCTCCGTCCATAAGCCGCGTGCGCCGCCAATAAAAGTGGCGGCGGCACCCGCGCTGACGACGGCTTACTCTCGCGTGCGCACGAGCTCGGCGAGGCTGTCGAGGCTGATGGCGTCGCCTACGGCGAACAACCCCGTGTTGGAGGCTTCCCCAGGGGTACAGAACCCAGGCTCGCCAAAGAAGACTTGCGTGTCTGTCGGCAGGGCCGCGCCCACGCGGAAGACCTGCGGCCCGCTCTGCAGCTCCGGCTCGCCGCACACCATGTCGGGAAGGCTGCTCAGGCTCACGGCCGTCGGCAGCGCTCCACACTCCTCGGATGGCAGGGCCAGGATGGGCTGCGTGCAGCCGTCGTCAGAATAGTACCGGCCCGTTGGCGCCGGCACACAGCGCAGGCCGTGCGCCGCGGTTGGGGTCAACTCGCAGCTCAGATCGAGTAAGGTGTCTTGGTAAGAAAACTTTCCGTCGCGTCGGGCGTAGGCCACGGGCTGCCCGTCCGAGGCGTGGTGCATGCGCAGCCGCAACCGACCGCTGCCAACCGCGTCCGTGGTGACCGTCTCGAGATACTCAGGAGACAGGCTCTCACCCACCCGATACAGGCTCCACAACAGGTCGTCCGAGGCGGCATCCCTCGCGATGCACATCCTGGCCGAGCCGTCGTAGACGGTGCTGGTCGTCCGCGCTCCGGGGCGAAAGAGCGAGATGGCGGGGGCTCCACAGACGAAATTCTCGAAATCAGGCTTGATGCCGATCTGTGGTTCGAGACAGCTAGGCTCGTACCGATTGCCGTAAGCGAGCGTTTGCCCCTCGCAGCCCTCCGCGCTGTACCACCAGTCGTCGTCGCCGTACACCCGCGCGAACGGCACGCAGCGCAGCGAACCGCTCACCGGGCGCAGCTCACAACCTTCCGCGCCGCGCTCGTCGTCCGCAGGGCTCGCGCTCTCGAGGGATCCGTCTTCTCCCACGTACATCTGACGCGTCAGCCGGCTTCCCTGAGTGTTTTGGACCTCAGCCGCCACGAACATCGTAGGAGCGAGCGCGTCGCCGAGCCGATAGAGGGCTCCGCCGTCCGATAGCTCGTACTCGCCGCACGTACCTTCTGGATCCTTAGCATAGAAGGTGGTCGTGTCGGCGACACGCGCAAGCTGGTGGACCGCCGAGCGGACCTGACAGCCACTCTGACTCACGAGATGGTAAGGTCCGGGTGGGCCGCACTCCGCGGTGTGGACCAGCGCGGGTTGCGTACAGTCGGCGTCGGCGAAGACACTGGGCCACGGCGCGTACGACTCGCCCGTGGCAGGAAGACAGCGCACGCGATCGTCTGTCGCCACACGAAATGCGCAAGGCACGTCTAGCTCGAAATCGTGCCAGCCCTCGAGTGCTAGAGGGGCATCGGCGCCTCCAACCAGCGTCGCGCGCAAGCGCATGCCTGAGCGATAGAACGGAAGATCCGCGGGCAAGGTGCCCTCCGTTCCGCTGTCTGCACCCGCGTCATCTGCGAGCATGCCTGCGTCGTCTTCTTCAGACGTGCCAGAATCCTCCTCGGTAGACGGCGCAGATCGGCCCGGTTTGCCGTCGTCGCCGCAGCCGACCGACAGCAACGGCCCGAGGAGCAGCCAGCCTGGAAACCCACACCAGAGTCCCCCAGAAGATCGGGTAAGAAAAACCCTTCTTGTCATCACACCTCCTCGAGTCCGTGCCCGGAATTGGCCACCCAGTATGCGGCACGTTGGCGCACGCGGGCAAGAAAGTCCGTGAAAAGCTCAGGCTCTCTCTCAGGGGCGAATGGCCCCTGAGCTCCGGGCCAAACTCAAGAAGCAGGCTGCAGACCCTCGCGAAGTATCGTCGTGCGCGTGCGCGGACGAGAACATCCAACGATTCGTCACATCATTCTATTTGATGGGTGCCGTGCGCACCTTCTTGCGCAGGAAAGAAAAGACAGGCAGTCGCGCCTACGCGCGCGCCGTCAATTCGGCGATGCTCAGCTTGGCCGGGCTGCTCACGTGGAAGCCAAAGCGTTCACGTCCTGGTGCAACCGGCTCGAGCGTGAGTGAGTCACCCCACAAGCGCGAGAGCACGGCGCGGCACGCAGGCTCCACCCTCTCCCAAGTCGACGCCTGATTGGACGCATGCAACCGGTCGTTGACGCTCACGAGCCAACGATCGGCGCGAAACCGCAGGGGAACCGAGAGCGCGCTCTCCGCCTCGAGGAGCGAGCAGCCCAAGAGGGCCCGGCGCACCGCGCGCGCGAGCGCCTGCTCAAAGTCGAGCTCGCCCGGAGGACGCCGCTGGCTGTAGACGAAGCCGACCCCACACGTCAGCTCCAAGCTGTAGTGGCCCTCGTGTCCGAGCAGCATGACCCCGGGGCCATCCGGGACGTGCGCGTAGTTCGCGACGTCGATCAAGAGCTCGTCGGGTACGCGACGCTGTTGGATCCAGCCGTGGAACACTGGCACCAGCTCCGACAAGGCCGGAAGGGGGCCGTCCTCGACGAGGATCTTCACGTCGATCTTGCGTGTGTCCATCACTTGCCTCGAATACGCAGGGGTTGGGGCTGATTCGGCGTGGCGACCGGGCTCGGCGCCGAGCGTGCGTCCATTTGCACTTGATCCATGCGCGCGTAGCAGGCGTGAGCGGCGTCCACGAAGAGCTGCCCTTCCTCGACGCGGCGGTGGGCCTGCTCCTCCGTGAGCTCTTCGATGGGCTGCCCGTGGCGGCGCAGGAAGAAGTTCGCGAACTTGTCGCCCATGTACGGGTCGCGGAAGAGCTGAGTGTCGATGAAGTGCTTGCGGAACTCCCGCACGATCTCGTCGGGCTCCTCGCCGAGGTTCTGGGAGCGCTCGTGCGTGAGTGCCTTCGCCGCCTCGAGCATGGCCTTGAACGCGAGCTCGGCTGCGCCCCTCGTCTGCCCGCGCTCCAGCGCGAGCTGCGCGTCGAAGCAGATACGCTCGGCGGCGGCCAAGCCGAATTGCGCGAAGGAGACCACCTGGCCCGCGCACTCGCCGACGCCCATGTCGCCAGTGGTGTACAGTCGCGGATCTCCCCAGTCCCGGTAGAGGTCCGGTTGCTGATCGAACGACGGCGCTTCGCTCAAGTCTTTGATCAGATCACGTAGCTGGGCCTTGCCGAAGCGCTGGATGAACGCCTGAAAGGCCTCGCCCTCCTTGCGCTGCGCCAGGTAGGTGTCGGTCAAGCGGTTCACGACGTCCGGCACGCGCTTCGAGGGGATGGCGCCGACCGCGAGCCCGTAGGCGCCGCCGTTCTCGGTCCACTGCCCGCCCACCACGAGCTGGAAGTGGGGCATGCGGTGGTTCCCCACCTTGCGGCCCACGCCCAAGAAGCCGATGTCCGCCACGTGGTGCTGGCCGCAGGAGTTGAAGCAGCCGCTGGTCTTGATGCGCAGGCCCTCGATCTCGCGCGGCCGCTTGTGCCGGATCTGATGGAGCTGCTCGTGGAGCTCGGCGGCCAGGCCGCGTGAGGCGGAGATGCCGAGCTTGCAGGTGTCGGTGCCAGGGCACGAGACGACGTCGCTGATGGTGTTGGCGCCCGCCTCCGCGAGGCCCGCGCGCGCGAGCTCGGCGTGGAAGTCAGGGAGATCCGCCTCGCTCACCCAGCGGAACACGATGTTCTGCTCGATGGTGGTGCGCACCGTCTCGCGCGTGTATTTGCGCGCCATGTCGGCCAACACGCGCATCTGCTTCGCGGTGAGGTCGCCCAGGGGCAGCTTGACGGTCGCGACCACGTAGTTCGGCTGGCGCTGTGGCTCGATGTTGGTGCGCCGCCACTCCTCGAACTCCTCGGCGTAAACGCCTCGAGGGAGCGGCTTGCCTTCACGCAGCGGACCTTCCTCGAACGCGTACCCCTGCTCGATGAACTCGATCCAGCGCGGATCGTCGCGGAGCTGCTTGCGCTCTTCATCGACAAGCTTGCGGAACTCCTCCACGCCGAGCTTGGCCACCAGGAACTTGATGCGCGCGCGGGCGCGGTTGTCCTTCTCCCCATGGCGCGCGAACACGCGTGAGACCGCCTGACAGATCGGCAGAAGCTCGCGATCCGGCAAAAACGCGTAGAGCGTCTTGGCTTGGTAAGGTACCGCCCCCAGACCGCCGCCCACCACGACCTCGAAGCCACGCTCCACGCGCCCCTCCACGGTGCGGGTCTTGGCGACCAGCCCCATGTCGTGGATGGCGACGAGACCGCATGCGTGCTGCTGGCAACCCGAGAAAGCAAACTTGAATTTGCGCCCGAAATTCTGGGTATCCGGGTGACCGAGCAGGAAGAACGTGGTGGCCTTCGCGTAAGGCGTGACATCGAACCCCTCGTCTCTACACACACCCGCGATGTGACAGGCGGTCACGTTGCGCACCGAGTTACCGCACGCCTCGCGCGTGGTGATCCCCACCGCCGCGAGGCGCCGCATGATGTCGGGCGTGTCGTCGATGTGGACGTAGTGGAGCTGGATGTCCTGACGTGTGGTGACATGACAGATCGCGTCCGAATATTCCTCGGAGAGATCCGCCAGCACTTCCATCTGCTCGGCAGTCAGTACGCCAAATGGGATCTTGATGCGCTGCATGCCGGGCGCATCCCACATGGTCTCGGGTCCCTTGGTCAGATCCCCGCTCGGGAACGGCAGCTTGCGCGTGTCGATCCCGTCGTGCCGCTGCCCGTTGTCGTAGCGTTGGCCGTAGGCGCCGCGCCGCAAGCGCGTCTCGGCGAACAGCTTCTCTTCCATTTTTCCGTGCTTGCGCAGCTCGATCTGCCGCTCGAACACGTCGATTTCTTCCGCCCAGTCTGGGCGCATGCGCGCGCACAGCGCTTCTCTCCAGCTAGTCATGGGCCGTCTCTCTCCCGCCTATGTTCAATGACTGGAACCACTTTGAACGACAACGCCCGGGACAACACCAACAAGTTCGTTATCGATCCGATAACCACAGATTATGAGTCTGGAAGTGAAGGACGTTAGAGACTGCCGAGCGCGCGGTTTGTCAGTGCGATAGCTTCCGTCTT
>CAZEWA010000132.1:8161-15187 GCA_964515685.1 uncultured Polyangiales bacterium | reverse complement strand
TCGCTGCATGCATGCCCCGCGTTCGTTGCGCTGAAGCTTACATCGGAAGCAATGGCCTGCGCGAGGAGCTCTGAACATTAGCCTATCCGAGCCCCACGCAGCGCCGCACGCACAGTTTCCGGCCTAACAAACTGAAGACGCTGCTCCGCGCGATGGCGATTGCTACACTGCGGCGCCTGCAAGGACCCGAACGTGATCGGCTACTTCACAGGTGAATGTGACACAGGCGGGAACGAGTAGCTTTCCGCCGTTCAACCGCTGCCAGGCCAAAGCCCGCATACTGCCTTCCTTCGGAGAATTAACGATGGCGACCGCGTCTAACTCTACCCCCGCATCCCAGCGCATCCATGTGCGTCGCATGGATTTTCAATTCACCCAAGCGATTCCCGAATATTGGGCGGACGACAACGCTGTTCTCACTGCACTGATGGCGGCTTTGTCTGCCTCGTTCCCTCCCGGCGAGCGCTTCTTCATAGACAGCGTGCGCCACTTCGCCGATCGCATCACCGACGCGGACCTCAAAGAACGCATCCGCGGCTTCATCGGCCAGGAAGCAAATCACACCAAGGAACACCTCGCCTTCAACAAGTTCCTCGACGACCGCGGTCTGCCTGTCGGCAAGATTCAGCAACAGGTCGAAGAGATCGTGAAGATGATGAGGAAGCGCGACACGCCCGAGAGAAATTTGGCTCGTACAGTGGCGCTCGAGCACATGACGGCGTTCCTCGCCAGCTCAGTGCTCGAAAACCCAGAGGTGCTCGAGCGCATGCACCCGACCGTGGCGGCGTTCTGGGCCTGGCACGCCATCGAGGAAATCGAGCATCGTTCTGTCGCATTCGATGTCTACAAAGAGTGCGTCGACGATGAGTGGATGCGCGTGCGAGCCATGGCCGTAGTCACCGTACTATTTTCCATGGTCAACGCGATTCGCACCGTGGTGATCTTGCGACAAACCGGCAACCTCACGAACTTGCCTGCTTGGGCGCGCGGCTTCGACACGCTGTTTGGCAAAACGGGCATCTTGCGTAAGGGCATACCACTCTACGTCGCCTACTTCCGCCGTAATTTTCATCCCGACCAGCACGACAACGCAGAGACGGTCGAACGCGCCAAGCACAAATACCTTCAGCCTACGTACGAGCGATCTACGCGCTGATACGAACCACAGCGGTTGACGGCCGCACAGGCTACTTCAGCTGCAGCCATGGCAACTGGCATGGCCTGGGAAGCACACCGAGTGCGACGCCGCAGATCCGCGAGCAAGCTTACCAACGCTGCAGGACCGAATCGCTCCCAACGTCGAGCCCAGCCCTGCGCGGTAAGGCTTGGAATCCCAGGGAAACGGCGCCTCGTTGGCCTCGTTCGTGATCGCACCTGAAACCGCGCTCGATGCCGGGTGTCAGCGCCTGCGCCGCTTCGGCACAAGGTGTGCACTGAGGGTTTGCATGCAGCGGACGCGGGGACTTGGGGTTCTCGGTGCGCGTGACAGACAACCAGGGGGAATGAACATGACCAAAGCAGATCTTTTCGTGTCCGTGGATGAGCAGGCTCTTGAGACCGTTTCCGGCGGCCTTCTCGACATCTTGAACGGTTCGCTCAACGGCAACAACATCAAGGTCCTCAGCGACCTGAGCTTCAACGTCAAGACGGGCGACATCGCCAGCAACATCCTGAACCTCCTCAACGAGGTTTCCGGCTGTGGCGACGCGGCTTGCAGCCACGTGGCTTGCTGATTCACACAACCGTGTGAACCGACCTCCCAGCCGGGCAATCAGCCTGACTGGGAGGTCTTGCTTTCGTGGAGCGACATAAAGCGCTTTGCCTTCATGCGCAAATAAGTGAATTGATGGTTCACTTATTTCTTCAAAATTCCAAGCGGCGTGGCCCAGCGCTGGTCGTCGCGGTGCACCTCGATGATCTGCCCCGTGAACGTGTAGGCCAGCTCATTGTTAGGCCCCACGGCGAACGTGGGATGCCGGAACTGCTCGGGACTTCCGCCTGCGCGCTGAGAAGCCTCTTCTTCGGAAGGTGCCAAGGTCACTACCTCGCCGTCTTGGATGCGGCCAAAGTAGAGCGCCGGTTCCATCGCTTTCTCGTTCGTATGCACGAAGAACTTTTCTTCTGTGCGCTGCGGCAAGAGAACCATCGAGGTACGGCCCAGGCCATGTTCCGTCCATTCGTCACCTTGAAATTCCATGAAATAGCCGTGACCGCCGAGCACGCGACCGCCCACA
Organism: uncultured Polyangiales bacterium; assembly: GCA_964515685.1. Taxonomy (GTDB): domain Bacteria; phylum Myxococcota_A; class Polyangia; order Polyangiales; family DASUME01; genus DASUME01. The sequence goes on along the minus strand of CAZEWA010000132.1, from coordinate 12,953 downwards.
CCGTCGGGGTTTGAGCCTATGGTGCCTTCGACCACGCCAAGGTAGCCATGACTCTTACTGAGCAGATTGAGACCGCCGCCCCAACCTCCGGTCGGATTGTGTGGCATCTCGATCTTTTTGAAAGACGCGCTGCCTTCCTCCGCAAGGTAAAAACCGGAGCTCGTGTCATCGGCTACGAGCAGTCCGAGCGTTCCATCGCTTGGCGCACGCGACGCCGCGATGACCCTACCTACGATCGCGTTGCCTTGCTCGTCGACCGCCGGCTGCGCCTCAAAGTCGTTCGAGTTCCAGCGCACCTGCGATTCCTTGTAGCCGGAAGACACCACGACGTCGTCGCGTTCCCCCGCAAACACCCAGATGCCGAGCGCCGCGTGGCTCGCCATGCCAAGCTCTAGCACCTGCCAGTCCTCGCTATCTACAGCCCGTCTACGCAGCGTGATGTTCCAGTCTTTGTCCTCGTAGGCATGGAAAATCTCGCCGTCGAACACATCGAGACTGGAGGCGAGCAAGTCTGGCGTCCCGTAGCGCGCGGGCGAACAGCCCTTGCCGAGCACGCCGTAGGTAGGCTGCGTCGGGCACAATGCGTTATCGCCCGGCGCACCATAGCCGATGGTGTAGTGGAGGCGGCCGCGCGCATCGAAAGCTAGAGCAGATGCCGTCTCGAAGTAAGATTCGCAGAAGCCCGCGCGCAGCTGTCCAAAGCCCGAGCTATTTTCGAGCGGACAGCGCTCGGTGTACTCGTAGGTTCGCTTACCTGAGGGTTCGGCCGTGCTCGCGATGGACAGGGAGTTCTTGGGATCCACCTCGAACAGCTCGGTGCGATAGGATGTGCCTGCGCCGTACACGGGATCTGCAAGGGCCGTTTGTTCGAGGAAACCGTCTTTCACCGAATACGAGGCCACCAGCGAGGGAGCTACGTTCGAATAGGCGGTGCTCCAAACGGCGCTCACAGACGAGTCCACAGGTGCGTCGTAACCGAGCTCGCTTCGAGCCTGATCGCTTGGCAAAAACGCCATCACAGTAATGAAGGCTTTGTCTTCGGGCACGTGCATCCAATACCCGTACAGACTCGAGGCCTTCGCATTCTTTGGGTCGGTGTCGTCCCCACCACAGGCGACAAGAAAGGCAAACAGACACACGCTACCCGAGACCCGTGCAATACGTTTCATTGCGAAACAGTGTAATGAGGCAGGCCGTCGCCGCGCATCCCCCGAAGAGGGGGGCGCCGCCTGAGAGATTACGCGAACCGTATAGCCATGGCCCCAAGAACGGCAGAGGAGGCAGTCCCCTCATGCCCCTCTGCGAGACCGGTATCCTACAGCTCGCTTGCGATCAAGGCACCAAACGGAAGAGCTGGTTGTTGCCCCCGTTGCACGTGCCCTGCATCAAACCGACTCCACTGCTCTGCGAGATGCCATCGATGTCCGCACACAGATTCGAATGCACGAACTTGAACACATAGGCATCACCGCGCTGCTCAAGTTGGACGCGCTGGTTGTTGCCCCCGTTCCACTGCCACGAAAACACGGGGGCTCGGTTTGTCGTGGATGCGTACTGGACATCCATCGCCCAGCTGTTTCCCTTGTTTGTAATGCTGTACACGCCTGGGCTCACCTCAGTAAGGCGCCAGCGCTGCTCCGGTCCGCCGTGGCAGTCCCACTGGTAAACGTTCTGTGAAACCGTATCGAGGCACTTGCCAGAGTGCACAGGCTTGATCTGGTACCAGACGTTGGGGTCAGGCTTGTTCACAGTCACGCCACCGTTGGTAAAGGTTGAGCCTGCACCGTAGACAGGCGATGACCAGAGCGTCTGATTGTACGTCCAGCCCCCCCAACTCGCGATAGTTTGGTCCCAAAACGTCGACCAGCCACTCCCACAGGGATATGGAATGCCCCAATAACTACACCAGCTAATGGATTGGTTATCGGCGAACAGGTAGAGCCGTCCCTTGAGGAATGTAGACTGGAGCCCAACGTCGCCCCAGGCTCCGAGCTTCAGCCGACCTGCCTGCGGATTGTTCGTGTCTCCGGCAAAGCCCCAGCTGATCGAGGTCTTGATGGGCACGCTCAGGTCGAACAGGTCGAGATTTCCAGCTGCCCCCGCGCGCAGCACACCGACGCTAACGGATGCGTTCAAGGAAGCCTTGACCAAACCGTAAGGCGTGAGCTTGACAGATGTCAAACCCACGCTTGCGGAGTCCGGATACACAGCAGCAAGCGCCGTACAATCGGACGTATTGCACGAACTGCCAACCGTGTGTGCTCCGATATCGAGATCCAATCGGAAACCGACTCGCCCATTCACTTTCAAGCCCACGTCAATGTAGGCGACGCTGGCGAAGACGTTCGTAGCCTTACCCCACTCCTTCGTGATGTTCCAATCCCACGAGTTTTTGAACTTGATCTCCTTGTACTCCGCGACATATCGCGTCCCGTAGAAGTCGAGGTGGTAGCCGTAGTGGGTGCCGACCACCTTGGTACGCGCCGCACCATAAGCCGCGATCCTGAGCAGAGCCTGCGACACATTGAAAGTGCTGCTAGACATGCGAACGCCGACCCAGTTGCTGGTCTCCGCGCCGTCCGCCAAGCTCAGTGTGCTTCCAGTGTACGCTTCCGCTTCCAGCGACATGCTCGAGTTGCCGAAAGTGTCGATCCAGTGGTGCGTCATCGACCAGGCGGCAGCGTCTGCAGAACCGAAGATCTCATCCTTGGTGAAGCCAGGCGCTGCGGGATCCTCGGGATCGTCGGAGAAGGGATTCTCCGATTCTTCCGCGGCGGGGTTCTGCTCGCGCCAGCGCGCCTCACGAGGTACTAGGCGAGCCAACCTAACCGGTCGCTCGACGCAGTTGTTATCGATGTCGTCGGAGTCCGGTAGGTCCCCGTCTTCGCCGTCGGTCAGACAGGTGACTACGAAGAAGTCGGTCTCCTGTGCGTAGTCGCCATGAAGCAGCGTATCGCGTGGGTTCAACGCGGGCTTGCACGCGGGCGCACCCGCGCGATAGCTTTCAGCACGATTAGTAGGATCGTTAAAGCGACCGCAGTCGTTCTCCACGTACAAACCGTGGCTGTACTCCGAGGGGGCATGTGGGATCGCAATGGTCTCCTCGAAGACCTTTTGATCTTGGCCGCCCAATCCCTCTCCGTCGGCCTTGGCTTGCTCGCCTTCCGCGTGGAGATAGATCGGAAGCAGCTTGCCCCCCGTCACAAGCCCGTCGAAACCACCTTGTCGATCGATGGCTGCTGCCAGCGAGCTGTCGTCAGACGCTTGCAGCGTAACGCTCGCAGGACGCAGGAAGTACCTCAGCGAATAGGCCCCGGTCGAGCCGAGCGCGTTATTCACTATATCTTCGGGTGGCACACTGAGCTTGAAGCCATCCGCGGTGCTCTCGCCCATGCCCAATAGCTCGTCGGCGCTGGTAACCGAAGAGTGATCCATGCCGAACGCCGTGACGGTGCTGTCGAGCGCGAGGTCGGCCGCGCCGTACGTGTAGTCTCGAACATCGCCTTCGGGCAGCGGTTTTCCGTCTTGGTCGAGCCCCCGCACGATGGAACGGTTGCAGACGTACGTGGTAGGAAGTCCCTGGCCTGCGGCGTACGCATCGAGCGCGGTTTGATCCGAAAAGCAGCGATTGAGGACGAGCACCGAGCTCTCGAGCTTGACGTCTGTCAGCTCGAAGTCGACGCCAGCGCTCTTCTCGACTGCGAGCGCAACGGCGCAACTGCCCGGCTCACCGCCTGCGCCACCGCGGCACTGTGAGAGCGAGAGGTCGCTGGCCCCTGGCTTTTTGGGCGCACTCCCCTCGAGGAGCGCTTCGGAATACGCGCTTAAGGCGTTCTTCGCGGACTCCTGCGCGCTAGGCGAGAAGACGATCGTACGGGGTAGCTGGTCTCCGGAATTTAGTCGTTCGTCGGGATCGACAAGTACCACTGGGTGCATAGTACGTCGGGTTGAGTCGGCAGAGGTTCCGTCTTCTGAGTTGTCCTTCAGACACTCCTTCGGGATTACGATGCGCTGCTCGGAAATAACCTCGCCTTGCCCCGGATGCGCGATGGCGACACCGCCGAGCAGACAGAAGCCCTCGCCCTGTTCGCTGCCGCTCGCAGCCTCGCCGAGTGCCAGCACGAGTGGGATGGTTGCAGGATCGCCGTTGTAGCTGACTGCTACCGTGACATCGACCGGATGATTGACCCTGAGCGTGGGGTCGTTGCTCGCTCCAGTCAGAGTTCGACCGCGGATTTTTAGGCGAACTTGCGTGACCGAGAAGCCGCTCAGCAGCAGTGTACCAGAAGGGGCAGGTACGCACTCGCCTTCCACCTCGACCGTGCCGGCGCCGCAAGTCAAAGAGTCTTCGTCGGGCGGAAGCGGTGGATCGTCGTCCTTGTCGTCGTCCGGAGGGCTCGAATTGTCGGCTCCGACGCATGCGCCATCGACTTCCATTGTGCCGGCGCCACAGGTGACACCTTTAACTTCTGCATCACTACACCCGAGGACCGTGAGTACAGATACCCACGCGACCCCCTTCGGACTTCTCAACATCAGGCCCCCATTTCACTAAGTCGGGGCTTGCTGCGGGAGGCCAGCGCGCCAACAACCTAGCACCCTTCCTTCGTGCTCTCGACTCAAACAGGGTAAGGGGACGCAACCAGGTGACGGAAGATAAAAGTGTAATCGCCGGACTCATCACCGTCGGCCGCTACGTCCCCGCAGATAAGCTCCCCAGGGAAGCGCTCACCGGCCACATGAGCCGAAGCCATGGCGACTGGCATGGCCGCAATTGCCGGCTTCTGCGGGC
>CAZEWA010000132.1:0-8061 GCA_964515685.1 uncultured Polyangiales bacterium | reverse complement strand
CGCTCAGGTAGGCGCTGGTCTCAGCCAGCGCACGTTTTGCCAGGACGTTTCGACCGCCCAACTTCTCGAGCGAGCCGACGCGACGCGCAAGCTCTAAGGGCAAACGCTCTAGCGCGCCCGACACGTAGTCCAGGCGGTGTTGAATCTCATGTCGATCGATCGATTCGACTAGGGTCGCCGATAGCGCACGAAAGCAGGCGCGATGCTGCTCGTCGTCCAGGAAAGCTCGCACATGGCCGAGTTCCCGATACTCAGCAAAGGCGATCTGCGACACGCTCTTGAAGCGTGCGACCTCGAAGTCGTAGGTACTTGGAACGATCATCTGCATCCCGGCCCGCACCGCGCGCTCGCTCATACCCTGAAAGGCTTGTTTTCTACGCATAAAGAGAGCGCCGGTGTCCTCGAGCGCCGCGCAGTCCTTGACCTTGCTTGCAATCTGTCGCCGCACTTCCCGACCGAGGCGCAAGCTCAAGCTATCGAGGTTCTCTAGTCGCTGCACACGTGGATGCGGGCGCGCAAGCTCGTAGCGTCCGTCTGGAGCCAATGCCGGGAGTAGCGTGTCGATGAGCCACGCGTCCACACGCTCGAGCAGCACGAGTGCGTCCCGTATCTGCGGTCGCGTAAAACCGAGCAAATTGTGCACGAAATTGAGGCTATCTCGGCGCGCTAGGTGCAGAACGCGCACGCGCATCGTGCCGGCTTTAAACCAACGCACCCGTTCCACGGCGAAGGAAGCCAGGTACACGCGCGCGCCTCCACCTCGCGGGACCACCTCGGCATCGAGGTAGTATCCAAGCGCCTCACGCTCGAGTGCAGCATTGAACAAGTCTGTCGAGCGCATGAATGCATCCAAGCCAGACGCGTCCGCAGCTTCTACCAGAGCCCGTGACTCATGGACCATTACGCGCAGAAACGACATGGCATCACTGCCCAGCGCCTTCGAGGCCTCAGCTTCTAGCCTCGATATCACGTCATCAAGATGTTTGCCTGCGGTCCCTCTATCTGTTGGCGGCGCACTGGCGAACATGTCGAGCGCCACAACGAATTCGGGCAGAGCAGAGCCGAACAGTTGCTGGACATCGCTCGTTCCGGGATCGGGGCGGCCACCTGTTGCGAAGGCGCCGCGTGCGATCGGAAGCTTGGTAGGATCGAGCCAATGCTCGGGGGCAAAAACTACGAACAGCCACGCGAAACAGACGAGTGTGCCAAGACCCGCAAGCTTGCCGCTAGCCGCAAAGCGCGAGGGGGCACGCGTGGGTATTCTTGCAAGTTCGGCGACGAAAGCCGCATGCACAGTATCAAGTCCGTCAGACGCCGTGTGTCTGCTCCTCGATGCTAGAAAGGCTCGCCGGTACACATGTCCATCCTCGTTGGCGTGTAGCGTGCTCAGGGCGGCATCGGTGACAGCTCGCTGCAACCTTCGTTGCACACGGACTCGGCGAAGCGGGTCTACGCCTGCGAGGCTCTGCCGACGCACGGCTGGGAACTCCGCTTCGGCCGCCCCCAATCGACCTAAAATCCATTCGACATCTCTGCGCACGCTCACAATGAACAGCTATCATAGACGCAGACTGCAGCGGCCCTTTTAACCATCCGTAGGCTGGCCGTGTATTTACGCTCCTTCACCCCGACCCTGGACGGTTCCGAATGAACTGGCTCGCGCGTATATTTGGAGTTTGCTCCCTGGCGTTGGCTACGCTGCTCGCCTTCTTTGGGCTAATCCTCCTCGGAGGACAGGATGGGCCGGAACAGGCCCTGATATTCTGCTGGATCGCAATGGTCCTGGGAGCACTGGGAGCCGTGCCTTTCGTACCGACTTTGGCCGAGCGCCCCTGGAAGCTATCCGCGTGTGTGGCACTGGTCTACCTGGCCCTGCTGGCGAGCGTCTTCGGCGCCGAGGTGGTGAACACACTACGCAATCCATCGCAGAGTGTAGGCTTCGTGGTGCTGGCCGTTGTGGCCGCTCCTGGTGTGTGGCTGCTGCGTCGTGGAGTCGGGGCACGGCTACCGCCAGCGAGCGAGCCTATTCGAGGAGAACTCGATCCCGAGTTCGGCGAGTTCGAGCGCGCTCACACAGCACCACGCAAGGTCATCGTGGCTGCTTCGATGCTCGGTTGGTCAGCTGGGCTCGCCGGTTTATCCGGTTTGCAGTTGTTGGATTTCACGTTTTACGTGCGCTATCTCAACGCTGCGCCCTTCGTGTTGTTCGCATTCGCCGCAGGTCTCGGTTGGTCGGCCCTCGGGGTGTACAAGCTGCGCTTCACACAAGGCGCCACTGGTTTCGTGCTGTGTGTCGTGGTCTCCCTAGCTTCCACCGTGTGGCTGGTATTTGGCGTGCGCGGGGGCTTAGTGACTCTCTTCGGAATGATGCTTCCACCCGTGTCGACGCTTACTGCCGCTCTCACACTCCGACAACTTACTTACCTGCGACAAGCGACCGAAGCACGTGAGCGACTGGAGGACCAAGGCCTGAGTCTCGGGCTGTAGAACAGCCTTGGCCTATAGCGCGGCACACCAGGGAATCACCGGCCACGCGAGCTGCAGCCATGGCCACTGGCATGGCCTCGCCTACACAGCTTCGTTGGAGCCCCAAGTCGGCGAGCGAGCTCACACAATGCGATGGCCCCCTTGTCCCCAGCTTGCGACCTTACCCTTCGCGCAAGCCGCGAGATGACAGCGAAACACTGCGGCACTTCCGCAGCGCAGTGAACGGCGACGCTTTCCCACACGACACCTAGCGTCCGCGCCTTCGCGACCTCGGCACACCGTGTGCACTAAGGGTTTGCATGCAGCGGACGCCGGGGAGTGGCGAGTGTCCGCTGCACACCGAAACAAACAGGGGAATGAATCATGACCAAGGCAGATCTTTTCGTGTCCGTGGATGAGCAGGCTCTCGAAGTGGTTGCCGGCGGACTTCTCGACCTCGCCAACGGCTCGGTCAACGGCAACGCCATCAAGTTGCTCAGCGACATCAATGTCGGCGTGCAGGTTGGCAACGTAGCCAGCTATCTGCTCAACGCACTCAACGAGGTCTCCTGTGCCGTTGGATCATGCGGCCACGAAGCCTGCTGAACTCCACACGCGTGAGTAAACAGACCTCCCAGCGGGCATCTGCCTGACTGGGAGGTCTTTCTTTTTGAGGCCTGCGTGACCGCCACGTGTAGACGCGCGGCCCGGTCGCAAAACTCGCAGCCCGGGCAAACTGCCCATACCTCCTCGCCTTGAGTGCGACCGCCCGGATGAGGGAGCCAATACCACGGGCGAGAACGCGTAGGCTTAGCGCGAAGCGCGTGCTCGCACAGGCGAAAGGAAATCCCCCAGCAGCTCGCGCTGCCAAACGGCCCCTGTTTCAGCGCGTTCTGCCCGCGTCGTGTACGTGTAGCGGTAAAGTCGGGCGCGAATCCAGCGCGGCGGCGTATCGGGAAACGGATTATCGCGCAGTAGTTTGGTGATCTGCTTGTCTCCCTCCAGAAGCTTCTCGATCATCCGCAAGAACCAGCGATCACTGCCCGAGCCCAGCGGCAGAAACCACATCAGCCAGTGGAGCCGTAAGTGGTACGGTGCAACCTGAGGCGACCTGCGTTTCAATGGGCCAGGTTTAGCTTTGAAACCATACTCTCTCCAATCCGTGCCCTCTTCGTCTGCAGCGCCCTCCAACACCACCTCCAAGCGTTCGCGCGTCACCGAGCCGAACGCGCCGTAAGCATTCACGAGGTGCAGCGAATTGTAGCTACAGTTCATGCGCTGATGCTTGGAAAAGAAGTTGCGCGTCGGACGCACGCTAAGCACAAACGTGATGGCCAGCAGCGCGTACAGGACCACTTCGTGTAGTAGGGTGCGCGACGCGAGCTCTGGCACCTCGAAACGAAATAGCGCACCCAAGACGGGATCGCTGAAAGCCGAAAGGCCGAGCACAACCGTAAGCCAGTTGAGCCATGCGTAATTGCCACTTACGATCAGCAAGAGCTGGTGGAAGATGATCAGCGCACCCGCCACGGCCGCAACGGGCTGCGGCAAGAACAACCCGAACGGCGCCACCACTTGCACGAAATGGCTGAAGACCACACCTCCGCGGTGCACCACCTTGGGCAAGTGATGGAAAGCGTGGCTCATAGGATTCGGCAATGGCTGCGTCTCGTGGTGATAGTAGAGACAAGTAAGGTCGCGCCAGCACGAGTCATGGCGCAGCTTGATTAGGCCCGCACCCAGCTCGGTTCGAAACAACATGAAACGCAGCGCAAACACCGGAATCAGGGAGGGCGCGAGTTCGGTAGGCCCGAGGAAGCTCGCGAAGAATCCCGCTTCGAGCAGCATCGATTCCCAACCGAAGCCGTAGAATGTCTGCCCGACGTTGACGATCGACAAATACAGCATCCACAGCGTGATCCACACCGCAAACGACAGCCATGGCCCCGACGCTTCCGAGAGCCCCAGCACCGCGACCGCCGAAAGCACGATGCCGCTCCAGGCCACTGTGCGAAACAAGCCGTCCGAGTAGCGCCAATGAAAGAGGCTAGGCGCGTCGCGAAACGTCACACGCGCAAGGAACGCTGGCGCTGGCAACAGGCCTCGCTCACCCAGCAGCGCGGGAAACTGGTTCAGTGCCGACACGAAAGCAACCAAATAGATCGCCGCAAGCCCGCGCTGAAACATGAGTCGCGTAAGCCACACGCTGTCGAATGACCAAGCCACCGCGACCTCCGATCTTAAGCTCTCAGCATAGTTTGCCTCACAGCTCAATGTAGCGCGTGTTTGCAGGGGCGTTTCAGCAGTGCGAAACTGCCGGCCTGAGGAAGCGACCATGAAGAAGAAGCCCCCACCATCCGATGCGCTTACCCGTTACGTTGCGATGCTCCGCGGTGTCTCTCCCATGAATTGCAAGATGCCCGAGCTCAAGGCTGCCTTCGAAAAGTACGGTTTTGTGGACGTGAAGACCGTAATCTCGAGCGGAAACGTAGTCTTTTCGGCGCGCGATGCGTCCGACCTCGAGATGGAGCAGGAATGTGAAGCGGCGATGTCGAAGCACCTGGGCCGGGTATTCAAAACCTTCGTGCGGCGCGTCGACGAGCTCCGCGAGCTTCTCGCTTCCGATCCGTATGCAGCGCACTCCTTGCCAGCAGGCTCGAAACGTGTAGTGACGTTCCTGCCTAAGCCGCTTTCAAAGCGTTCTCAGCTCCCGATTGAGTATCGCGGCGCTTTGATTCTGTGCGAGCGGGAGCGAGACGTACTGAGCTCGTACGTCCCGGGACCTGACGGCCCCACCTTCATGACGTTGCTAGAGAAAACGTACGGCAAGGACATCACGACCCGCACCTGGGATACGGTCGCTAAGCTCGCTCGGTAACTCCGCACGATGTCCTAGAGTGGAGGGCGCACCTCCGCGAGCGCCGCTCGAAATTCTCGGCCAGCGTTGCCAGGGTCACACCGCCTAGCCGCTCCAAGAGCAGCTGCTCTGCGTCGTGCAGGGCGCCTTCGAGCACCGCGTTGACGGCCTGCTCCACCAGGCACTTCGGATCGGTAACTGCCGGGCCCATCGCGAACACAGGGGGCTTACCAAGCGCGCGATAAATGTCGAGCAAGGTGATTTCGCTAAGCTTGCGAGCCAGGCGCAGGCCGCCGCCGGGGCCCTTCAGCGCTTGCACATAGCCGTGCTGGCGCAAGCCCGACATGGTCCGCCTCACCACGACCGGATTGGTGCCTAGCATTTTGGCGATGGACTCGGACGTGGTTGGCTCGTCGTGGCGATCCATGTGGATCAACACGTGCAACATGCGCGAAAGTCGGCTGTCGCTTCTCATAGAATCCTCGATTTCTTTCAGCGCCCCATCGGCCTTAACTTTAGCACGGCACCAAATACGTAACTAGGTAAGTTACAATTATCTTGGCGTTTGGGATTTCGGTGTTCTATGAGTAGACGGACAGCCGGTGGCGCGTACTCGGTCACCCTTTCAAGGAGTTCGGTTTCATGTCCCATGACGTGATCATCGTCGGCGCAAGCTTTGCTGGTGTCTCCGCGGCCTTGCAGCTAGCTCGTGCGCGGCGCCGCATCCTGCTCATCGACGCGGGACTGCCGCGTAATCGTTTCGCCAAAGAGGCACATGGCATCTTGGGACACGATGGAAAGGCTCCCGACGCCATCATGGCCGAGGCGCTGACGCAGCTGCTGTCGTATCCGACTGTCTCGCTGATGCAGGGCGCGGCGATCGCCGCGCGCAAGCAAAATCCGGGTTTCGTCGTCGCGCTTGCCAACGGGCGCGAGGAGCGGGCTGCACGGCTGATTTTGGCGACCGGCGTGCGGGACGAGCTGCCCGCCGTGGCTGGCTTACAAGAGCGCTGGGGCACCTCGGTGCTGCACTGCCCTTACTGTCATGGTTACGAGGTGCGCGACCAACAGCTCGGCGTCTTGGGCGTCCACGCGATGTCCATCCATAAGGCGTTGTTGATTCCGGACTGGGGCCCCACCACCTACTTCACGCAGGGCCTGTTTACCCCCGACCCCGAGCAGACGCAGCGCCTGCTCGCGCGCGGGGTCCGCATCGAGCACTCGCCCGTCGTGGAACTCCTGGGCACGGCGCCCGAGCTATCGGCAGTCCGCCTCAGCGATGGCCGTACGCTTCCGCTGTCTGCTCTGTTCACGGCCAGTAAGACTCACATGGTAAGTCCGCTGGCCGAACAGCTCGGCTGCAGCTTCGAGCAGGGGCCCACGGGTCCGTACCTGCATGTAGACGAGTTGAAGGCGACGACTGTGCCCGGCGTCTACGCCGCGGGCGACGCTACCACACCGATGCCGAATGCCGTGTTAGCCATGGCCTCAGGCTGTCTGGCTGGCGTGGCCGCGCATCAGTCTCTGGTGATGCAAGCCGCGGGTGGCTGATCCAGTACGGACAGCACCGCGCAATTCCCGGATCAGATGAGTGCCATGTTTAATGCTTCGCCAGGCGCACGCTTGGGCGTCCAATTCCGCACGCTCGTGGATTGGCTGCGGGCGACGCGTACGAAAGCATTGTTACAGGCCCAGCTTCAACAAATCGGTGTCGCTCGGACGCGCACCCGCCGCCGTCAACATCGCGTGCACTTGTCTGCGGTGGTGCGTTTGGTGATTGAACATGTGGACCACCAGGAAAGCATAGGTGCGTGGCACCGTTGTACTGCGCGCGTTCGCAGGTCTGAGCGGCGATTGCGCGAGCCATGCAGGATCGAGCCGCTCTGCCCAGGCCACGACGTCCGAATCGAGTTCGATGCGCGCTGCGCGCAGTTCTTTCCAGTCCGGGTAGCGGTCGCAAGATTTGCCTATCGGCGTCGCCGGGTGAGGGCGCTCAGCAAACCGGCCCAGCCAGACCTCGTCCGCCCACACAATGTGACTGAGCGTGCCGTGGATCGAACCGAAAAAAGCGCCGCGGTCACACTTGCGCTCAACGTCGGACAGAGCTTCCGCCGTGTCGTACAGGTTGTCGTTCTGCCACCGGTTGTAGGCGGCCATGGTCACCACGTAGTTTCTGTCGATCACGCCTAAACCTCCGCGAGCGCAGAGCCTAGCCTTTTCCGTGGTTTCTTGCCCGGAGGCAAACCGTTCAAGCAACCGGCAGAGCCATAGCGAGCATCTCATCTCTGTGTGTGCCTGGCATGAGGCGTGCAGCTTTTCTGCACGCGAACCCGTTGGTCGCGGTGAGGAGCGAGACACGACGACGACGATGCGCCCCCTGCCGCGACGGCGCTCAAGCAGCAAGGAGAACAACATGCCTTACATCGAAGGCTTCATTGCCGCAGTTCCCAACCAAAACCGCGAAGCTTACCGCAAGCACGTTCACGAAGTTGCACCACTCTTCAAAGAGCTTGGCGCAACGCGCATGGTGGAGGCCTGGGGCGATCACATTCCGGATGGGAAGGTCACCGACTTCAGACGCGCAGTGCAAGCCAAGCCGGACGAATCGATAGTGTTTAGCTGGCTCGAATACCCAAACCGCGCCGCGTACGACGAAGCGGAAAAGAAGATGATGACCGACGAACGCATGAACCAAATGGCGAAAAGCATGCCCTTCGACGGACATCGCCTGATCTTCG
>CAZEWA010000131.1:0-15304 GCA_964515685.1 uncultured Polyangiales bacterium | reverse complement strand
TGTCGGCGAGGCGCGCGGCGTCGTCGATGGTCTGCACCGTCATCAGCATCTCGGGTGGGATGCGCTTGTTGAGCTTTACGTAGCTCTCGAAGGTTCCCTGCACCGAGCGCATCAAGGCTTCGACTTCGATGGACGACTGGGACACCTCATCGACCGCGTCGATTTCGCACAAAAAGAACTCTTCGTTCGGTACGAAGCGATCGATGCGTGCGCGGTGCTTACCCTCGACCAGCACTTTTACGGTGCCATCGGGCAGGCGCAAAAGCTGGATGATGGTCCCAACGGTGCCCATCTCGAAGATGTCTTGGGGCGCAGGGTCGTTGGTCTTGGCCTTGCGTTGAGCCGCAAGTAAGACCTCTTTGTCCCCATTCATCGCCTCTTCGAGCGCGTTGATGGATTTTTCACGACCTACGAATAGCGGAACCACCATGTGGGGAAACACGATGATGTCGCGTAGGGGAAGGAGCGGAAGCACGCGCTTTTCGCGACCACCTGGACCGTCGTTCCGATGGAAGAACATACGAGGTCGAGAGTAGCAGCGGGGCTAAGTTTTCGCCAAAGATGGGTATGACAGAGACTCACATGGGCCTCCGTCCGCACTACGGTAGGCCCAAGGGCTCTCAGGCAGAAGCCCGGCCGGCCTAGAAGCCGTGGGCCGAGAGGCCTGTCAGGCAGCCCGCAGCGCCGAGAGTAGGCGGTCGAGCTGTTCGCGCGAATGCCGCTCGGTGACCGCGACCAGGAACTGCTGGGGCTTGGCCTTGTCGAACTTACTCAGCGCGACGCCGCCGAGAATGCCTTGCGCTTCGAGCTTGTGGAGCAGGTCTTCGGCCCGGCCCTTTTCCCAGCTCACCACGAACTCGTTGAAGGTTGCGCCTGCGAAGGGCAGCGAGAAGCCGGGGATCTTGCGGATCTCGCTCTTCAGGTACTCGGCTTTGCGCAGACACAGCTCACCGGCTTCACGGAATCCGGTCCGACCGAGCATGCTGACGCGGATGGCGAAGGCCAGCGCGATAAGACCGTGGTTCGTACAGATGTTGCTCGTGGCTCGCTCGCGGCGAATGTGCTGCTCGCGGGTGCTCAGGGTCAGGACGTAGCCGCGCAGCCCCTTTTGGTCGACGGTTTCGCCGCACAGACGGCCTGGCATTTTGTTTACGGCGCTGGAACGGCAAGCGAAGAGTCCGACGCCCGGTCCGCCGAGCTGGGGCGGCACGGCTAGGGCCTGTCCCTCGCCGACGGCGATGTCGACGCCGAAATCGCCAGGGGCTTTGAGCACGCTCAAGGCGTACGCCTCGCTGGTGGCGGTGATGAGCTGAGTGCCCTGGCTCAGGGTCTTGGCGCGCAGCTCGGCCAAGTCTTCCACCACGCCGAAGAAGTTCGGGTAGCCTACGATAAGACACGCTGTGTCGTCATTGAGGGCTTCGGACAGCGCCTCGACGCTCGTCTGGCCCTGCGCATCGAGGGGCAAGCTCACGATGGCGTCCGCTTCGCCCATGCCTGCGAGGTAGGTGCGAATCGTTTCGATGTACTCGGGATGGAGGCCCTCGGAGACCAGCACCCGGCGCTTGTGCGAGCCGCGTCGGGCCATCAAGACTGCTTCGGCGGCCGCGCTCGCGCCGTCGTACATGGACGCGTTGGCGACCTCGAGTCCAAACAGCTGACAGACCAGGGTCTGGAACTCGAAGATGGCTTGGAGCGTGCCCTGCGAGTACTCGGGCTGGTAGGGCGTGTACGCGGTGTAAAACTCGCTGCGCAAGAGGAGCTGGTCGACCGCCGGCGGAATGTGGTGGTCGTACATGCCTGCTCCCAAGAACGAGAGCTTGAGCGCTGCGTCGTTCTTGGATGCCAGACTCTCCATGTGCGCCATGAGCTGCGCTTCATCGAGGGCTGGTTCAAGCGCCAGAGGGCGATCGAGGCGGTAGCCTTCGGGAATCGAGTCAAAGAGCGCGTCGACGTTCTGGATGCCGATGCGCTCCAGCATTCCGCGGATTTCTTGTTCGGTGTGCGGCAGGTAACGCATGGGGTCCTGAAGGCGTGGTGAGAGGCGTATTGAGCAGGGACGGTTCGGGAGATCAGTGGTCGAGGGACCCGAGGTACTCCGCGTAGGCAGCGGCGTCCATCAGTGCATCCAGATCGGCGTCATGGGTCGCCTTGACGCGGAGCATCCAGCCGTTCTCGTACGGAGATTCGTTCACGAGCTCGGGCTGATCTTGGAGCGCGGGGTTGAGCTCGACCACGTTGCCAGCAAGCGGGGCAAAGAGCTCGCTCACGGTCTTGACGGACTCGATGTCGCCAAAGCGCTTGTGGGCGACGAGCGCGGTTCCGGCAGCGGGCAGATCCACCAAGGTGACGTCGCCGAGCTGCTCGACCGCGTAGGCGGTGATGCCGATTTCAATCAGGTCGCCGCGCTTGCGCGTCCACTCGTGGTCTTTGGTGTAGCGGAGGTCGTTCGGAATCTCACTCATGGTGGGTTCTTTCTAGCAGGCTCGCAACGCTGTTGGCCTGCCAACACTGTTGGGAAGGTTAGGCGCGCTTGTAAAAGGGCAGGGCTACGACCTTGGCCTCAATGGCCTTGCCGCGGATGTCGATGGCGAGGGCCGTGCCGACGGCGGCGAACTCGACGGGCACGTAGGCCAGGCCGACGTTGCGCCCGAGCGAAGGGCCGGGCGAGCCGCTCGTCACCTGGCCGATGACGTTGCCAGTGGCTGCGGGATCGACCACCGTGTAGCCGTGGCGTGCGATGCCGCGTCCAACCATTTCGATGCCGACAAGTTTGCGCGTTAGCCCACGCTGTTTGCGCTGTTCGAGGGCGGTTTTACCCAAAAAGTCGCCCGTGTTGAGCTTCACGGTCCAACCAAGCCCGGCTTCCCAGGGATCGGTGGTTTCGTCGATGTCATTGCCGTAGAGGCGGAGGGCCGCTTCGAGCCGTAAGGTGTCCCGCGCGCCGAGTCCCACGGGGCTGATGCCGAAGCTGCTGCCGGCCTCCATCACACGGTTCCACAGCGCCTTGCCTTCGTCGTTCGCGACGAACAGCTCGAAGCCGTCTTCGCCCGTGTAGCCGGTGCGCGCCACCAGCACCGAGTGCGGGCCTACGGCGCCGCGGGCTACGCCAAAGCGGGGCAGGGCGAGCAGCTCCGGATTGCCCCCGGCTGCTGCCAAGATCTCGGCAGTCTTGGGGCCCTGAAGCGCGAGCAGGACTGTCTCGCTGCTGGCGTCCTCGAATGCACAGCGGCCCTGGACATGGGCCGAGAAGTGCGCCGACATTTTTTCGAGATTGCCTGCATTGCAGACCACAAGTAGCTCGTCCTGGGCGATCCGATATACGATCAAGTCGTCCATCAGCGTGCCCTCGGCGTTGCACGCACACGTGTAAAGCGCCCTCCCAATCGGGAGGCTCCGCACATCGTTGGTGACGAGCTCGTCGATAACGACTTCGGCTTCGGGCCCGCGGAAGAACAGCTCTCCCATGTGGGAAACATCGAATAAACCGGCCCGTTCGCGGACGGCGCGGTGCTCATCGACCACGCCTGTGTATTGCACGGGTAACTCCCAACCCGAGAACGGCACGATGCGTCCGGACAGAGTGCGGTGAGTTTCGAACAGCGGCGTACGCTTCAGAGGGGCATTCACGCGCGGAACTTAGTTGGGCGTATCTCCGCTTTCAAGTGTGTTGCCGAATGGCACATAAACCGTGCGTGCACAGACACAGATGTCATGGCTGTTTTAACCAGACTTTGCTGTAGCGTTTCGGCCCTCTCGCGCCTACGCGCATATTCGCGCAAAGTCGGCTGGCGAGGTGTGACGCAGAGTACGGCTAACGAGTTGGTTCAAAACTTGCTTTTGTAAGAATCTGTGATGGGCCAAGACGACAACGCCAAGCGTATCTTCACCACGGTCCTGTGGGTGCTCGCCATGATTCTCCCGGGCGGTCTCCCCTTGATGGCACTTTGGATGGCCATCAAAGCAGGGCGCAGTCGCGCCGAAGCGCGCCGAAGCCGCGAGCCCCAGCAGCCGGGCTGGGTCGCGAGTAAAGCTACGGAAAGCCAAATCAAGGTAGTTGCTGCGGCGGCTACCTGTACGAGCTGTCCGGCGCAGGCGTGAAGCTGTCCTAGCGACGAGTTCCGCAACTTACGCCCTACCTGGTCGATAGGTGTGGGCGTGATGACAAACAAGCTGCTTTTGTTTCGAGGAAACGTCTTGCTTCGCGAGCTGTTGCTGTCCGCGGAGGCTGTGGAAATAGGGAGCTCGAGCCATTGCGACCTTGTGGTCGAGGACCCAGAGCTTCCGCGAAGAGCTTGGCTGGTGCATGCCCGCGGCGGCACGGTCTGGGCCTTTGACCTCACGCGCACGAAGCTCGAACCGAGAGTGCTGCCCTTGGAGGCGCCTTTTGCCATCGGCGCTCACCATCACCTGGTGCGGGTTGGCGAAAAAGGCGCGCGTCCTTCGGCTCTCAGGGAAGAGGAGAAAGCTGACCGCGCGACCTTGTCTCTCGGCGAAGGCGAGCCCGTGTGCAGCTTCATGGTGTTGGTCGGGCGCGGGGCGGATGCGCGGCGTGTCGTGGTCACGGATAAACCGGTGCGCATCGGCTCGGCGCGGACCAACGATCTCGTGCTGCTCGACCCGGCGGTCAGCGCACACCACTGCCGGCTCGAGCCCGACGGGCAGAAGCTCATCGTGCGCGATCTCGAGAGCACCAACGGCACCTTCCTGCAGGGCGTTCGCATCACCCGCGCGCAGGTCTCGGCGGGTAGCCAGCTGCGCATCGGGCGTACCGACCTGCGTGTCGTGGCTTCGGTGCGGGAGGGGGCAAACCAGGGGGCGAACTCGTTGGTCGCGGTTTCGAGCGCCATGCAGGAAGCGGTTGCCGAAGCGCAGCACTTTGCGCGTCTGCCCTGGCCCATCCTGATCCTTGGTCCCAGTGGAGCCGGCAAGGAAGAGCTCGCAGGCGTGCTGCATCGGGAAAGCTCGCGTCCTGGACCGTTTGTGGCCCTCAACGCCGGGGGCTTGCCGCGCGAACTCATTGAAAGCGAGCTGTTTGGCCACGAAAAAGGGGCTTTCACAGGGGCCGTTGCGGCACGTCGCGGAGCTTTCGAGCAGGCTGATGGCGGAACGCTGCTCTTGGATGAAATCGGAGAGCTGCCTCTCGACATGCAGACGCGTCTGCTTCGGGTGCTCGAGACTTGGCAGATTCGCCGTGTCGGCTCGGAGCAGGCCGTCGCGGTGAACGTTCGCCTGGTGTGCGCGACGCACCGTGACCTCGGTCAGATGGTACAGTCCGGTACGTTCCGGCAGGACCTCTTCTATCGCTTGGCGCGCCTTGTCCTCAAGCTCACGCCGCTTCGCGAGCGCCGAGACGACATCCTGCCGCTCGCCGGCCACTTTCTGCGGGCCTCTGAGGGGGAGCTAGGGGTGCGGCGTCTCAGCCGGGAAGCGGAGGCGCGGCTTTTGGCCCACAACTGGCCCGGCAATGCGCGCGAGTTGCGCAATGTCGTGTGTTCGGCGGCCGCCATGAGTCCCGCACCCGAACTCAGTGCACAGGACATCGAGCGCGCCCTGGACCGCGTTTCGGGAGCTGCGGCGCAGCCTTCCGACATCGACGTGGACGCCATAGAAACAGCGGTGCAGCGCTACGGGGGCAACCTGTCGGCGGTCTCCCGGGCGCTGTCTATCCCAAGGTCCACGCTGCGCGATAGACGCCGCCGCGGCTCTTAGTCTGCTTTGAAGCAATCGCCGTGAGGGGGCAGCCCTCTGGAGCCGGCCCCCGAGCTACGGACGTTCAGTCGAGGCCGAGCCGTGCCATGTCGTCTTCGTCGAGACCGAAGTAGTGTCCCACCTCGTGCAGCACCGTGATCTCCACCTGTTCTTCCAGCTCCTCGCCCGCGAAATTGGTGAGCAAGTTGCTGGTAAACAGAACCACACGGGTCGGGGCAGGGATATCGGTGCGGCCGTGCTCCGGGCCGTCGAACAAGCCGAAGGCACGCGGATCGAAGCCGTCCTCGACCAGGCCGCGGCTCGGTCGGTGCTCGAGGATGACCGGCACGTCCTTCAGTCGTGCAGCAAATTCCTCGGGCAGCGCCTCCAGGGTTTCGCGCGCAACACGCTCGATGAGCGCGATTTCCTCGGCTGAGCCTACACCGCGGTCCTTATCGAGCTTCGCGTCGAGCACTCGGGTGTTCAGGAAGTGGTGGATCATGCCAGGTTCGTCCCCGAGTTCCTCGAAGGCTAGACCGAGCAAGTGATGGGCGTCGGCGAACTCCGGGTCCATCTCAATGACGCGCTTCAACTCGGAGACGGCTTCATTGACGCCGCCCGTCTCCAGTAAGATTAAGGCGCGCCCGTAACCGACGTCAGGGTCGTCCGACCCCGCCATCTCTTCGGCAGCCTCAAGCGCTGCGCGCGCTCCTTCGATATCGCCTTCGGAAAGGCATTGTTCTACCTCGGACAAAAGCGCCTCGAGCTCGTCCAGGTCCTCGTCGCTCATGGCTTCTTCGCGATCCATGCCCGGAGGGAACCTCAAAAACCGTCCGCGCGCAACCAACCGACTAGAAACAGAGAAACTCGGCCTAAATCCCGCGTGTTCTGCGCACGCGAAGATCGAGTAGGTCCCGGGCCACGCCAACGATGCGCTTAAATCCAGTGGACTTGGAGACGCCCCTGTTGCGAGGTCGGCAACGGATGGTGACCGTCCGAAAGGGAATTCCGGCCGCGGCAATGCGAATGGGGAACTCAAAATTGAGGAAAAAGGTGTCAGGTTTGAGCTGTGCTGGGTCGAAGAGCTCGCGCCGGAAGAGGTAGGGGCCGTCGCTTCGGATGCGGACTCCGTGGATCAGCGTGATCAAGGTACGGATGCCGGAAGAGAGCAGCTTGCGGTGGAGACCATCGTCCCGGTCTTCGTACACAGAAAACACGACATCGACGCCGGAAGCGGTCGCGCGGAGGGCGCCGATGGCTTCGGGCTCGATTTGGCCGTCAGCCGGTAGGAACGTGAGCCAGGGGGCGCTGCTGGCCCGAACGCCCGTCTTCAGCGCGGCGCCGATACCTCGGTTCTGCTCGTGCCGGAGGCAGGTGGCGCGACGCCCCCGCAGGACGTCTTGGGCAACTTGCAGGGTGTCGTCCGATGAGCCGTCGTCGACGAACAGGATTTCGCTGTCTGGTTCGTGCCGGTCGAGCCAAGCCGTGAGCTCGTCGAGAATGGGGCGCACATTTTCGCCTTCGTTGTAGGCGAAGATGACGATTCCC
This sequence comes from uncultured Polyangiales bacterium, assembly GCA_964515685.1. Classification (GTDB taxonomy): domain Bacteria; phylum Myxococcota_A; class Polyangia; order Polyangiales; family DASUME01; genus DASUME01. The sequence goes on along the minus strand of CAZEWA010000131.1, from coordinate 8,068 downwards.
AAGTTGGGTACGGACGCGCTCGTCATGGTCTGGCCCTCTGTACGCGGGCCGGAGACCCAGTCGCGATGGTGTAGGCTGGGATATCGCGTGTCACGACCGCACCCGCCCCGATCTGGGCGCCTTTGCCAATCGTCACGCCCGGGAGAATCACGGCGTTGGCCCCGATGTCGGCGCCGTCCTCGATGACGACGGGAGCGAAGGCGACAGGCGCGTTGAAGATGGGCGTTTCGCGACCGGCTTCGGTGTGCGCTGAGGTAAGGACCTTGACGCCGGGGCCGATGCCGACCTGGCTGCCGATGAAAAGACCGCCTGCAGCATGCAGAAAGGCTTGCTGACCTATCCAGCTCTCGTCGCCGATCTCCAGCTTGTTCTTGTAGTACCCCTTGAGAATGGCGTAGTGGCCGACGTAGACGTTGCGGCCGAGAAACACGTTCTCCGGGTGGAAGATGAGCGCGCCCGTCTCGAACACGCAGTCTGGGCCGATTCCCGCTAGATCTTTGAGTTGAAACAGGCCGCTACCGTGGCTGCGATTGCGCATCGTGCTTCCCTATTCCTCGGCCTGAGAGGTTTCGTCGGCGCGGCCCCTGGTCAGGCTCAAGGGCCAGAAAAGCTGCAAGAAGCCGCCCAGGCCTGAGCTTACAAACGAGACGAAGAGCAGCGCAAGGGAGCCCGCGAGGGGCGCCTCACGCGTGTGATCTTGGAGACTGTACAGCTCCACCATCGCCAGATCCCGTGCGCCCGCGCCAGCTATCGTGAAAGGGAAGTATGCAGCGGCGCCTGCCAGGGGCATCACGAGCATGGAGCTTTGGAGTGTGATGTGGTGTGAGGCTGCGTGGACAAGGATGTGGCCACAAAAACTCGCCAGCACATGGCTGAGCACGGCCAGACCGAGGACCGACGCAAACAGGCGCGGACGCATGAGCCTAGGCAGGCGAAGCAGCCACCTTTGAAGGAAGGGCGGTAGGCGCGGAGCGAGTGTGGTGCTGCGACTCAGGACGAGGATGACGACCAGCAAACCGACGACTGCGGTATAGCCGAACAGACGAATCCAGCGCGACCCCTCGGCGTTGGTCCAAAGGGAGATGCTGACTGTGGCAAGCACAAGCAGCCCCCAAAGCCCGAGGATTCGGTCGAGAAAAACGACGGATACGGCACGGGTGGTGCTTTGCTCGGAAAAGGCATCTCGCGAGACCACGCCGCGCAGTACATCGCCGGCGACGGCTCCCGGCAGGTACGTGTTGTAGAAAGCTCCGACCATGTACACGCGAAACAGCGGGAAAAACCGCGGAACTGAGTCGGCGCCGTAAGCGGAGAGCAGGAGGTGCCAGCGGACCGTGCCCAGCCCGTAGTTCAGCCACTGCAGCCCGACGGCCGCCGCAAGCGGGCCCAAGGTAATTTGGCGCAGCGCGGGTAAGAAGGCTTGGAGGTCAATGTTGTGAAACAGCAGCCCGAACGCCGCCGCCGTCACGAGCAGCTTGATGGCTAAACGTGCGCGGGGCGTTCCTAAGCTGCGCGTCGATTCACGCACTTGGGCCCGCTAGGAAGGTGCGCAGGCGCTCGAGACCCGCGAGCGACATCACTTCGTCGCGCGTGGTTTGCCACAGGTCCCCTGGCTCGTTGTTCAACCAAGTGCGCTGGCGGCGTGCGTAAATGCGCGTGGATTGATTGATTTTTCGCACGGTTTCTTCGAGGGAAACGCCGTCGCACAGGTGCTCGACGACTTCACGGTAGCCCACGGCGGCAAGAGGTCGTACGTCGCGACCGTAGCGGGCGAGCAGGCCTTCGACCTCTTGCACGAGGCCGCGCGCGAGCATCTGGTCGGTGCGTAGAGCGATGCGCTGAGTCAGTTCCTCGGGCGCAAGCTCGAGCACGATGCGCAGCGCACGATAACGGGGAGCGCCGAGTGCATGGGCTTTGCGCAGTGTCCCGAGTGGGCTTCCGGTCTGCTCGAACACCTCGAGGGCGCGCACGATGCGCATCTGATCGTTTGGGTGGATATCGGCCGCAGCGATAGGGTCCACTGCTTGCAGTCGGGTATGCAGCGCAGGCACACCGAGCGCTAAAGCTTCGCCATCGAGGCGAGCGCGTAGTTCGACATCCACCTTCGGTAGCTGGACGAGACCGCGCAGTAGGGCGCGCAGCCAAAGTCCGGAACCGCCCACCACGATAGGCAGGTGCCCGCGCGAGCGTACCGAGGCGATGGCGTCATCAGCGAGGCTCGCAAAGTCCGAGGCATCGAAAGGGGCATCGGCGGGGCGCACATCGAGCAAGTGGTGGCGAATGCCGCCGAGTTCTTCGAGTGAGGGTTTAGATGAACCGATGTCGAAGCCTTCGTAGACTTGGACGCTATCGGCGCCGACTAGCTCCCCTTCGAAGCTGCGTGCCAGGTCGAGGGCGAGTGCGGTTTTGCCGCTGGCTGTGGGGCCCGTGATCACGAGCAGAGCGGCTTGGCTCACGCTCATCGACCCACCTTACGTGCGAGCTCGTCGAATGGAATCTCGAACACAATCGGGCGGCCATGGGGACAATGGCCTCCGAAGTCCGCGATGTGTGTGAGCGCCTCGAGTAGCGCCTGGCATTCGGGCAACGAGAGCGGGTCGCCCGCGCGTATGGCGCCGTGGCAGGCCATGGTGGCGAGGGCCATGTCGATGGCGTCGCCAAAGTTGCGTTCGCCGCTGCGACCCAGTTCGTCGAGTAGGTCGCGCAGTAAGCGCTCGGGGGCAGCACGACGCAGCAAGGCAGGTACGCTCTGAATCACCGCTGTGGTGGACCCAAGCAAGCTGACGTCGAAGCCTGCGCGGGCGATGGCTTCGGCCTGGCTTTCAATCAGGGTCGCTTCGCGCTCGCTGAGCTCGACTCGTTCTGGCAGAAGTAGGCGCTGTTGGTTCACTTCGCCTGCTGCATGTTGCTTGCGCAGACGGTCGTAATGGATGCGTTCGTCGGCTGCGTGCTGATCGATGACGCACAATCCGCGCTCGCTCTCTGCCAGGATGTACAGTCGCTTCGACTGCGCAAGCGCGCGCAGCGGCGAACGGCCCAAAGACAGGCCTTGCGCCTGCAGGGGAAGCGCAACGTCGCGCGCGATGGCTTGGCCGGGCACGTTCAAGCTGTAGGGCCGCGGCGCCTGGTCCGTGTGCCGAGGCTCGGAAAGCTGGGCCTGGGCAGGCGTGATCGGCGCTGCGGGTAGCAGGCCCCAGGGATCCGCGTCTGGAGGAGCTTCAGGGGGGCCGTCACGCAGTCCCAGATTCGCATCTGCGGAGGCTGGGCCGAGGGGCAGCCGGTTGGCCCAAAAGCTTGGACCGCGAGCAGCAGGCCCCTTCCAGGCGGACGTGCCAAGACCTTGTGCGAGCACATGGGTGAGAGCGTCCATCACTTCGCGTCCGCGCTGGAAGCGAACCTCAGCCTTTTGCGGATGGACGTTTACGTCGACCTCAGTCGGGTCGACCTCCAAGTGTACGACGCCTATCGGGTAGCGCCCCGGTGGCATGACGCTGCCGTACGCAAACGAGACACTGCGGGCGAGTTGGCGCTCGCGGACGGGTCGGCCATTGACGAAGATGTGCAGCGCGGTCGCTCCGGAGCGGGCTTCTTCGGGTGCGCCCAGCAGAGCTCGCACCCGCACACCGCGCCTTTCGCCTTCGATGCGCACTTGTTTTCCAGGAAGCAGTAATCCGGCGCGCGCCGCCCAATCCAAAGCAGGCAGGTACTCCTTCACGCGCTTTCCGTCGCGAATCAAGGTGAGGCGCAAGGCAGGGTAGATCAGCGCAGCGCGCAAGCATACTTCGCCGATTTGCGCGCTCTCCGCAGCAGCCGCCTTGAGGAATTTTTTGCGCGCAGGAACATTGAAGAACAGGTCGCGCACCTCGACGGTGGTGCCTACAGCGCAGCCAGCGGGGCTCGTGCGCATCTCGCCGCCGCCCTCGAGCACGACCTCTGTGCCTTCGATACTGTCCTGCATGCGCGTAAGCAGCCGCAGCCTCGAGACCGATGCGATAGACGGCAGAGCCTCTCCGCGAAATCCGAGGGTTCGAATGGCTTCGAGGTCGGCCTGTGACCGGATCTTACTTGTGGCGTGGCGCAAGATGCAGCGTCCGGCGTCCGTGCGATCCATGCCGCCGCCGTCGTCGGTGACGCGCATCAACTCGCTGCCGCCTTCGCGAATCTCCACCGTGATATTTTGCGCGCCCGCATCGAGGGCGTTCTCGAGCAGCTCCTTGATGACACTCGCTGGGCGCTCGACTACTTCTCCTGCCGCGATTTGGTCGGCAAGCGCGCCGTCGAGTATTTGGATCTGCGCCATACGGGCGCGACGCTAGCAAGTCACGGACACACGATCAACGCAGGGGGCTTTCAGGGCGAGGCTTGATCCGGCTCGCCTTGTTGGGGCATCGCTTCGGGGGCGAGAGGAATCTTGGCGGCTTCGTTCTCTTCGACAGCCGCTGCGCCGGGTGCCGCGACCTCACTTCCCGACGCGTTGTTGGCCGCAGCGAGGCTTCCACAGCTGCTTTCTCCATTCATGGAGAGGCCGCGACCGAGTTCGCCGAGCACGGTGCGCTGGAGCAGGGTGTCGAAAGCTGGCTCGAAGGTCGCAAACTCTTGTGCTTGGGTGCCGATGCCGATCGTCATGATGACGGGGTACTGGTTCGTGACTTGGCCTGAGGTGCCTTGGTGCTTGAGACGGTGCTCGTATCCCGTGCGGACGATCACGACGCGACCGCGCTTCCAGAGCACGCCGGCCGCGGGCTGGGAGGTGTCGGCGACTTCGAAGTCGATCTGCACGGCGTCGCGCTTGGACACCCTACAGGGCTGTACATGCAGGACGCGAGAGGGCGCGCGCGGACTTGAGTCGCGGTCGAGAGCATCACGGACAGGTATCGTGCCTGCGGCGGCGGCCAACTCGACATAGTGCTGGGCGAATGTGTCGAGGGGTTTTTCTCGATCCTTGGACGATACGGGAGTCGTGCTCACCCACATCGTTGCCTCTTTCTCTGCATGTTTGATCAGCAAGTCATAGATGAAACCCCGTTCCTCGGTGTCGGTCGATCCGTCGCCATTGGCGTCGTAGGATCGGACGACCTCGTACTCGGGCCCGCGCTTGGCCTGATATCCGCCCTGGGCACTGGTGACGAAATTGTCTGTGCGCCACGGCCCTCCGAGTGGTGAGAGGGGGTCGCCCTCGGGCGTGAAGAACACCGCGTACGGGTACGTCTCGTGCTGGAAGCGGTTGACCTCCAGGCGACCGTTCTTTGGCATGCATGAGGCGAGTGAGAGAAAACACGCGGCGACCAGGGTGCGCTTCATCGACTTCCTCGTTCTGCGAACTGCCTCAAGCAAGGGCCGAGAGTGACCCGCCTGGGATGCATTGATACCCCCCGCCTGCTCGAGGCGCCACTACGCAAGCTCCGGGCGGTCGAACCCGGCGCGGACGCTGATTGGAGCCTGTACGAAGCTTCCGGGTGAGTACGAGCTGACCTGGGGGAGCGTTGTGCGGGTCCCATGCTGGCGCGTCCGGTGCTACGTAATGCATCGGCGTTTGACGCCAGTTTAGTAGCCCGCGACACGAACCTGAGAACCTCCGAACATGCTGACTATGCTCTACGTTGATTGCTGCGTTCTGCCCGACATCCGCCGTTTTCGTGCTCGCGAGACGCACGCCGCGGTGGCTCGGGCATCCGTGTGCTGGTCATGAACGACGCTCTCCTGGAGAAAACCCTGGCGGACCTGGAGTGGCATCGCTTGGAGGAGGCGGTGACCGCAGAGCGCTCGGCGGCTTTTGCAGGCGCGCATCGACTTCCCTTGGCGCACACGCGCGCTGAGACGGAGCAGGGGCTTCGTGAGACGACGGAGGCGCTCGCCACCATGCAGGCCGGGGAACCTCTGCCGCTGCACGGCGTTCGCGATATCAGCCAAGCCTTGCTGAGGCTGTCGCGCCACGGAGACCTGGAAGTTCAGGCGCTCAACGACATCCGCGTCACGCTCGCGGCGGCGCGGGTTTTGCGGAGATTTCTGGCCGCCCGGCGCGCGACGCTGCCGTCGTTGTTTGCGGCGTGTTCCATTGACCCCACGCTCGATAGGCTCGTGAGCGCCCTCGACGAAGCGTTCGATGCCGACGGCACGCTGGCGGACCACGCGAGCCCCGAGCTGCGGCGTTTGCGGACCGAGACGCGCAATCTGCGCGGGAATCTGATCTCGCGTCTCGAGGAGTTGGTGCACAAGCATGCAGAGCTTCTGTCAGACCGCTTCTACACGCTGCGGGATGGTCGCTACGTGCTTCCGGTGCGCAGCGATACGCACGAGCGCGTGCACGGCATCGTGCACGGCACGAGCTCCAGTGGCTCAACGATTTTTGTCGAACCACGTTCGCTCGTGCTTTCAGGAAATCGACTGAAGCTTGCACAAGCAGAGCAAGAGCGGGAAGAGCTGCGCATCCTTGCTGCGCTCTCGGCCGAAGTGCGTGTGGAGGTCTTCAGTGTTCAGGCGGCTTACGACGCGCTTTTGCATGCAGATTTGCGCGCAGCCTGTGCACGTGTCTCGCTCAAGTTGAAGCTGACCGAGCCGGTCCTCGGTGCGACCTCGCGTATCGTGTTGCGCGAAGCGCGTCATCCAGTGCTGTTGCTCGATGGTGCAGAAGTCGTCGCCAACGATGTCGAGGCGGAATCCGGCAAAGCCTTGGTCATCTCCGGGCCCAATGCTGGCGGTAAAACCGTGGCGCTCAAGCTGCTCGGCTTGTCGGCGCTCATGGTGCGTGCGGGCTTGTTTCTGCCAGCGTTGGAAGGCAGCGAATGCGGCTTCTTCGAGACCGTGCTCAGTGACATTGGCGACGAGCAAAGTCTCAGCAAGAATCTGAGCACATTCTCGGCACATATTCAGCACATTCGCTCCATTCTTGAGGTGTCCAATGCTTCCAGTCTGGTGCTGCTCGATGAACTCTCCGGCAGCACGGACCCCGAAGAGGGAGCCGCCTTGGCCTGCGCTATCGTCGAGCGTCTGTGCGACCTTGGCGCAGCGGTGGCTGTCACCACGCATTACGAACCGCTAAAGGCCGTGGCCATGTCCGATGCGCGCATGCGGAATGCTTCGGTGGGCTTCGATGTGGCACGTATGGCGCCCACGTTTCGCCTCCGTCTCGACGTGCCCGGCGCTTCCAGCGCGCTACGTGTGGCTGAGCGCTTTGGCTTACCGAAGTCCGTTGTTGCGCGCGCCCAGTCCATCGTGCCGGAGCAGAGCAAACACTTCGACACGCTGATTCGGAAGCTCGATGCTCGGCTCGCCGAGGTGGACGCACGTGCCGAAGCGCTCGAGGAAGAGCGGCGCACGGCAGAGCAGATTCGTCGTGCGGTGGACGCTGAACTCGAGAAGCAAAAGGCGCGCGACAAGAAAGCGCTCGGCCAGGAGGCTCAGCGTGCTTTCGAGGCGCTGCGCGAAGCAAGGCTGGAGCTCGAGCGCGTAAAGAAGGACCTCAGGCACAATCGCCTCGATATCGACGGCACACGCGCCATGGGCAAGCGTTTGGCGGAACTCGCCCAAAAGACGCAGTTGCCAGACTTGCTGGCGCCGGAGGCGGACGAACAAGCGCCTGAGCAACGGACGCCGGCGCTCGAATCTGTCGGACCAGGCAAGAGGTTCTACGTGCCGCGCTTGCGCAACGAAGTCGAGATCCTGGAGCCACCGCAGAAGGGTCGCGTGCGGGTCGCAGCGGGCGCCATGCGGCTCTGGGTCGATGTGTCCGAGCTGCGCGAGACGGCTGATAGGGAAGTTGCGGACAGGGCGCCGGAGCGCATCAAGCCGGGACCCAATCTGCCGCGCGCGAATCCGCGCTCATCAGACAACACGCTGGTGCTTCGCGGGATGCGCGTGGACGATGCCATCACGTTGCTCGAAGGCTTTCTGGACCGCCTGTACGGCAACGATGAGAGACTCGCCTATATCGAGCACGGCTTCGGGACGGGAGCTCTCAAGGACGCGGTGCGCGATTTCCTCGCGCGTCCCTCGCCGTACGTCGAGAGCGTCCGCGGCGGGAGCCACGAAGAAGGCGGCGAACGCGTGACCGTGGTGACGCTACGCTAAG
>CAZEWA010000130.1:0-15319 GCA_964515685.1 uncultured Polyangiales bacterium | reverse complement strand
ACGACAAGGGCTTGGACAGCGTTTCCAACAAGAAGCTGTTGCACCTTCACGCTGTACTCAGCGAAGTGAAGGGCAGCTTCGGTAACCGCGGCAAGCTCATCGACGCTATCGCGACCCAAGAGAAGCGTACCAAGGACGAGGGCTTCAAGGCTCGTCTTGCCCGCTTCAGCACGCCCCGCCTGCTGTCCGAGTACAAAGTCGGCCAGAAGCGCGCCAAGGCTGCCGCTAACTGAGTCGCAGCTGGCGACCCGCATGGGTTGACCACGAGCGCTGTTCTCTCGGGAGCAGCGCTTTTTGCATTTAAGCCACGAGGGTTCTCGGTAAGCCGGCCTTCAACTCGGCTCGCTTAGGGCGAGCTCTCGGAGTCGTTCGCCCAGGGAACGGGCCGAAACCAGCGCACGATGAAAAACACGTCCAGCAGCACGAAGCCGACGCAGAACAGCGCGATGAGCCAGGTCCACAGGTACGAACTCGGCTGTTCATCCGCAAGCAGCAAGAAGGAGTCGGGAGTGACCGGCAAACCCGCGTCGCGCTGCATGCTCGTGGCGAGATCGGCGTAGCGCCCGCCCAGGTCCTGGAACTTCACCAGGCGTCCGCTGAACTCGGAGCGAACAAAGCTCTCGCCCCCGCGATCCTCGATCTGCACGTAGATCGAAGGTTGGCCGGACAGCGGAAAGACCCGGTACTGCATCCCCATGCCCTGGGTGAACCGAACCGCACGTCCGATGGTGGGAATGCCCATCACATGGACGTAGCTGTTCGATTCCAGGTCCTGCGGCTGCAATTTACGCGCGTCGCCCAAGTCCTTAGGCTGAGCACGCGACAGCGCGTACCCCATGTCTCCACGCAGGGACACCATCAGCGAGAGCGCCACGAAGACTGCAGCCGCCATGACCGTAAGGGTCACCATGCGCTGCGCCTTGGGCGGGGCATGCAGCGCCAAAAGCTCCTGATCGAGCTCCATGCCCGAACTCTCGGAGGGCGTTGGCCCGAGATCCGCCGGCGTTGTCCGACCTGCGTGACTCACGCCTCGTATGACAACCGCATTGCGCCCAGGTTCTCAGATTTTCACCTAAAATGTCCGAGCGGCTCACCTCCGCGACGTCCATCGCCAGGCATTGACCTAAAAGGCCATGTGCTCGGCGAGGAAGCCTACAATTTGCTCCCCAAAGAAGAGGTACTCCAGGGCAGAAATGGCGAGCATCGGTCCGAACACCATCATGGGTGGGCCAGCCTGCGCTTCGGCTTCGGGGGCCATGGATTCCGGGGCAGCCGGGGAGGGACCTCCCATGTCCATTGTGAGCTCGTCCGGCCGCTTGGGTACCAGGGGAACGCCAAAGATCATGCCGAGGGCGGCGGCGAACAGGCCCTGCAAGCTACCGGCGACCAAGACGAAGAGCACCGCTTGCCAGCCGAGGAACGCACCGATCATCAGCAAGAGTTTGGCGTCGCCTTCACCCATGCCGCGTCGGCCGGTGAGGAGCTCGTACCCCCAAACGAAGAGGAGCTGAATGATGAGGAAGCCCACTCCCGCACCCACGGCAGCTTCGAGCGGGCCCGGAGCGCCGCGAAACCCCGCCGTGGCCAGTCCGAGCGCGGCCCCGGGCAGCGAGACCTCGTCGGGGATCTCCATCCACTCGAGATCCACGAAGGTGGCAATCACGAGCCCGCCCACGAACGTGAAATACAGGGCAGTCTCGAGTCCGGCGGAAAGCCAATTCGCGTCGGCGGGCGCGTTCAGAAAGAAGCGCTCGACCACGGCGAGACCGAGCACGCCGGTCAGGATCTCCACCAGCACGTAGCGCGGAGTCATCGGCGCGCCGCAGCAGCGGGCTTTCCCGCGCAACAGCAGGTAGCCGAAGATCGGCACGTTCCAAAACCAGCTCACGGGCGCGCCGCAGGCCGGGCAATGGCTCGGTGGAGTCACCACCGACATGCCGCGAGGCCAACGGTAGATGGCGACATTGAAAAAACTGCCCCAAAGCGCCGCGAACAAAAAGGCCGCGATGCGGACTAGCCAGGACGGCAGGTCGTGGGGGGTGATGAGATCCTCGACTGGAAACACACCTGTAGTCTACGACGGCGTGTGTAGTTTCGTGCAGGAACGGGCAGAAGAAGGCGAAAGCACGTGCCCAATGCTAGGAATGGGCGCGCCCGCTTGCTATGCGGCGCGAGGGCCGATGAGCGAAGCTTACCCCAGAGAAGACTTGGCCGACGTTCGCCGAGTGGTCGTGAAGATTGGGACGAAGTCGATCACCGCAGGCGAGCGCGGTCGCTTCGGAGAGGTGGCAGCGCAGGTTGCAAAGCTGCGCGCACAGGGCAAGCACGTCGTGCTCGTCTCGTCCGGTGCCATCGCCCTCGGATTTCCACGCCTCGGGTTGAAGTCGCGCCCGGCGCTGATGGCTGAGCTGCAGGCCAGTGCGGCGGCGGGGCAATCCCGTTTGATGCACGCCTACGAAGAGGCCTTTGCGCCCTACGGCATCGAAGTCGCGCAGATTTTGCTCACACATGACGGTGTGGCACAGCGCGATCTGTACCTCAACGCGCGGGCAGCCATCGACGCGCTCCTTCAGTACGGATGCGTGCCGATCATCAACGAAAACGACACGGTCGCCGTGGAAGAGATTCGCTTCGGCGACAACGATCAGCTCGCGGCGATGGTGGCCACGCTGGTGGGAGCCGACTTACTGGTGCTTCTGACCGATGTTGCGGGCCTGCTCGACGCAGACGGCAGCCGCATCGACACGGTGCGCAGTGTGGACGAAGTGAAGAGCCTGGTGCGGCCCCACGAAGCTGGCGGATTGAGTCTCGGCGGCATGGAAAGCAAGCTTGAGGCGGCGCGCCGCGCCAGCCTACGAGGCTTGCCCGTGGTGATAGCCGACGCTCGAAACCCGGCGGTGCTGTCACAGATCATTGATGGCGAGAGTGTGGGTACGCTGGTCATGCCGCAGGGGGCCAAGCTCGCCAGTCGTAAGCACTGGATTGCGTACGCTTTGAAGCCCAAAGGGGCATTGCTCGTGGACGCTGGTTGCCAAAAAGCGCTCGAAGAGCGTCAGGGAAGCCTGTTGCCCGCAGGCGTCCTCGCGGTGCGTGGGGACTTCGCGCAGGGCGACCCGGTCAGCATTGTAGGGGCAGATGGGCGAGAGTTTGCGCGTGGGCTCGCGCGCTACGCCATCGCTGACATCGCGAAGCTCGCAGGCACCAAAGCCAGCGAGATTGAAGCGAAAATCGGTCATTATCTCGGCGATCCCGTGGTGCATCGCGACGATCTGGTCGTGCTTTGAGGCGCGTCGCGAAGGTTCCATTGGAATGCTAGGGTCTGCAAGTCATGGCTGAACAAGACATCTCCTCCTTGGTAGGAGGCCTCGCGCTCGAGGCCAAGCAAGCGGCTCGCGCGCTCGCTTGTGCGAAAACCGAGCAGAAAAATGCAGTGCTCAAGCATGCGGCAGCGGCACTGCGCGGGCCGGCTGGCGACAGCGTTCTGTCGGAGAATGTGCGGGACATGGAAGTCGGTCGTGAGCTGGGCTTGAGTCAGGCCATGCTCGACCGGCTGTTCTTGGATCGCGGGCGTCTGAACGGGATTGCCGCCGATGTGGAGTCCGTGGTGCGGCTGCCGGATCCGGTGGGGCAGCTCGAGAGCCTACGCGATCTCGACAGCGGAGTGCGCGCGGGGCGGATGTCGGTGCCCCTCGGCGTAATCGCCATGGTCTACGAGAGTCGTCCCAACGTCACGGCCGATGCGGCTGCGCTCTGCATCAAGAGCGGAAATGCATGCGTTTTGCGTGGCGGTAAGGAGGCGTTTTACTCGTCCCAGGCCATCGCGAAAATTTTCGAGGAAGCCCTCGTTGCCAACGGGCTTCCCGCGCGCTCGGTGGTGCTGTTGCCCACGACGCAGCGCGAGGCAACGTTGGCCCTGATCCAACTCGAGGGCGTGATCGACCTCGTGATTCCACGCGGGGGCGAGAGCCTGATTCGCTTCGTCGCCGAGAACGCCCGTGTGCCGGTCATCAAGCACTACAAGGGCGTGTGTCACGTCTACGTGGACGGCACCGCGGATCTCGAGAAGGCGCAGCGGATTTTGGTGAACTCCAAGGTTCAGCGTCCCAGCGCCTGCAACGCCGCAGAGACGCTTTTGGTGGACCGCCAAGTGGCAGCGGAGGCTGTGCCCAAGCTCTGTGCACTGATGCGCGAGCACAAGGTGGAGCTGCGCGGCTGCGACGAAACCTTGGCACTGTATGCGGATGCCAAGGAGGCTAGCGATGCCGACTTCGACACCGAGTACAACGATTACGTGCTGAATGTGCGTGTGGTGAGTGGCTTCGAAGGAGCGCTCGACCACATCGCCAAGCACGGCTCGCTACACACCGAGACCATCATCACCGAGGACTACAGCAAGGCCGAGCGCTTCTTGCGCGAAGTCGATGCCAGCGCAGTGATGGTCAATGCGAGTACGCGCTTCAACGACGGTGGTCAGCTCGGTCTCGGCGCGGAGATCGGCATTTCCACCACCAAGCTTCACGCCTACGGTCCCATGGGGCTCAGCGAGCTCTGCACGAAGAAGTGGATCGTCTACGGCAATGGTCAGATTCGCGCCTGAACGGGCGCTGTTGTTGGATTGGAGTATCGACTTGGCAGCAAAGAAGAGTACGGGCCCTACGAAGACCGCGACCAAAGCGCGGGCAACGAAAGCCAAGCGAAATCCATCTCGCGACCTCGCAGTGGCCATCGCCGAAGCGGCTATCGACCGCAAGGCGTTGCAGGTCGAGATCATCGAGGTCATCGGCAAGGTTGACTACGCCGATTACGTGGTGGTGATGAGCGCTACCAGCGACCGTCACGCCAATGCACTTGCCAAGAATGTCGACACCGAGATGGCCCAGAAGGGCATTCACGCGAACAGTGTCGAAGGGTTGCCCCAGGGCGCTTGGGTATTGATGGATTTCGGCGACGTCATCGTGCACATCTTCCACGAGGACACACGGGGTTACTACGACCTCGAAGCACTCTGGTACGACGCCGCGCGCGTGCCCGTTGTCGACAAGCCACGCGCCTAGCGCGCTGTTAGGAGCCTGTCGTGAAGGTCCACGTGATCTCGGTCGGGAAGATCAAAGAACGTGGGGTGCGGGAGTTGCTCGACGACTACGCGGGGCGCATCCAGCGCTACGCGTCGTTTCATGAGGTCGAGCTCAAAGACGGCAACGCGGCCGAGGTCGAAGAACGCTTTCGCAAAGCGCTGCCTCCTCGGGCCAAAATCGTTGCGCTCGAGGTCCTCGGAAAGTCGATGACCAGCGAGGGGCTCGCACGCCTCATCGAACAGAGTCTCGAGACGGCCGGCCAAGACCTCGCGTTTTTGATCGGAGGTGCCTATGGCCTGCCAGAGCGCACGTCTGCCGCGGCTCACGTCAAGCTGTCGCTCTCGGCTCTCACACTTCCACACCGTTTGGCGCGCCTGCTCCTGTTCGAGCAGGTTTATCGCGGCTTCACCATCCTGCGCGGCGAGCCTTACTCGCACTAGCCAACCGATGTGTTGCGCTCTGGCGTCGGGGTGATGGCCCGATCTGGCACAGAGGTGCTTTCACCCTGCGACACGCTTGTCGCTACGGGAGCTCACGCGCTACCACGCCACTTGGGTGATAGGTGGCCGCAGCCGGGCAAACCATCGATAAAAGCGGACGAGGCTTATCGCTGACGCGAGAACATCCATGTTTGGCCTGCTTCGTGCTTTGCCGCCTACCATGGATTCGCTTAGACGCACGTGCGGGATAGGGATTCTGCTGGGAGTTCTCGGCGGATCGGGTTGTGGCGCCCTGGAGGCTAGCAGCGATAGCCTGGCGCCAGGGGAGGGCGGCAGCCTTCCCGGCGGTGGCAACTCGGATGGAGAGCACGGCGATGGCGACGACGATTCGGCGCCTGGCGACGGGGACGGCGCCTCAGGCCCCATGTTACCCCCCGAGCAGGAAGAAAGCCTAAGCTTCGAGACGCCGCGCGCGGGACGTACCTCGGTCTACGTGCCCAATCCCGCGACCCATCGTGTCGCCGTGGTTAATGCGGAAAGCTTTGGCATCGAGACCGTGGCTTCTGGCTTGCAACCTACGTACGCCACGACCGTTCCAGGCAAGGACATCGCGCTCGTGATCAACGTCGGTTCGGCAGACCTGACATTGCTGCGAACGCTGAATGGGAAGACGCAGGTACAGCGCCTACCACTCGGACATGACGCCAACGTCATCGCCATCTCGCCCAACGGCAAGCATGCGGTCGTCTACTTCGACGGCTCACGGGGCAGCCAGAATGTCACCAGCTTCCAAGACATCACGGTGGTGGACCTCACAGAAGGCAGCGAAAGCGCGCGTGGTGTCAGCGTCGGTTTTCGCCCGCAAAATGTGCAGTTTTCCTCGAACGGCAAACAGGCGTTTATTGTAACCGAGGACGGGATCTCAGTCGTCGAGCTCACGCAGGCCGTGAGCACTCCCACGATAGCTCGCTTGGTGTCGCTGGGAGACACGCTGTCCGATACGCTCTCGGTGGACGTACAGGTCACGGCCGACGGACACTATGCGTTTGCGCGGCGCACAGGGGATGCCGCGATTCGGCGAGTCGATTTGGAATCTGAAGAGATTGTCGCGTTTTCACTCGAATCTCTGCAGGGAGCCGCGGCGGGTAATGCATTGAGCGCCGGACCCATCGACCTTTCCGACATGGATCTCGCGCCCGATGGAAGTGCACTCCTTGCGGTCGAGAGGGCGCGAGGAGCCTTGCTTCGCATTCCGATTCCTGAAGGTTTCGATGACCCCTCCTTGATCGACGTGACCTTGACCGGGGGGCAGCCAGTAGGCTCCGTAAGCATCGCTAAAACCGGAAAAATCGCCGTTCTTTACACGACGGTCGGCAACGTAGAGGGCCTGGTTCTCGTGAATCTCGAAGGCGGAGCGCTCCCGCGTGGCGTGCGGCTTCGCAAGTCGGTGCGCGCGGTGGCCATTTCGGACGACGGAACACGCGCTCTCGTACTGCACAACAAGAACCTGGTCGCTGGCATCGACGAGGAGGCTCGTATCGACGCCTCGGAGGGCTACAGCTTGCTCGATACGGAAAGCGGATTCGCCAAGCTGCAGCTGACACCTGCACGCGTGAGGCAGCAGGACATCGTAGTCATAGAAGGGACGCGTAAGTTGTTTACGCTGCTGCGCGACGATGGCTCAGCGATTCGCACCCTCCAGATTGCAGACCTCGATTCCTTTCAAGTGACCGAACGCCCCCTGGCACGCCCCCCGTCTTCCATTGGTTTGGTCCCTGCGCTCGATCGCGTTTTCGTCGGGCAAGAGAGCGCCGGAGGAATGATCACGTTCTTCCACGGCGACAGTGGAGAAGTCGCCAAGGCCGTGTCCGGATTCGAACTCGCCAGCAGGATTCGCCAATGAAAATGCGCAAAAACCGACTGAGCCTTGCACTCGCATGCTTGATGCTGACTGCCTGCGAGGGAGAGAGCGACGCTGTGTACCCACAGACTGAGTCGCAGAAGCCCGTGCCACTCGAGGGCTCGCTCTTGTACTTGAGCAACGAGGATGGCCACGCGCAGGTGCGGCTTGTACACGTGTCGAAAAGCACGCCGCGCATCGCCGAATACGCCCTGCCAGGCGGCTTGGCACTCAGTCGCGCTCGGCCTCAAAGTGCTGGCAAGCAAGCCATCGTTCTGACGCACGGAGTCGAGGCCGCAGTGGTTGATGGCAAGGCTAGGGAGTCGATAGCCTCGCACCTCATTCTCTACAACCGTGACGGCGAGTTGTACCGCAAGGAACTCGGCGGGCGTTTTTCAGAGCTCACGGTCTCCGAGGATGGCCGAACAGCTGTGGCACACGGCGAACAGCCGGGAGTGGGCTGGGGCAACACGGTGTCGATTATCGACCTCGACAATGTCGACGCACCGCCGCGCAATGTGCCCTTGAGCGACAACACAGGACGTCCGCCTCGCTCGTTCGATTTTCCACGCATTGAGGACAAAACTTCGCGCAGGCTGATGCTGGTTCGAGGCTTCGATTCCGTACGCCTGATCGATCTCGATCACCTTGAACGACCCACAAAAGAAATTCCGCTGACCACTGCGGATGATTTCCGCTCGTTGCAGGCAGGAAAGGCCATCTTCCAGCCCGACGCAATCTTCCTGCAGCTTTTGGGCAGTCCCGACGTGCTGGTCTTGCAGCTCATCGCTGGCGACAAAGGCGCCTTCACCGTCACACCGCTGACACTCGCAACTGCTTCGACAGTGCGCGACATCGAGCTAATCGGCGAAGGCGACGAGTTGCGTCTGGTGGCCGTGGGCAACGACTCGATAAGTGTGGTGGATCCGGTCACGGCCAACGCCACGACTACGGCGACTCCGGGAGGCGGATTCTCCGACATGATCCCCTTCGCGGGACGTTCTCCTTACGAGGATGTCATGCGTGAACGCGGCCTACTCATTTCGGCGCAAGGGCGCCGGATAGCCTTCGTGGATTTCGATGAGGGAAGCGCGTGGTCGCAGCAAGCCTTCGAACCGCTGGAACTCGCGGAAGTCGTAGAATCTTCGATACCGGTCCTCGACCATGGCTTCGTCGTTCTGCTCTATCGAACAGGAGCAATGGGAATCGTCGACCTCGAGCGCCGCACGGTGACCCCGATTCGCACCGGTGCCAGCGTCAACGACACGTGGCTCGATAGCTCAGCGGATAGCGCCAAACTTTGGGTCAACCTTACGAACGCGCGCGTCGCACGCATCGACTTGCTGCGCCTCGAGACCACAGAGGTCCTGCTCAACGCAAGCGCCTCTTCCATCGTGATGGTCGAAGGGACTCCGCGCCGTGTCGCAGCACTGCACGAATCGCGGGCCGGCTACATCACCTTGCTCGATCCCAAGAACCCCTCGCGTGAATCCGCCCGAGAGTTCGCGTCCTTCTTTTACACCGACCTTTTGGATTGAGGTTTTCCGTGAGAACGCTCGCTTTGGCTGCTTTTTCTCTGAGCCTCGTCGCACAGTCGGCGCTGGCACAATCCGATGCGTCGCCCGCTCCCCCGGGCGGCGCCGGAGCTCCCGTGCAAGCGGAGCAGGTTGCGGTGGAGTCCACGCCCGTAGCGGCGGCGCCGGACGTCGTGGTGCAGGTCCCCGAGGCTGCGGCAGGGCCGGCACTCGCCCCCGGAGTGGAGCCTGTCACGGCTGCGCCCGCTGCGGGGCCCAACGATGCCGTAGCGGTGCCTGCGAGCTCGCCTGCTCAAGTAGATCCCGCGCCTGCTGCGGTCACAGAAGCTACCTCTGCGTCAGATGCGCCGGTAGTCTCGCAGCGCGCGACGTACACAACACCACGAGCGCAACCGCGCGTGCGCGGAGACGCCGGGGCACCGTTTTCGTTGGGCATGGGTGGCGGCGTAGTCTGGAACCAGGACAAGGCCTACGGTCACACAAAAACCTCAGGTCATACGCCGCAGTTCGATATGTTACTTAGCTACGATGTCGTGCAGCTCACCAAGCGCGTCGTCGTGTCGTTGGGCGCGAGCCTGCGTCGAGGACATGCCGAAGGCGACGTGCTCTCTATCACGGACAACACGCTACAAGCGGAGCTCATGGCCAGGTTTGCCGGGACATCCTGGCTCTGGCCCCATGCACGCGCGAGTGTTGGCGCCGCGTTTACGCGCCTAAAGGTCGAGGAGCTCGGCCTAGGCGCGGACATCGAAGCCAACGATCGCGCGCTAGCAAGCAGCTTCGGCGGAGGTTTGACCCTCAAAACGCCAACGCGAGCCTTTGAGAGCCGTACGGGGCGCTTTGCTTCGCTCTCCTTCGGCATCCTCGTGGAAGGCGGCTACACGCTGGCCAGCGAAGGGAAGTTCTCGGGAGTCTCGAGCGGCGGCACCTCCGACGTGACTCGCAGCCGCGTGCGCTTGGGATCTATCGACCGCAACGCGCCTTATCTTCGCATTTTGGCGGTTACACGCTTCTGAACGCACATTTATCGGCCTATCCCCGCAACGCTTTCGGCGTCGGAGCGATAGCCCTTTATGCTGCGACAAATCTGGGACGGGCTCATCGACCTGTTGGCACCGCCGACCTGCGCTGCCTGCAATTCTTCTCTCTCGGGCCGGGAAGAAGGCTTTTGCCCGGGCTGCGCGCCGCTCATCGATGACTTTCCGAATCCCGAAGGCAGCCTGGACCGTGCGGTATGCATGTACGGTGGACCGCTCGCCCAAGCGATTGCGCGCCTCAAGTATCAAGGGGCAAGTCACGTAGCAAAGACGCTGTCTGGCTTACTCAAAGACGCGGTCGAGCCGTTCGTTGGGCGCTGTGATTGCGTGTGTGTGGTGCCGATTCACCGTCAACGATTGGTCGCCCGAGGCTTCAACCAGAGCGCGTTACTCGCAGGCCCCGTGGCGGATGCCCTCGGAGTAGCGTTTGAACCTTCGCTGCTCATTCGCTGGCGAAAAACGCTGAACCAGGTGGACGCGTCGCCGGCACTGCGTCGGGTTCAGCTCGTCGAGTCGATGTATGCTGCCGCGCGAGCTCGCGGAAAGCGCGTGCTCGTTGTCGACGATGTGAGCACGACCGGGGCCACACTCCACGAGGCACAGCGCGCGCTGAGTGAGGCAGGCGCGCAGCAAATTCATTCGCTGGTGTTGGCGCGAGTGCATCATCCGGCAGCGGCGGAGCAAGCGACTATACTCAGCGCGTGACGATCGATGGCGACGTAAGCGTCCCAAAGCTGAAGCGAGGCCACGCGGTGTTTGTGCTCGGCCTGTTCGCGCAGCTGCAGGCCTCCTGCGGAGGCGGGGCCGCCGCGCCTTCTCACTTTGAACGGGAGCTCACCTTTTTACGGCTCGGCGTAGAGCTCGATGAGGAGGACCGCGCCGTGCGACAGGTCCTCGCTCAACGCAGGCTCTCGATCGCGGACGAAACTCGCGGTCCGGGCTTTCTCGCGCTGTTCGCCCGCACGTTCGAGGCGCGCCTGTCCGCGATTCGCGTGATCACCGGACGCGGTGTGGTGCACGCCGAGGATGCCGCGCTCGACGACTTGTTTGCGCCCGGATCGTTGCAGCTGCTCAGCAAGCTGCCGACATCTATCGGAGACTATATTGTCGTTGCCTGGACGCGCATCCCGCGTGGAGAAGACCTCGGCTGCGCGACCTTGCTGCGTATTCTGCCCGACGGAAACGTGGTCCCGGGCTTGCTCGACGTAAGTACTTTGGGGCCACGCGCCTGCGTGTCTGAGCTGCAGCGCACCGAAGACGGTCGCTTCTCGGCAACCATCGCGTTTCCTGGACTCCGCTCCGAGCGTGCGCCCTACATCTTGGCCGAGCTTGGATTTCAGGAGGTTCCCCTCGGTCGTCCCACGCCGTTCGTCCCTGTGGCAACCATCCGCTCCGATGGAGCTTGGCTCGAAGTCGAGCGATCCCACTGGGAGGCTGCTCTGCCTGCGCACGCCACGTTCAGCGAGCGGCACGCAGTCGGTGTGTCCAGGGCGGCGATAGCGCTCCTGTCGGGGCAAAGCACAGCCGCCCAGACGGCGGCCTACCGTCGGGCCGTGGAGCGCGTGGCCCCAGGCTCCTCGGCCGCCGAGCTCGTGGCCGATACGGTCGCGTATTTCAAGCGCGGCTGGCTCGATAGGGGCCCGGCCGTCGACGGAGTCGAGGCTGGGGACGAGGTGATTGACCCTTCGGAAATGGAAGCGGCAGACGCGCCCGACACCGAACAGGAGCCCGGCGAGGAAATCGAAGTGATCGAGCCTAGCCCCCTTTGACCCCGCAGCGTTGGAGGCAAGGAGGGGAGCGATTTTGCGTCCAGGCTGAACTGGGCATTGCGCCTGCACCGCGTTTCACTAAAACGGAACTCTCATGGCAAAAAGGCCCGAAAAGCAGCCCGGCGAGCTCCTCGTGTGCCGAAACCCCCGCGTCGAAGCGCGATACGCCATCGACGACCGCCTCGAAGCCGGTATGGTCCTCAAAGGGAGCGAGGTCAAAAGCCTGCGCGACCGCAAGGCGGACCTGGAAGGAGCCTACGCTCGTATCGAGAAGGGCGAACTCTTTCTCTACAAGATGTACATCGGGCCCTACGCCCAAGCGACGGCCTTTGGGCATGAGCCCAAGCAAGCGCGTAAGCTGTTGGCCCATCGGCATGAGCTCGAAAAACTCACCGGAAAGCTCGCGATACGCGGCTACACGCTGATCCCCGTGTCGGTGTATTTCCGTAACGGGCGCGCCAAGGTCGAGCTCGCACTCGCCAAGGCCAAAGACATGGGAGACAAGCGCGAGGACATCAAACGCAAGGTCGCCTTGCGCGAGGCCAAGGCTGCCATGAGCCCTAGGAGCCCCCGATGAGTATCCCGCTGCGCGATCGGCACGGAGACACACTCGAGCTCGTCGTTTTCGACGGCAAGTTGTTTGAGCTGGTGGGGCCGCGTGCCTTTGCGCCTGGGCAGCCCGTGGTGCTCGAGATGGTGGTCGGCATGGGGTACCGCCTGGAGCTCAAGAGCGTAGGCTCGCGCAAGCGGCCAGACGGGCGCTTCGACATCCGAGCACGCGCCACCACGCTGACCAAGGCTGCGCGCGATGCCCTGACCCAGGGACTCAGCCAGGAAAGCGTAGAGTAGGGCGAAGTCGCTTCCGGCGCTGAGTGCGCTCGGCGTTCGTCGGGAGCTAGCACGCCTCGCCGATCCGCGATCTGAGCTTGTCGCGTGTGGAAGGGGCCCGAGAGCGGCCCCGCGCGCCGTGCACGACTCAGTGCGAGTCCAAGTCGCCGAGTACGGCCTTCTTCACAGCCTCGAAATCGTTCGGCAGCTCGATGGGCCGGTTACCGTTCTTCGAATCCGCACCGGGCAGGCGCCCTTCGTGGTAGCGCACCTTGAAGTCCGTGAACTTGAGGCCGCTTGCGGTGGAGATGACCACGACGCGCTGGCCGGGCTTGATCTCCTTGCGTGCCACCAGCTTCTCGAGGGCAGCCAAGGCCACGCCGGTATGCGGGCATGTGTATGCGCCCGAGCGGTCCGCCGCTGCCGAGGCTTCGGCAAGCTCCTGCTCCGACGCTTGTTCCACGACGCCGTTGTAGTTCTGCAGGATGCGGATGGCGCGATGGACGCTGACCGGGTTTCCGATACGGATGGCGGAGGCTTCCGTTTCGACCGCCGTGATGGGCTTGAAGGTGTCCCAGCCGTTCTTGTACGCGAGGTACAGAGGGTTTGCGGCTTGGGCCTGGGCCACGGCGATGCGCGGCTTCTTGGTCACGAGACCGAGCGCGAGCATCAGGTCAAAGCCTGCACCGAGTGCGCTGACGTTGCCGAGGTTACCGCCGGGGATGACGATCCAGTCGGGCACCTGCCAGTCGAACTGCTGAGCAATCTCGATGCCGACCGTCTTCTGTCCCTCGAGGCGCAGCGAGTTCAGGGAGTTGGCAAGGTAGATACCCGGCTCCTGGGCAAGCTTCTGCACGATGGCCATGCAGCCATCGAAGTCCGTGTCGAGGGCGCACACGATCGACCCGTTCGCCAGCGGCTGCACGAGCTGGGCCGTGGAGATCTTGCCCTTCGGAAGCAGCACCACCGAGCGAATGCCGGCGGCTGCGCAATAGGCAGCTAGGGCGGCAGAGGTATCACCCGTGGAAGCGCATGCGATAGCGCGAATGGGCTGTCCGTCGCGGATCATTTGCCGCACCACGCTGACCAGTACGGTCATGCCTAGGTCCTTGAACGACCCCGTGTGGCTGTTGCCGCAAAGCTTGATCCAGAGCTCCTCGAGCCCAAGCGTCTTGCCGTACCGCTCGGCCCAAAAGAGATTCGAGCCACCTTCGTCCATCGAGACGATGTTCTCGTCGCGAAGGCCGGGCATGACCCACTCTTTCTTGCCCCAAACGCCGCTGCCGAAGGGCCATTGGGTGGTCTTGTAGCGTTGCTCAAAGAGCTTCATCCACGCAGGGGCGCTGCGGTCCTTCAGGGCATCGAGATCGTGATGCACCTCAAGAAGCCCCCCACATTGAGGACAATGGTAGATGACCTGAGTCACGGGATAGTGTCCCGGGCACCCAGCAACACAACGAAACGCAGCGGAATAGGCCATGGCGGCCGAAGTATAGAACGGTTCCGTGACCGCGCTCGCGGATGCCTCCCAATTCCGAAGTAACTCCCCGCTCCGCGTTGACCAAGGGGCGCTTCCATGGTGACGTTCTCGCAAATGCAAGTGGAAGCCGGTGTTCCTCGCGAAGCTCGCGGATTCATGCCCCCGAAGGGCTCACGTGAGCGAAGTCTCTTGGATGGCGTGGTTCGTTGGGTCGAGCGAACCTACGGCGACGAAATCGACACGAGAATCCGAGCCATCAGCACCCGTAAAAACGAGGCGGGGTTTGACCCATTCGGGTTTGACCCTGAGACGGCACGCGCTGTCATGGCTGCCGTGACGTTTCTTCACCGCTCCTACTTTCGCACGCAGAGTTTCGGGCTCGAAAACGTACCGCGCGGTCGCGTCCTGTTCGTGGCGAATCATTCCGGGCAAATCCCGCTCGATGCGATGTTGATCGCGGCGGCATTGTTGCTCGATGTCGATCCGCCCGTGTTCCCGCGGAGCATGGTGGAGAAGTGGGCGCAGAAGTTGCCGTTCTTCTCGGTACTATTCCCTCGCTTAGGCCAGGTTCTCGGCTCGCCGGACAACGCACGCAGACTGCTTGCCGCCGAGCAGCCTCTACTCGTGTTCCCCGAGGGAGCACGCGGCATATCGAAGACCTTCCAGCAGCGGTACCAGCTGCAGGATTTCGGGCCTGGCTTCATGCGGCTCGCGCTCGAAACGCGCACGCCCATCGTGCCCGTGGCGGTGATCGGCGGCGAAGAGCAATACCCGGCGGTGGGCAATCTCAAGCGGCTTGCACGCTTGCTCGGTATGCCCGCGCTGCCGATATTGCCGCAGCTTCTTCTCGGTTTGCCGCTGCCGTTGCCCACGCGCTACCGTCTACATTTCGGTGAGCCGCTGCATTTTCAGGGCGATCCTGACGACGATGACGTCGAGATTCAAGGGCTGGTTGCGCAGGTAAAAAACGCCGTAGACAAGCTCCTGCGCTCAGGCCTTGCTGCGCGTGAACACGTGTTCTGGTGAACAAAGTCGCCTCATTTTAGGGGCGTTTCATGCTTGCGACATGCGTCGATACGAGTCGTGGCACAACGCCACAATCGTGGTTCGATGCCTCAGACACACATGCGCTCACGTCCGTTAACAGACCTGCAATTCGTGTCAAATTGCAGCAGTGTGACGCGGCATGATGGTTGCAGTCCGCACAACCGAACTGTTTCGAGATCGGTGGTTTAGATGAAGCATCGAGTGCTAG
>CAZEWA010000129.1:0-15368 GCA_964515685.1 uncultured Polyangiales bacterium | reverse complement strand
GAACAGATTCTCGCAACTGCGACACGCAAGGAGCCGGGGCCATGAACGAGCCCTCCAATTACACCGCGCACATATCCCCCAAACTCGATCGTGAACGCCTCGATGCACAGTGGGTTCAGATCGCAGCGCAGCTTCCGGGACCGCGACGCGAAAAGGCGTCGAGGCCGATGGTGCAGCTAGGGTTTGCCGTGGGTACCGTGTGCGTGCTTTTGGGCTTCTTTTGGTGGAGCACCGATCCGCTCGCACCCACGCCTTCGGTCTGGGCCGGCGCACTCGTCACGAGCGACGACGCGCCCGTGAATTTCACGCTGACCGAAGGCACACTCATCGAGCTCGATCCGCGCTCCGAAGTGGAGCTGTTGCGCAGCAACGCACGCTCGGTTCAAGTCAGCCTTCACGCAGGCAGCGCCCGCTTCGATGTGGCAAAGCGGCGTACCCGTCGCTTTAGCGTGCACGCAGGCGAGGTTGAAATTCTCGTCACCGGCACGCAGTTTCGCGTGAAGCGCAGCCCGAGCTTGGGAGGCGAGCGCATCCGCGTCGATGTCGACGAAGGGTCGGTCGAGGTACAGCGCTCAGGCAGCCCACCTGTGCGCCTCAGCGTAGGCGAGAATTGGTCGACCTTCGTCCGACAGAGCGAGGCAGTCTCGGAGACGCCCGCGCGCTCGAACGACGACTTGTCCCAAGAACAAAGTCAGGCCCCGGCAAAAGACGCAACCCAAAGCCCGAGCTCCGCTTCGAATGAAGACATCGAGGCTGAGCGCAGGGCAGCACAACGCGAAAAGCGCAGGGCCCAAGCCGAGGACGCGCGACGCGAAACAGATGAGGCTTCGACACTTTTTGAACGGGGCAACGCCGCGCGCAGGCTCGGTCGCGTCCGCGAAGCGGCAGACTTGTATGCCGCCTTGGTTTCGGAGTACGCGAGAGACCAAAAGGCACCGCTCGCCGCATTTGAGCTCGGGCGCATCCGTATGGATTCGCTGGGAGATATGCAGGGAGCCATCGCGGCGCTCGAGCGTGCTTTGCAGCTCGACGCACGGCGCGCGTTTGCCGAGGATGCTCTGGCGAGAATCGTGCTCGCACAGGAATCCTTAGGCGACAAGCGAGCGTGCGAAAGTGCGCGCGGACGCTACCTCTCGCGTTATCCGGACGGGATCCATGCGTCCCACGTTGCGACGCGCTGCCTGTCGCGTTGACGAGACGCCCTCGGCCAGGAACGCTTGAGAGCGATGTTTCGCAGCTGGTTTCGCGGCTCGTTCATTTCGATGCTTTGGCTGCTCACAGCCGCGTCGAGTCTCGCGCAAGAGGTGGCAACAGAAGCGCTCGAAACCGCACCTCCGGCGCCGCTTCCGGAGACTGCGAACGAAAGCTGTCCAGAGCGTTACCTCGTGCTCACAACTGGCCCCGAAATCGACAGCGCCCTAGCTCGAGAGATTCGCGTCGACCTGGAAGTCGAGCTGGGGCGCCGAGGCATGAGCGTGTGCACGGGCACGGGCCCTGACAACGCGCCGCTCGCGTTGGTAAGCCTACGTGAACAACGTGGCGTGCTTTCGATCGACCTCGACGACCGCACCACGCAAAAGCGTGTGGCGCGCGACATGCGACTATCCCACATCCCAGAGACGGGGCGTGCTCTGGCTGTGGCCATTGCCGTGGACGAACTGCTGCGCGCGAGTTGGGCCGAACTCACCATGGGTACCGGTCGAGAGCGAGGCAGCGAAGAGCCTGAGCGGGTCCCTGCGCCTCCTGTGCCTGAGGAACCACAGCTGGCACCGAACCTCACGCGACCGCGCTACATGCTCTCTCTGAGCACCGGCTACACCCACGGCCGTCATGACCTTCGCAGTTTCAGCACGGCCCTGCGCGGCAGCTGGTTTCCGCATCGCTATCTGTGGCTCGAGGCGGCGCTCGGCGGGTTTAGGACCCTGTCACGCGAGGGTGAAGCTGGAGAGGTCTATGCACGCGGTCTCACCAGCGACCTCACGTTGGGTACTTGCCTCGTGCAGGCATCGTTCGGATTCGTCTGCCTGGGTGCGCGGCTAGGTATCGATTGGATGGCGTTTCGTGCCGACTCTTACAGCGCGCTGGCCGAAGCTCGGTCACCGCACGCCACATCGCTGCAGGTCGGTGGCGTGGGCAATTTCGGCGTGAACCTTCCCCATAACCTGCTGTTGTTTTTTCAAAGCGTGTGGGGCGCGGGAGTCCACGCCGCGGTCGCGACCGACGGTGAGCAACGGTTGCTCGGCAGCAACGGCTTTCTTTGGACGGGGATTCTCGGCTTGGGAGTGGTCGTACGATGAGCTCTCTTTACGACGCCCGCAAAGCGGCCTGTGCGCTCCTCACGATCACCTTCGCCGGGCTCGCCGCTGGCTGCGTGCGCGAGGTCTCGGTGTTCGAACGCACACCCGGCAGCGATGCCGACACGCCGCTCGACGCAGGGGACCTGACGGACGCGAGTTCCCCTACAGCCGATGCCGGCGACGCGGAAAGCCCTGACGGCGGAACTCCGACCCCTGGCGCTTCGATAGCAGCATTCGAACACACCTGCGCGAGCCTACGTGGCAGCCTCTACTGCTGGGGTGACAACGAGTACGCACAGCTAGGCCTAGGCGACCGTGAGCCGCGCGCCGTTCCCCAACGGGTCAGCCCACATCGAGATTTCGTTCAAGTCTGCGCAGGCGAAGCGCATAGCTGCGGCTTGCGCAGTACAGGCGAGCTCTTGTGTTGGGGCGAGAACCTGAATGGCGAGCTCGGTCTGGGAGACACCGTGGCGCGCGAAACGCCCACCGCAATCGATGACATGCGCTTCTCACGAGTGGTCTGTGGAGGCAGCACCACCTGCGCTCTCGATCTCACCGGAGCGCTATTTTGTTGGGGCGATAACTTCGAAGGACAGCTCGGACAAGACGACGCGTTTCAGTCGCCCAATCTGCGACGTCCTGCTGCCGTCTCCCCCGCACTTTCGTTTCGAGATGTCTCGCTCGGGCAAGGCCATGCGTGCGCCATCACGCGACAAGGTGTGTTGTATTGCTGGGGCCGCAACACCACGGGACAACTTGGCCTGATGGAAGGTGCGCCTGAACAAGTACGAAGGCCTACCCCCGTAGATGCAGCGCGGCGTTTTCAAAACGTCTCCGCGGGCCAAAGTCACACCTGCGCCGTGGCGCGCGAGGGGAGCTTGCTCTGCTGGGGCACGGACCAAATGGGCACGCTCGGGCAGGGACTTCCGAGTGGCGCGCGCGTCACACAGCCCACGCCTGTGGGCAACGAACAGATCTACAGCAGCGTGCGCGCTTCATGGTTTCATACCTGCGCGCTACGTACCGATGGCACGTTGTATTGCTGGGGCCGCAACGTCGAAGGACAGCTTGGCCTGGGCGATCAAAACGACCGCAACACGCCCGTTCGTGTCGGTTTGGGCGTCGATTGGAACGAGGTGGCGCTAGGGCGTTTTCACACCTGCGGCGCCCTCCTCGACGACGTCTTTTGCTGGGGCGAAAACGATGCGCGTAACCAACTAGGCTTAGGCGAGAATACAGGTCGACGCGACGAGCCTTCCCTTATCGCCAAGCCCGACCCATAGCGCCTCAGCCGCGCAGGCGCTCGAGGAGCGCGAGAAAGCTCGCCCCTAACAGCTGCTTCACCACATGTTCTTTGAGCCCCTTCTGCAGCAACAGGTGCACAAGACGCGGCAGCATCAACACCGTCGAAAGATCTTTCGGTGGCACGATAGCTCCATCGAAATCACTACCGATAGCCACGTGCTCGCTACCTATCACGCGCACTGCGTGGGCCACGTGCTCGGCAACCCACTCGGCCTTGCCAGCCCATGTGGAAGGGCCGAGAAAGTTTGATTGGAACATGATGCCCACCACGCCGCCGCGACTCGCTATCGCGCGCAGCTGATCATCGGTAAGGTTGCGAAAGTGCGGGTAGACCGCGTCGCATCCCGCATGCGTGACGGACACGGGCAGCGTTCTATCGTGCACTTCCAGCGCATCCCAAAAGCCGGGCCGGCTGATGTGCGCCAGGTCCACTAGAATGCGCTTGTCGTTGAGCTTGCGAATGTACTCACGGCCAAACGCCGTGAGTCGCAAGTCACCCCAGGACAGAAAGCCAGGCAGCGCCGGGGCGCCTATGCGTGAGCGCGTGAAGTGAAGCAGCGTGATGAGCGCTACCTGGGAGAGCTCCTGCCTATCGAAATCATCGAGGTCGAACTCAAGCGCATTGCCGCCCTGGATCCCCAAGAACGCAGCGTGCTTGCCTGCAAGCTTTGCGGCTCGGTAGCCTTGGGCGTCACGTACCAGGCGAACTTGCTCGCTCCCCCCTAACAAAGATTGCAGACGCTCGATGTTCCGAAAGGCGACGTTGCGCTTGCCTGAACGGCTACGCAGGGGATTCGTAGTGATGATCCACACAGCGCCCGTGATCCCCGCTTCGATGACGCGAGGCAGATCGGCTTGCCCAAAAAAGCGCGCACCAAGTGGACCCGTTCCGTGGCGCTTGCATAAGTCGTAACCGAATAGCCGCTGCCAGATGAACGTATCGATATGTAGGTCTATGACATCGCTTGCGCGATACAGACTTACGGCGGCCTCCGAGATATGGAGTGCACGCGCAAGCTCACTCGGCTCCGAAATCATGCCTGCCTCCGCTCACCTATTGTGCGATCGCGCGCACCAAAAACCAAAAGCCTGCCCCACTCGGGACAGGCTTCGTTGGTCTCGTGCGCGAGCGAATCATTCCATGATACCGCACGTGCGAGCGAGCGAATCACTCCGTGATTTCGCGGATGTCGGCCATCAGATCCTTGAGGTCGTCGCTGGGCTGCACGGTCTGGAGCACCATCAGCTTGGTGACGTCGCCCTCGACGCGCATCTGGCCGCTCATGAACGCCTGCATACCGGCCTGCTGGTCGGCGTCGACGAAGATCTTCTTCGCGATGTCCGCGGGAAGAAGCACGGTGACGGGCGCCCCATCCTTGTGACCCTGACCGAACTGGCCGCCACTCATGTTGACCTTCGTCTCACTGCCGTCGGACAGCGCAACGGTCAGGTTGAGGGTGAGGTCCTTCAGCGCGCCGGGGATCTCGATCTCGCCCATGTCTTCGGTGATCTGCTGCACCTTCGCAAACCACTCGTCCGACAGAAACTTCGCCATTGCCGTCTCCTTCTTCGCCTCTAAATGGGCAGTGATCTCCCGGACCGCGTCTCCCGAGGCCCGTGGCGCACCGGAATAGCATCTTTCCGGCGGGGTCTCGATATGGAAAGTACCGGATGCCCTGCTTTAGGGCAGGCTGAGGTCGCACCCGCGCTCCCTATCCTAAGGCGTCTCGGCTTCGCTATAGTGAGCTGAATCCTGAACCCGTGCGTTCACCTCGTTGTCCGGAGGGCCCATGCGCCGCCCAAGTCTTCTCCTAAGTGCCTGGTTTTTTGTGTTGGGAAGCTCATGCGCCGCAGTCGAGCTCGAGGCGCCGACCCTACAGGACCCAGGGCCGCGGACCCCGGACGCGGGCGAACCCGAAGAGCCTCCAGAAATTCCGGTCGATGGGCTGCCGTCCGTAGAGATCACGTCGCCCCTGAACGGCGCAGCCGCTGGACCGGGTCTGCTGCGCATCGAAGGCAAGAGCCGCGATGACCGCGGGGTCGCAAGCGTTCTAGTCAAAGTGGGCCCAAATGTGGCTCAGCTAGCCAAGACCGAGGACAACTTCCGGCATTGGTGGATCGAGTCGGCCGCTCCGGGCGGCATGTTCTTGGTCGAGGCCGAGGCCCGCGACACCGCCCAGCAGCGCAGCAATCCCGACCGCATCACGCTGCTTGGCGAGCTCAATGGCAGCGACGATGCCGCGCCTTCGGTGAGCATCCTTTCGCCCCCCGATGGAAGCGCACCGCTGCACACCCAAGTTCTGGTCAGTGGTACTGCCTTGGACGACCGCGCGGTGGTGTCGATGGATGTGCTGCGCAATGGCGAGCTTTTGAAGGAGCGCTTCGTCGAGACCGACACCTTCTTTGCGACCTGGTCGCGCTTGGTGCCCCTGATTCCAGGCGCGATAAACGAGCTCGTGTTCATCGCAAAGGACGCCGGTGGTCGCGAAGGGCGCGCGAGCATCACGCTGACAGGACGCGCACAAGTCGACAGAGAAGCCCCGAAACTCACAGTGCTCGCCCCCGTCGACCAACAACAACTGTCCGCAGCCCATGTGAAAGTGCATGGCACCGCCACCGACGATATCGGCGTGCGCGAAGTGAAGGTGCGCGTGGCCACGCTCGACATCGCCACGCAGGATTGGATCTGGGGCGAGTACGCGTTCGCGCAAACACAGGACGGTTATCAAACCTGGGAGCGCGAGGTGGCCCTGCCCGCGGGTGCGGTCCAGATCGAGGTGCGCGCCATCGACCTGAATGGCCTGGCATCCAAGGTGGCTATCCATCTCGTCAACGCCTTCCAAGCGCCGTGGACCGAAGAAATCGCCCTGCCTTTGAAGCTGCGCGCTGACACAGGCTCACCCGTTCTCAGGTTCGACCTCGATCGCAAGGGTGTGAGTGAGGTCATCAGCGACGACGTCCAGAAAGACATTCGCGTCCTCGAGCTAGACACGACCTCACTGCTGACCAGCGCGCTGACACAGATCAAGGAAAGCTGTGGCGTGGACTGGCGCCAGGACAATGCCGATCCCAAGCACGATTGCTCGAAGACTGAGCTTGGCCGCACCTTCGGCGCCGGCACCACCTGGCGCACGAGCCCCGAGTACAGTTTCGTGCGTCTGCTAACCATGACACCTGCCAACGTCGTCGTCGCGGGCACCAGCATCAGCGGTCTCCAAGGCATCGCAGACACGCTCGGCACAGGCGGTGGCTTTCGGACGATTTTGCGAGAAACGCTCGGAATTGCGCGCACCCGAGAGATCGTCACCACGCCTTCGGTGGTGACGGCGCTACGCGAGAACTGGCTAGCGAGCCACCCCGCCGTATCCGCAGACGCCAAACTCCCGATCACCCTCTACGATGTCATGCAAGATTTGGCCTCGATTGCAGACAGATTTGGACCGGCATCAGGCCACCCTGGCATCCTCGACCCCAGCTTTACGCCGCGTTCAGTTGTGCTGGGCCCACAATTCCGGATGATTCTGGAGGCCCGTTCCAACTTGCGCTGGCTCGACGGTGTGGACCTCTCCGGCGACGGATTACGCGCGCAAAAGGACTACATGGCGCACGTCGTGGACACGGTCGGACCGACCTACGACGACGTGCTCGAGTTCGACTTCAACGACCCCACGAAATTCGACATTCCCGCGGCGGGTCTCGTCGCGGCGCCCACCGTCGATCTGCGGATGCGCGTGCTGGAGAACGCGGTCTTCGTGCCCGCTTGCACCGAGGGCAACGCCTGTAAAAACCACAAGCCCGCGACTCCATACAAAAACTACATCTGGACCCAGCCGAAGTGGGAGCTCGAGCGCCTCTTGGCAGCCGCGGCGCTGAACGACTACGCCTCACGCTCAGGCTTCAAAGAGACCTACAACTCGCTCGGCTTCATCCCCTCCGCTTGGGTCACCGTAGGCGCCGACGACAATCCCGCGGGTTGGACCACGTTTCGAACGCTTGCAAGCCTCGGCGATCCTCCGCCACCTCAATACCTCTGGGAGCTTATCTTAGAGGTCGGCCAGGTCGCTCTACATCGCATCGGAAGTACGACGATTGCCGAAGGTGCCGCGGATGTTGCCTTTACGCTGCGCAACATCAACGTCGGCCTCACGGCAAACGAGATTCGCGCCGCCATGCGCCCAGAGCTACAGAGGCAGCGCCGCATACTGAGCGACCGCTTGCTCGGTGACTACGCAGCCAACAACGGAGCTGTGGACTTTTACTATCGCCGCGGCGCAGACAACGAGCCGTACCTGTTTTTTGCCGCTGCCGAGGATCCGCGCCCGACGGATGCTTACGCATACAAAAAACCAGGTTTCTTTGCAGACGCAGACTTGTCACAGAAGTTGAGCACGAAAAATGCGGGCACCTCGGGTGACAGCAGCCACGAGAAGCTCGCGCTCAGCACCGGCGAAACCACCGTCTACATGGAAGACGACCAGGCGAAGGTCTATCGCCTGCGAATCGTAGTCGGAGCGGATGCCGCAGAGATTCAGGTCTACATATCGAGGAAGGTTCTGTGATGGCGCTACTATCAAGGCGCAGGCCTCGCCTGTACAGCCTGTGGTCACTTATCGCAGCCTCGAGCCTCTTGGGCGGATGTGCAACGGAGCTGCAGTCGCGGGACTACGGTGACCCCACTTCTCTCTCGGTGGAGACGGAGGAAGGCGACATCTACGCCTGGGTCATCGAACCTCGCTTGAGCTCAAAGCTCGATACAGCCACTCCCGAATTCGTGATCGGCGCATATTCCAAGCAAGAGCCCTACCTGCCGATGCGTGTTCTGATCGGGCGCCTGGAAAAAGACGAAACGGGCACGGACCAAGCGGTGGATCTGCGCCCAGCTGTAGCCGAAGGAAAGCCAGGACCAAACCAGCGCTTCAGACTTCAAATTCCGCTTACACACGGCGAAAACCGGCTGCTCATTCGCGTGGAGACCGAAGACCAACAGCGGGTGCGCAGGCTCATCTATGCGCTGACCTACCGCGGAGACGCGCCAGGTCTCCGCTTGAGCCTGAGCTCCCCTACGCCGGAAGCACTCAAGGGCGACGCGCCATGCAGCGAGACCGAACCGTTGCGCGAAGCTTTGACGGCACAAACTTTGGTGTGCGTGCTCGGCCGCACTACCACGCCAAATGCTGGAAAAACAACTGTTTCTCTTGGGCTATCCGGGTTTCCCAAGGAGTCACCCACGGTCGATGCGAAGGGCGCCTTCACCTACGCGGTCACCTTGAAGCGCGACCGCGACAACGTGCTTGAAGCCCATGTGAGCGACGATGCTGGCCACAGGACCGAAACCCATGTGGTCGTGGTCCAAGACAGTCAGCCCCCAAAGCTGACCATCACATCCCGCTCGCGCGAGACCACTGCGACGTCGCTGCAAGTCGAGGGTACGGCGGAAGATCGCAACGGCATCGGCTCCATCGAGGTGCACGGCCAGGATGGTTCCGTCATCAAGGTCACCGGTGGATCACCGTTTCAAACCATGGTTCGCTTGGCGCAAGGTGACAATCCCGTAGCGCTTGTGGCGCAGGACCGAGCAGGCAACGAAGCCAGGCAAGAGCTTGTGCTTTCGCGGCTGCGTACGCTCTGGCTAGGTCCCGCGAAAAAAAACGTGGGTTCCACGCTGCTCGACATGGACCGCTTCAACCTGGAAGAGCTCCTCGACGAGCAAGCCCAAAAAGATCTCTCGGTGGTGCAGGTGGATCTGAAGCCGTCGATAAGGCAAGCGCTGCAACGCATCCGCGAGCCTGAGCGCTTCGGTGTAGACACCACAGCCTGGGGCAGTGCGGAACGCAATCTGCAACGCATCCTCAACATGACCCCCGACAATGCAGACCTGAGCGGAACCTCAATGGAAGACCTGCTCAAAGTCGCTAACGCAGTGGGCCTACCGTCGCCGCGCATCCTCTCGCAGCTGCTCGATGTGGGCATCACAAACTACATCGTCGATCCCGAGGTCGCAGCGGATGTACTGACCGAAAAGCTCATCGGGACCCATCCGAACATCGTGCAGGACGACAGCTCCGCTTATGTCATCGACATCAGCTTGTACGATGTTCTGCAGAACCTGAGTACGCTCGCTAGCCGCTTCGGGCCTAGCGGCCAGCATCCAGGCTTCCTTGCAGGCGAAAGCTATTCGGAAGTTCTCGAGCCCGGATTCATGCTCAGCTTGCCTGTGCACTCAAACCTTGTGCAATACGATGCTGTCGACCTTACGCGCGCAAGCAAGGATTTCTTCTTTCTCCTCGAAGGCGAGCGCGTGCTCGATTTCAACGTACTCGAAGACGAGTTTGCCGTGGTCGGCCTGAAGGACGAACCCACCGTGAACCTGCGCATCCAGCTGGCAGAACACCCTGGTGCGAGCATGTTGCTCGCCGGAACCTCGAAGACGACCGCGCCTGACACGCAGAACCCGGGGTTTTACCGAGGCAACAGCCAAGGCTACGCGATAGACCCCTGGTACTTCGAGCACTCTACGATCGAGATCGGCTACCGCATGCTCGCCAAGCTCTCTCCAGAGACGAACTACAAGCGAACGCTGCGCTACGACGCCGGCTCGATCAAGAACGCAGCGGTCATCGAGTGGGATCGCGGGTGGGTCAAGATCAACGTGGCAGGCGATATCGCGCCAACGCCGCCCGAGATGTTTGCCTGGGATCTGCTGATGGAAGTTGCACAGGTTCGCCTTCACGACAACGGCGTCCCCGAAGGGCAAGCAGAGATGGCCTTTTCGCTCGATGATCTCTCGATCGGTCTGACCGCCGAAGAGCTCGTGGAACGCCTCCGCCCTCGACTCGCAGAACAGGAAACAGAACTCTCCGAGTTGTTCGTAGGCGATTTGGGTCTTGCGGAATCACGCGCAGACATCTTCTACGTAGCCAAAAGCGGCGACACGGGTGCCCTACTCTTTCGTGCCCCTAAAGACAGCACCGACGAGGCATACCCGTACGCCAAACCTGGGTTTTACTCTGACGCGGGGCTGACCAACAAGGTATCCGTTACAGGTAAAGCGGGTGGTGTGACTGACGCCGATCATGAAAAGGTGCCAGCAACGCTAGGAGCCACCTATTTTGCAAGCGACGAAGCTGGGGACGTCTTCGCTGTCACGGTGGCAGAGCGCAATGGAGACCGCATCGGACTTCGCGTCGTCAATGCATCCAAAGGAGCGACGCAATGAAGCGTTCCCTGACCACACTCAGTCTTCTCTCGCTCGTCGCCTGTGCCGACTCCGACATCAAGCAGCCCACTTCCACGCTGAAGCTCACGGTGAAAGAAAGCCGGAGCGTCGAGCTGCGATTTCTACGCTTTGATGTGAGCAACTTTGAGAAGCGCCTCACCCGTGAGGATATCCTTGCGCTTCCCAAGGACGCTCGAGAACGCATGTGGCTTCTCGACCTCGACCTCTCGAGCGGCGCGAGCTCCCCGCAGTTGCTCGACAACGCCTTGGCTGCCATCCGCACGCTCGACCCTGACTCCCTCGCACAAGCCGAGCGCAACATGCAAGGCCTCCTCAACATGACGCCGGATACTGCGGTGCTCAGCGGCACGGATATCGAGCGCTTGATCGAGCTAGCGCCTCTGCTCGGCGTAGCGCCGCAGCAGGTCCTCGCGGATTTGTTTCAAATCAATGTAGAGGATCCCTTTTTGTCCGATCAGATCGTTGCCCAAACGATTCTCGAACAAGTCATCGCCACCCATCCCAACAGTCGCACGCGACGAGGCCCGACCTCGAATGACAATCCCGAGGGCATCTACCCTGTCAGACAAGGTGCCATCCCCATCACGCTCGGCGACGTGGTCACTGACTTCGTAAGCTTGAGCGAACGCTTTGGCCCCTACGAGCGCGATGGCATTACGCATCCAGGCTTTGTGTCAGGCGAAACCCGAGCCAGCGTACTCACCGACGACTTCGCCCTGACCGTGCGCGCCAACGCCAACGCGCTTCCCTACAAGGGCATCGACCTGACCAATGCTTCGAGCGCCAGCGTGAACTCTGTGCGTAGCCAGATTCAGGCCTTGTTCGATTTCGACGACCCGAACTGGCTGCGCATCGAAGGCCTCGTCGAAGGCGTTCCGCAAATCTCCTCGCTTTCCTTTCGCATCGTCGAAGCCGATGGCTTCTTCGAAGGGGGACGCACGCCCGTGCCCTCGGGTATCGGCTCTTCACCGGGATGGCAACTCCCGCCGTGGACGCTCGAACGCGTACTACTCGGCGCTTCGCAACGCGCATTCAATGGGCTTCAGAGCCGAGTCGCCTACACCTCTCCCGGCAAAGCCACGCCTCTGTTCGAGGCCGTAGTTGCCGATGGCTGGCAAACCATTTCCGTGCAGGCCGGACTCGGCTCCCCGCCGCCCTCTTCGTATATGTGGGACATGCTGCTCGAGATTGCGCAAGTGCGCCTCCACGATGGCGACCTCGAAGAAGGCAGCGCCAACGTCGAGTTCAAGCTGAAAGACATTCCGCTCGGTACCGACACCGCGACGCTCACCGAGATCATGCGCGAAAACCTGCAACAGAACCCCTATGCCCTGATCGATATCGCGCAAGAGATCATCGATACCACCGAGGGCGAGGCGGACTTCTACTACTACCGCAGCAGCCCGAGCAACGTGCCGGATTTGCAGGGCGACTGGCTGTTTTTCGTGACCGCTGATGACATCGCCGTCGACGACGACGGCAAGCCGCTACGCAGCTATGGGTACGCCCACGTCGGCTTCTTCAGCGACGCGGACCTCAAGACCAAAATCAGCTCAACCCTGGCGCTCGATGGGGACACCGACCACGAAAAAGTGCGCCTAGACGACTTTGAGGAGCTCTACGTAAGCGATGAATCGGGAGCTGTTTTCAAGCTAGAACCTGGCAGCAAGCCCAGTCCGAATCGTCGAAACCTCACCATCACTCGTGTGCGCTGAAGGGTGGTCCACTTGCGCTTTTCCCGAAGTATTTCCGCGGTTCTCGGCCTCGGTCTAAGCCTTACGCTATCGCAGCCCTCAGAGACTGCGTACGCTTCCGGCTTTGCGGCTCCCTCCGTGGTGCCCACGAGCACAGGCGTGGCGTCTACCGATCCGTCCGTAATAGCGCTCAATCCCGCGGGCATTGGCTTTGCCGACCAGCTCCGCATCGTAGGTGGTGGCAGCTTACTCATCGCGAAAATAAGCTACCGCCGCGAGCGGCTCGCGACTTACCAACACTCAGATTCGCTCGACTTCGCGCTGCCCATCGATCCCAGCCTGATAGACGGCGCAAAGCGCGGACCTGCCCGCGAAGTCAGCGACCGTCCGTTTGGCGCTGTGCCTGCGGTCTTTGGCGCGGCCCCGATCGGAGACCTACCGCTCGTCGTAGGTATCGGGATGTACATGCCCTATGCCGCGATGGCCTCGCTTCCTAAAAACGGCCCACAGCGTTTTCAGCTCACCAATGCCTTCATCGCCGCTGGCCAAATCACTCCGAGCATTGCCTATCGACCCATCGACGAGCTCTCCATCGGTTTTGGCGTTTCCTACATGATGGGCTACGCAGATATCTCCAAAGTACAAGATATCTCGACGCTCTCAGACCTCGGCCAAGCACTCGCGCGTCCTCCCATTGGCCAGAGCAACAGCTTCGGCCCCAACGCGGATCCGGGCGTGCGCGAGCTCGACACCATGGCGCGCCCCTTTCATTTCAAGAACGGCATCGCCCACGGGTTTACGTTTAGTACGGGCATCACGGCCCAACCTATCAAAGATCTGTGGATTGCAGCCAGCTATGAACACACCACAAAGCTTACCTTCCGTGGCGACTTCGACCTCGACATGAATGACCCCTTCTTTACGCAGGACCTACAGAGCCAGGGGTTGAAGTATCCGGCCATGGTCAAGGGGCGTGCGTCGCTCGCATTCGTCATGCCGCGCAGCGCGAAAATCGGCATTCGATACGAATTCGGCGACGAAAGGGGCGACGACCGCGAGTTCAGTGTGTCGCTGGACGGTACGTACACAGGCTGGTCGTCTGTAGACAACTTCGACGTGCGCATTAAGTCGAGCGGCCTAGCCCAACCCGCACTCGGCTTGCCCTCGTCCACTGGGCTCAAGCTCGTGCGCGATTTCCGCGATACGTTCGGTGGCAAAGCGCGTTTGCGTTACGCACTGTCGTCTGAGTTCGCGGTATGGGGCATGGCGGGCGTGGAGACGGGTGCAAGCCCCGACCGAACCATCGACATCGCCTCGCCCGATGGCACGCGTCTGACGGGCGCACTCGGGCTGTCCGTTCGCCTGACGACTTCCCTGCGTGTTTTGCTGGACGGGCAGCTTCAGACCATCATGGAGCGGCGCGTGGCTCAGTCCGACTTCGACCTGGGCAACGGCACGTACAACCTGCGCATTCTCTCTCTCGGCGGCTACCTGGACTACACGTTCTAGCGCAGGGCAGGCAGCTCAGAGCTCGCGCAATGGGCGGATATTGCGCGCGGGCAGAGAACCCTTGAGCGCTATCGTCGTCTTCTCAGCCAGCGTTCGCCCGTTGTACTCGAACACGCGAATCCCAACGGTCACGTCAGGCAACAAAACCAAACCGGTTTCCGGATGAACCGCGCCCGAACCTAGGTCGCCAGGAGCCGATGCATCGAAGAGATGCTCGAACTTCCCGGTCGCAAGGTCGACCAGATAGGCGCCATCGGGCGTACCGCCCACGAAGTCCGCCGTCGCCACGATAACCTTCATCTCATCAATGGGCGTCGGATTTCCGATCAACGGAACGCCGTTGAGTTCGCCGCGAAACACCGGACCCACACTAGCTTCTCCCTGCTCTACGCTCACGTAAACCAGGCCTGCGTTTTCCTTCGATCCGTAGGGTGCTCCCGCGCACTGGACAATCGCCGCGTTGCGCACTCCAGGCACGGCGAAAAGCGCTCCGCAGTTGGCGAGGCCTTCAAGCAAGACTTTCTTGGTCGTGAGGGCAGCCAAGTCGACCACCAACACTGCCCCTTCTGGGTTAGGTTGAAACGCGACCGCACTCAAGCGCGAGAGTCCGACGAGCGCGTAGCTATCGCCTGCCCTCACAATGCTGCCTGGGCTCGCAAACGTCGTCTCCGCGTCTGCCGTGGCAAGCTTGCCCTCATACGCGCTGAGGCTGACTCTTGACTCAATCTTACTCTTATCAAGATTGACCAGAATGAGGTCATCCCCGCGATCCAAGTCATCGCGCGAAGCACTCAGATTGACGCCAAGTCGACTTACCAGGGCGCGACCGTCTGCAAGGCACAAAACATCCTGAGGATTGCTGGAGAACACCGCGCCACTCGGAACACCTTGGGTTTTGATCTGGCGTTCGATCTCGCTTTGCTCAAGGTTGACCTGCAAGATGTAGTCACCACCGAGTCGACCACCCACCGTCAGCAAATCCGGGTTGCACGGCGAGCTTGGCAGAAACAGGTCACCAACCAAGGCCGCACTCAAGCCAGGCAGATTGGTGCTTGAGCTAATGTACTCGGCATTTAGCAGCGTTCCGTCTTCCGCAAGCAGTGCAACGGATGCGCTCGCGCTGAAATCTCCGCGTTGCACCGCGAAGGCCGGAACCGCATCCGTATCCAACGGTTCAATCCCGGTATTCGCCTCCTCGTTGCATGCGAAGAGGAAGGGCGTGATACACGCGAGCTGAAAAAATCCGACCTTCTTCATGGCTTTCGTTCCTTGGCCCATCTGGCTTTCAGGTGGTGTGATTCCAGCGCCACCCGCAGCAACGACAGC
>CAZEWA010000128.1:0-15397 GCA_964515685.1 uncultured Polyangiales bacterium | reverse complement strand
GGCCTTCTCGCATTGCGCATCGTTCCACATGCCGTCCGCCCGCACTTCTACACAATGTTCGCGCGTGCAGTTGAAAATGGCCGCATCGCAGGACTGGGCGTTGTTCGGTTCGTCCTGGCCCCAGGGCAGATAGGTCGCTTCAGGTCCGCGCGTGCCGCCGCCCGGCACCACGAAGCGGAACCTGCCTTCCTGATCCCGGTCAGTGAGACCCATCCACTGGCTCTCACCGCGCGTCACAAACGTGTTCTCGTCCGCATCTTCGACAACGGCGAGATCGAGTCCGAAGTTCTGGCATTGGGTGCGCGCTGCGGCCCAGTTTCGCTTGGTGGTGCAAAACAGATAAGCGTGGCCGTTGCGAAGGTCGTAGCTGCAGTTTTGCGGGGCCTTGCAGCGACCTGCACCGTCGCACGCAAGGTTCCCCGGACAGGCCTGCCCGCAGGCTCCGCAATGCGCAGCGCTGGTGTTGAGATTCACACAGGTCTCACCGCACATGGCGGACGGAGCGGTGCAGTTCGCTGGGTCTGGATCGACGACGGGGCCCGCGTCGGGTTCGATGCCAGCGTCCACAAGAATATCTGCGTCGGGCTGTCCGGATGCAGCATCCAAATCGCCACCAACGGGCGGTTCGTTTCCGCCTGCATCCCAGATAGGAGGCTCGAAACCCGACGCATCCTCCACCCCCAGTGACTCTCCGGAATCGTCAGGAGTCTCAAAAGGCGGCGGGACGTAGCCTAAATTAGGATCCGGGGTCAGCGGCTGAGCGCACGACCCCACGAGCCCGACTAGACCCAAAAACGCCCACTCGCGACGCAGCAGCCTCTGCACCGGTACCTCCCACCCCTCCGCACGGAACCTGCCCCATGCCCGGCCCCACCCCAACAGGAAGGCACGTGCATGTACCGCAATCTTCCTCATCCTCTAAGCGAAAAGTCAGACTTTCGCTAGCGATGGAAAACTACGCGTCCTTACGGATCGGACGAAATTTCGCTCCGCCTCAGACTCGATTTTAGTGGTGGGCTCGTAGAAAAAACAGAAAGAGTAAGGGGATTTTGCTGCGCCACGTGGGCCTGTTTTGCCCCGGCATACGCGATCATTGCGGCATTATCGGTGCACGACGCAAGCCCCGGGACGAACAGCTCAATGCCCAAGCGCTCGCACTCGAGGCGAGCCCGATCACGCAATCCTTTGTTCGCCGCCACACCGCCGCCCAGAACCAGCCGCGACACTTTTTCTCGCCGACAGGCTTCCAGGCTCTTACTTACCAGAGAGCTCACAGCCGCATGTTGGAATGAAGCACACAAATCGGCCTGCTCCCGCTCCGACTGCGGACGTCCGTTGCGAGCCACATGTTGCGCTACGGCGGTCTTGAGCCCTGAAAAGCTGAACTCCAGGCTGCGCTTGTTACGCATCGGCGAGGGCAGCGGAATCGCCTTGGGGTCGCCTAGCGCAGCCAAACGGTCCACCACGGGCCCGCCTGGGTAGCCCAATCCCAAGAGCTTCGCGACCTTATCGAAAGCCTCCCCTGCCGCGTCGTCGCGGGTTTCCCCGAGAAGCTCGATGTCGCTGGGGCTGTCGACACGATAGAGCGCCGTGTGTCCCCCGCTGGCAAGCAGCGCGATGTACGGCATTTCTAGCGGAACCGGCGGCTGTTCTGGATCGCGCCGCAGGTAGACCGCGAGCAAGTGCCCGATCAGGTGGTTCACTCCGATGAGCGGCAGGTTCTGCGACCACGCCATGGCCTTCGCAGCTTGCACCCCGACCAGGAGCGCGCCCACAAGCCCTGGCCCGTGTGTCACCGCGATGGCATCGACGTCGGCGAGCCCTCGCGGAAGCACGGAGAGCGCCTCTTCAATCACGGGGACGATGCTCGTGAGGTGCGCGCGCGACGCGAGCTCCGGCACGACACCGCCAAATGGGCTGTGCACCTTGATCTGACTGGCGACCACGTCTGACAGCACCACGCCGTCGTCGCGTACGACGGCCGCTGCGGTCTCATCACACGACGACTCTATTCCGAGAACAATCATTTCGAGGACAACCTAAAAAATCCAAAGTATTCGCGCGCGCCCGACTCCGCACTGGATGCTGCGCCCGCATCCACTTCCACAGCGCAAGGTTGCGACGTGTCGCTCGTGCGGCCGATCACACGCAATTCAAGCCTGTGTTCGTCGAGCAAGGACACCACCACGATCGCATCGCGATCCATGAGCGGCCCCGACTTGGGCCGGGCGAGCAGCAGGTAGTTCTTGAGCCGCTTGGGCCCAGGAAACGTGAACAGGCTGAGCTGGTCGTCTTCGAGCTTGCTGATGGGCTCGAGCACCGTCTTGTCGAAGGTGCCGTCCGTGGTCGTGAGCCAGTTGCGCTCGCTCTCAGCGAGTAAGCTCACATCGCCGACCGCATAGGCGGGGTTGAACTGCAGGGTGGCGACGGTGTTTTCAGCAAAGCAACTGCGCACGAAGTTGCCCTTCACGATGCCCCCATCGAACTCTCCTCGAAAGTCCGCAAGGTCGTCGCAGGCGCCTAAAACGCACCCGAAGACTGCTGCCAGCATAAGTCGTGAGCACCGCACGGGGCCACCATAGCACCGGATGAGAAGGGAGAGCGCAGGCGCCAGCCCCTGAGCCATAGTGCCCCTGAGCCGAACGCTAGTGAGCAGTGAGCTTGAGCCCGATCAATGCGCCCACCAACACCACCAGACACAGGCCGCGCGCGAAGGTCAGAGGCTCGTGAAACAACAGGATGCCGAGCAGCGCCGCGCCGACCGCGCCGATGCCTGTCCAAATCGCGTAGGCCGTCCCGATGGGGATCGTCTGAACCGCCTGCGCCAACGCCCAAAAGCTCGCGATCATGGCGGCGACGGTCAGGGCACTCGGCACGAGCTTGGTGAAGCCTTCGGTGTACTTGAGCCCGATGGCCCAGCCGATCTCGAAGACCCCTGCGATCAAAAGGTAAACCCACGCCATAGACGCCCTCTCGGTTGCTTCATCAGGCGGGACGGTGGGCTGTAGGGCCGGATGCGCACGCCTGGCGCGGCCCTACTCTACTGTCGAACGCAACCCGCGGCCAACGTGACTCAGCTCGAGAGCGTCCTCGCCGCGCGGCGCCAGCGGGTTCGCGCTCCGGCATCTCCAGCCGATGCAGCGAGCAGCGTGGCCTCACGGTAGCGGT
Organism: uncultured Polyangiales bacterium; assembly: GCA_964515685.1. GTDB lineage: Bacteria > Myxococcota_A > Polyangia > Polyangiales > DASUME01 > DASUME01. The sequence continues at coordinate 12,229 of CAZEWA010000128.1, read as the reverse complement.
CTCTCGCACGCACGCGCTCGCCCGCGAGTTCGTCGAGAGAACCGAGCACACCGAGCACGCCAGCGGCAAGCGCGCGGTAGTCTCCGTCTTGTGCCAAATCGAGTGCGCGTTCCAAATGTTCGATGGCGGCTTCATTATCGCCAAGATCGATAAGAGCTTCACCGAGTTCGAGTTCGCAGTAGCAACGTCGGGCAGAGCGGGGTTCCGCCAGCGTCAGGCACTCCACGGCTTGGCGTAAGGCATTGACGGCCCCCAAACTATCGCCCTCGGCGCGCCTCACGCGCGACAGCGACCACATCGCGCGTCCCTCCACAAGCTTGTTACCGAGCTTTTGCGCCGTCTCGAGCGCAAGCGAAAGCTTTTGGAACGCTTCGCGCGGCCTATCGCGCCGCTCCGCTACGCAGCCGAGCACGAGATTCATGCGTGCACGCTCCACACTACTAGGCCCCGCCAACTCGAGCGCCTCATTGAGCACGCCGGCTGCGCCCATGACATCGCCCGACCACAGCATCGCTTCCGCGAGCTGACGGCTGAAACTGACGATGGCGGGGTCGAGTGCTTCATCGCCCGTTTCGAGCATCTCTCTGCGCGCCATCTCGAGTCCGTGGCGGAAGGCTAGGATGGCCACCGTGGGATCGCCGCGTTTGAGGGCCTCTTGCCCCATACGTTCAAGCAGCATGAGTGCCGTCAGCCCCTCTCCCGCACGAAACGCGTGCTCTGCACGAATCTCGAGCGGAGCGTCGGTCTGTGTGGCCCAGTCGAGCGCCTTTATATGCAGCGCCTTGCGCGTCTCCGCCGGAATCGAGGCTTCGACGAGGTCGCGCAGATAAGGGTGCGTAAATACGTAGTCGCCCTCGGGCGCCACGCGCACGAGCCCATACTCGAGCAGCTTGTGCAAAGTCTCCTGCGGCGGCGCTCCTTCTTCGAGCACGTGGCGCAAAGCCTCGCGTGTGACGCGCTCGCCAAGCACCGAGAGCGCCTGCACAAACCTCCGCGCGTGTAGATCGAGCTGCGACAACAGACGCGCCACCGTCTCTGCAAGCGACGGCGGCACCGGCTCGTCGACGGATGGCTCCCAACGCAGTGTGTTGAGCTGCGTGAGATGAAGCGTCAGCGCGCCTCCGGAGCGTGCTTTGGGCATCGTAAAGTTGCCACGCACGAACTCCCTTACCGATTCATCAGGCAGGCCTTCCAGCGTGACGACAGGCCCCGGAAAGGTCGAGGTCAAGCCCAGCGAGACGTGCGACGCCGCGACCACGACCACGGGCAACTCCGGCGCATGTTCGGCAAACGCGGAGAGCACTTCTGCACTGAGCCCATCGCAACGCGGCAGGTCATCGAACGTGAGAAGAACGCGGCGATTTCTTGCGCGAGATGCCGCGAGCTCCACTGCACGCGCCAGCGCATGGGCCACTGCGTGAGCGCGTGAAGCCCCCTCGAAACCCGCCAGGCCTTCGGGACCCAAGAGCTCGCGAATTCCCGCCTGCGCCAGCGGATCACGCCACATGCTCTCGTCCTCGGCCAACGTTTGGAGCCGCTCTTCGGGAACATTGAGCAGCTTCGCTATCGCCGTGCGGATAGCCGCGTACGCAACCATGGCACCCGATGGGTGCGGTCCCGCGTCGACGACAAGGAAGCCGTCGCGAGCAGCCTGCACTCCGAGCTCGAGCAAGAATCGACTCTTACCGACGCCCAGTTCGCCTTGGAGGTAGATGATTCGAGGCTCGTCTTCGCCACTCTTCAGGGCACGTAAAACGCGCTCGAAAACCTCCGTGCGACCCACGAATGGGCGCTCCGAGGGGCTCGATACTTCAACCCCAAAAGCGTTCTGGGCAGACACAGAACCGAGTCGTCGGCCACAGTCGCCGCAAAACGCGCGTTGGTCGTCGTTCGGAGCCCCGCAGCGCGGGCAACGCACGCCGCTAATGCTGGTGCGCAGTGCGACATCGACCCGCTTGAGGGCGCGCGACATCTCGTCGGCGTCCTGGAAGCGATCGACCGGATCTTTGGCGAGCGCTTTCATTACGATGGCAACCAACTCGTCGGGAATGCCGCGGTAGGGAGCTATCTCTTGCGGGTCGGGCACGCGATCGAACACGTGCTTACTCATTACCCTCGAGGGAACTTCGTCTACGAACGGCAGCCTGCCTGTGAGCAGCTCGAACAGCACGACGCCAAGGGCGTACAGATCGCTGCGGCCGTCGACCTCGAGCGCACGCGCCTGCTCTGGAGCCATGTAGTCGGGCGTTCCGGCCACCAAGCCGCGACTCGCCTCCGTAGCCTCGGCATCGCGAATCTTCGCCAAGCCGAAATCGACGACCTTGACGTGGTCCCCCCCGCCACGAAGCCGCTCGATGAGGACGTTCTCGGGTTTGAGGTCGCGATGGACCACGCCGCGCGCGTGGGCTTCGCCTAGTGCTCCGAGCACGCCTTGCACAAGCTCGATCACACGCGGGATGGGCAGCGGCCACTCTTCTTCCATCAATCGCGCCAAATCGCGACCGCGCAAAAACTCCATCACGAGATAGAGCATCCCGTCGGCCGTGCGCCCGAAGTCGAAGACGCTGACGCTATTGGGATGGTTGAGCGAGCTTGCCGCGCGAGCTTCTGTGTAAAAGCGCGCTATCGAATCTCGATCGCCCAACAGGTGGCGGTGCACCACTTTGATCGCCACAATACGGCCCAGAGCACGCTGTTCGGCACGATAGACGCGACCCATCCCGCCGACACCAACCAACTCTTGAACCACGTAGGCGTCAGCAATGACGCGACCCACGAATGCGTCGGTCGCCTCTGGCTCGCTCAACGTCGTGACCTCCAGACCAAGGAACTAGCCCCGATTCTAGCAGTGTCTGTTCCAAGAAAGTGCGCGATTTTGCACGCCCTCAGCTAGGCCAGGTGACTTTTCCAACCCCCTTGGTTACCGTGTGGGCAATGGCAGGAGGACACTTGCAAAGCGCCCCGAGTCGCCTCAGCAAAAGCATCCCGCTGAACGCTTGGGTAATCACGCTGGGCCTGCTGACTTGGTCGAGCGCTGTCCTGCTTCCCTGCCTACACCGCGGCAACACTTCCACGCCTCTCACTTGGCTGCTGCTCGCACTCGGTCCGCTTGCTTTGGGGCTCGGCCTGTTCCTTTCGCGGAGCGATTCGCCCTTGACTCCGTACGCACTGCTTACGGGCTTTCCCATGGCGCTTGCCCTGCCCGTGAGTCGCCTCGATCACGACCTCGCACTCGCCACATTTGCCCCCAGCAATCTGTACTTTTCGCTGCTGAGCTTCGCCTGCTTCATCGCAGCAGCCAGTGCATTTTGCGCGCGCCCCCGCGGCTTTCGTCCGGTGGAGCACAGGCCGCTCGGCGAAATCCCGCCAGTCGACCTGGAAACACGGAAGCAGCGCCTTGGGCAGCTCACCTTGGGCGTCGTGTTCATCGCGAGCCTTGGCATGGTGGCCCTCGGTGCCTGGGAGACGCCTGCGCACTTCCGCGAAACTTGGGGCCGCGCCGCACCTGAAGGCGCAACACTCACCGCGCTTACCGCGGGTATCGTCGGGGCGCTCGCCCTCTCGCTCGTGGGCCCTGGGTTGCGCGCTGCCAGGGGCCAATCACAGACGACACCCGAACAGCAGAGTCGCAAAGCGCTGTGGCTCGTCCTCGTTGCCGCGAGTGGGCTCGCTGCGTACGGAGCCATCCGGCTGCGCTGAATTCAGGCCGACTGCACAACACAAGGACACGGTCGACGCGCGGTTCTGCTCAGCCGTCGAGTCGCGTGGTCGAAAAGTCGTGCTGCGACCCGCTATCGCTCGGTGATTCATCCAGCCTGCGCATGCCCTCGAGCAGGAGTTGCTCCGTGCTGTCGTGAACGGCTCGCGATGCAGGCACGAAGCTTGGGTCGAGCGTGAACTCGCCCTCGGTGAGCCGGAGCATGGCGTACACCGCTTCCGCACCCAGGAAACCTCGGTAACTCGCCTGGTAGACGGCACCGTTCCCAAACTGAATTTCACCGGCGTAGCCATCGCACGAGATACGCAAAAGGCCTGTTTTTCGTGTTCGCGCGAGTACCTGCAACACGTCGGGCAGAGGCATCTCGGACAGGAAACCACTGACGCCGCGGGTAGCCCGCCGCTGCACGCCCTTCGCCAGCACGTTTCGCGCTTTGGCCACGACCACATCCGGCGCAGCCGGTTTGACGATGTAGTCAGCCGCCCCGAGCGCAAAGCCTCGATCGAGCGAAGCCCGGTCCGAGCGCCGCGTCAGGAAAAGCACGGGTAAATCTTCGCCGTGAGGCAAGCGGCGAATGGCCTCCACCAAACTAAATCCATCGTGGGGCTTGAGCTCGACCTCGCACAGCAACGCGTCGAGGCCCCCCTGCTGCACCAACTTGTACGCCTGCTCCGCGTTGCGACACAGTACGACCTCGTGCCCCTGCTCGACCAAGCGCAGCTCGAGCACGGTCGTTTCCTCAGCATCCGCGTCGACCAACAAAATCCGCGGGCGCTCATTGAGGAGCTTCGACTGGATGTCCTCCCCGAGCGCCGCCACCTGAAACAAATCGACAAGATTTCCATCGAAGATGCTGTCGCGATAGCGCTTGAGGACCTCGACCGCACCCTTGGGCGTCAGGGTTTTACGGAATGGATTGCGCTCATTCGACGTGAGATCCGCGTACGTCTCTACGATGGCGAGCAGCCGCGCCGCGAGCGGAATGTCCTTGCCTGCACGACGATCTGGAAAGCCCTGTCCGTCGAAACGCTCGTACACATGGGACAGCCCTTCGATGCAGGACTTGGGCAGCATCGCGGCATCGAAGAGGCGCACAGGGCTCAGGTAGCTCTTGCGGGCTTGCACGCGATGGCCTTCATATTCGGCCACATTGAGAGCGGTCAGATGGTAGCTCGAGACCTTGCCCACATCGTGCAAGAGCCCAGTGAGCCGCAGCGCGTAGAGCTCAGACGCATCGAGCGACATGTGCTCGCCGACCCTCTGCATCAGACGCGCAACTTGCGCCGAATGCCCGCGCAACTCCTGGCGCGGATTCTCGAGCAACGTGACCAAGACATTGATGAGCTCAATGCTCGCCGCGTAGCTCGTCCCGAGAGGTACCGACAGAAGCGAAGCCGAGGCTGCGTCTGACAACGCGAGGGTTTCCTCGGTGTTGCGCTCCCCTGCAAACGCTGGAACGGGTGGCGGCGAGGGCCGATTTTCACCTATTTTTCGCATCGCGCGCGGCGCCCCTGGCGGGGCAAGCCCAGCCTTGACTAGCGCTTGTTGCGGCTCTGGTGCGCGCGGCCCAGGCGTCGTGCTCGAAACTGGATGCGGAGCCAGCGTCTCGTGATCGAAAACGTTGCGCTCGTAGGTGTCCAGCATCTGATGGAACTGCTGCACGCTGCGCTGATCCAGCTTGCCGAACGCGTGGATATCCCCCGCGTAATACTTTTGAATCGCGGCCCGCACCGCAGCTGGACGCGCCACCAGGGGCTTCACGTTCGGCACCCGAGCCGCGAGGCAGACCTCCTTTGCGATCTCGGAATTTTCGGGATCTGCCAAAACGAAGGCCAAGCTGTTGTCCTTCGCGCTGAAGAGCACCGGAAACACGCACAGACGTTCAGCTACAAGCCTTGGGATGAGCGACAGCGTGGCGCGATCTACTTCGGATTTCGCAAGCTTTTCCGTGGAAACGAAGTGCGTCTTGTAGAATCCAGCGAGCCATTTGAGCAGTATCGCCTCGTCCAGCACCGAGGTCTCGATCAGCGCGTCCTCGATCCGCGCCTCCTCCACCTGCGCGTACGCGAGCACCTCGCGCCGCTGCTGGGCACTGATGTGCCGCTCGGCGACCAAACGATCGAGGAGGGCTATCTTCTGCGGTGAAGGCACGGTCGCTTACGATTCTAGCGAACTTGCTGCAGATTACGCTCGCCTTTGCGCGTCCAAAGTGAGGAGCGCTGCACAGACGTAGGCCACACTGTAGGAAACACGGCCAATTCTGCGGTTTTTACGCAGATTTCACGCAAAGCAATCCGTCTCGGCAACCCGCTGGAATTCGTCAACTTTCCCGCGATCGGCCGCTCACACGCCAGGAATTTCCTGATCTCGTCCGAGGATCCCTACCATCCAGATTGAGAGATGCGCACCACCCCCCGCCTTCACGCCAGCGACTGGCCTGCCTTATGAAGCGAACGCCTTATTCCGATCGCCTAGTCTCGTTGCCCCTCACGACAGCTTCCTCAAAGAGCCCCGCGCTAACTGGCGCGAGTTCTAGGCGTCGCTCGGAGTTGCACGCACTCCTGCTTGGGCCGGGTTCCGAGTCCGTTGAGCTTCCATCGCTCACGGATCTCGTGGCCACTGTCTTGGCGCTATCCGAAGGCAAGCGGCGCAAGGTGATCCTTCCGCTCGCAAGCAGTACTGGCGAGTTCGCCTTCGTACGTCGCGCCGACCAGATCCTGCTCTGCTACTACGACAGTGGGCCGGTGCCCCAGATCTTCGTGCGCGACCGGGCCATCGGCCTGTCTGCCCTGATCGCTGCCTGCGCCACTGCCGCACGCGAGCTCGCAGAGAACAACCCCGGCGTCGGCACCGAGCGTCCGGGTGGCCTTGTGCTTGCTGAACGGGTGTTGCGCGCTCAGGTCAAACCCGACCGCGCGCCAGCCCTGCTCACCGTGACCAAGCAGGGCGGTCTGCAGAGCGAGCGAGCCGATGTTCCCGTGGGCTACGGCTTCACCGCACGCATCCCCCAAGGCGATGTGCTCCTCTCCGAATCCGGTGCACGCGCCGATGTCCACGCGCTCCTATTCGATGGCGAGCTGTGGGCGTTCGTCCATGGCCGCCGCATCATGCTGGCACGGGGCCCTGTGTTTCCCGCCATCGCGCGCATGGTCAGCGCCGCGCGCAGCGTCGTCGATGCCTGGGAAAGTCAGCGCCCGCTTAGTCTCAGACTCAAGGCCGGCGAGTTTGGTATCGGCCTCAGGCTTTCTCGCGAAGGCGACCTTTCAGTATCCCTGTCGGGCGTCGGCGGCGACTGCGTCAACGTGCCGCCGCTCGACGTGCCCGCAGGCCTCTTGCCGATTCTGAAGCTCGCAGGCGAGCTCGCGCGAAGCGTAGTCGCAGCGGATCGCGCTCAAGCACGTAACCTGCGCTTGAGCGCCTTGCGCGATGAGGTGCGGGCCCTGCGCCGCATCGTCCGCACGCGCTCCGCGCAGAAGAGCTTCATCAATCGCGATCCGGAGCTGCTGCGCGCAAGCTCCGTAGCCAATGCGTCCGTGGCCCCGCGCGCCCCCGCATCGATCCCCGCCGTGCAGGCAGCGCCTGGCAAGCTGCGCTTGAGTCTGCGCTGGCAAGCCGAGGTCGATGGTCTCGACGCAAGCTCCACGTTCCTGTGTGGCGACCGCCTGGTCGTGGCATCCCCACGCTCGCAGGTAGCCTTGAGCCGCGACGACGGCGAGCTGCTCTGGTCGCGCAACATGAACGCAGCCACCACCCTCATGGCAGGCACATCGTTGCTGTGCATGGGCGCTGAAGGCGAAGTCTCCCTGTGCGACCTCGAAGATGGTGAAGCCTACGCGCGCACCCGCATCGCACCGCGCATCGGTGGGCAAGTCACAGGACTGTTTGCCGGCGGACGCAATACACCACCGGTCGCGGTGCTCACAGAGGGGCGCGACCGTTTGGTTGCGCTCGACGTACGCACGGGCGAACCGCGCTGGCGCTTTCGCTCGAAGGGCCGCGGCAACTTCCGCTTTACGCGCGCAGGTCGCATCTTGTTGGTCGTATCGGGCGACAGCACGCTCGACGCCATCGACGTGGCCACGGGCGAAGTGGTGTGGCGTTGGTCCGACGCAGGCCGCATGACCTTGCCGCCTGTGATCACGCGCGAATGGGCCGTAGCAGTCTCGGGTGCACCGGGCTGCTCGCCAGGGGCCCTACTCTGCTTCGACCTCTACAGTGGAAAGCTGCGCTTCCGGCGCGAGCTCCCCTGCGCCCCCCTGATGAGCCCGGTCACGACCGACTCGTCGGTCATCGTGTCGACCTATCACAACCAAAACCTTACCCTCAGCGCGTTCAACCTCGAAGATGGCAGCGAACGCTGGAGTCGTGAGGATCCGGGTCTCGGTGAGGGCGGCGCGGCATTGGTCGTCGATCAACATCTCGTCCTCAACACGCCACTCGGCGTGGCCCATGGTATCTCGCTCGCAGACGGCAGCCTGAGCTGGCAGCATCGCATGGCCGATCCGCTGCGCGACGATGTGCCGCGACGCCTCGAGCCTGTGCTGCGCGGCGGAGCTTTGTTCTTGCCCTCAGCCAATGTACACGTGGTGCGCCCCGCAGATGGCGGCGTCATCGGGGGCACAATCTCCGAAGGCATCATCCCGGACTTCATGCGTGTCGACGAGCGTGGCTGGCTGTATCTCGCCGAAGAGAGCGGCCACATCGAAGCCTACGCACCCGCGCCCAGCCTTCGCCTGGTCCGCTGAGAGCTCGGGCGCGTTCGGCGTCAGCGCCCTTTGAACGCAGGCTTTCGTTTCTCGAGAAACGCGCGCACGCCTTCGCGGTAATCCTCGCTGTCGAAGCAGCGGCGAATGCTCTCGTCGACGCGCGCAAGATCGGGTGCACCCTCGCTGCGAGTGAGCTCGCCGATGGCGCATTTGATCGAACGCAGGGTGAGCGGCGCATTGTCCGCGATGCTGTGCGCGAGTGCCTCGACGCGAGCTTCGAGCGCACTCTTCTCGACGACCTCGTTGAGAAAGCCCATCTCGCGTGCCTCTTGGGCATCGAAGCTACGCGCCGTGAAGAACAGCTCCTTGGCACGCGAAGGGCCCACCAGGTCCAAGAGCGCCTTCAGATTACGCGGCGGATAGCCTAGGCCCAAGCGCGATGCTGGAATCCCAAACACCGCATCCGCTGCCGCGATACGCAGGTCGGCTCCGAGCGCCAGGCCGATGCCGCCCCCCATGCAAAAGCCGTGGATCATGGCGATGACAGGCTTCGCACAGCTTCCGACGGCTTCGAAGGCGCGCTCGTTGTCGGCCTCGTAGCTCTTGGCGTGTTCGGGCGAACGGACGCGCTCGAACTCCGAGATATCGGCGCCCGATACGAACGCAACCTCGCCCGCGCCGCGCAGCACGATAACGCGCACATCCCGATGGCTCTCGAGTGTGGCGAAGGCTGTCGGAATCGCCTGCCACATCGCGAGGCTCATCGCGTTGCGCCGCGCGGGTTGGTCTATCACCACAAAGCCGATGGGTCCGTCCACACGCGTCGTGATGGTGCCTATGCTGGGCTGTTTCTGGTCCATACCGCAGAAGCTCTAGGACGAACTTACGCCCGCGCAAGGTCGCAGCCCTGGCGCAGGCGTTCGGCCCCAAAGGTGTTTCAGGTCGAAAGAAAGCTCAACTCAGACCTGCGGCGCGACGCCAGAGCTGCGACACGAGCTCGCGAGCAAGACGCTGCGGATTGACAAGCCCAGCCTCTCTGCACAGCGTCTCAATGCGCTGTTCAAGTACTGAGATCGTGGCGCGTCCCAGCAAGAAGGCGATGGCGATAAGACCGATTCCGACGCCGAAGAGCGCGTCCTCGTCGAACCGAAGATAGAGCAGCAGCACGCCCACAATCCCAGCCATGAAGCTCGCGCCCATGCCGAGCCAATAGCCTCGGGCGTCCACAACCCGAATTGCGCTCTCTTCAGAGTAGCCAAGTGGTGCGTGTGAGGTAACGAACTCGACGCGCCGAAATCCAGCGCTCCGAAGCATCGCACCCGAGGAATGGATTCCTTGTTCCGGCCGCAGACGTCCCATCTCACGCCCCCGAACCTTCACTGGGCGTGGCCACGGATTGTCGAACCCACTCGAGAACAGGTTCGAGCGTTCGGCTCGATATCACCGACACCTGCGTGCCTCGACGTGCAAGCCCGCGGAGTGCTTGCACGAGTGCGGTCGCCCCCGACACATCAACCATGGATACGAGCGACACATCCACCACCACACGCATCGGCGGTTCTTCCGACCGCAGTACGTCTTCCACACTGGTTTGCGAGGCAAAGAACAGCGGCCCCTCCAAACGAATGACACGCGTGATGGCATCGGACTGTACCGATTGATCCACCACGTCTAACACTGGAGCGGTCGGTGCGCGCGTGCCGAGCAGCGCGCGCTGCTGTTGCGCAAAATGCGCGAGAGCAAGTACGACGCCCGTGGCAACGCCCACCACGAAGTCTGTCATCGCGATACTCGCCGCGGTTATGACGAAGATGGCAGCCTCGCGCCGTGCCATCTTCCACATCGCAAACAGCTCACGAAATCGGACCAGTCGGAAGCCGACGACAAGTAGGATCGCAGCTAGACCTACCAAGGGCACAAAGCTCAACAGATCCCCCAAGAATAGGAGCGTTGCGCACAGCAACCCAGCTTGAACCAAGGGGGCAAGGCGCGTAGTCGCTCCCGCTTCGACGGCTGCAACGGAACGCACGACGGCCGCTGCCACGGGCATGCCTCCGCAGCATGCACTCGCCATGTTTGCGATGCCCTGTGCGACCAACTCTTGATCCGTACGCGTCCGCTCACCGCCTGTCATCCCATCTACAGACACAGCGCACAGCAGTGAATCTATCGATGCGAGCAGCGCGAGTGCCACGGCCTCTGGAAAGATGGCGGGCCAGTTGATGCTTGCTAGCGCGGGTAGTCCGAAGGAGGGCAAGCTACCTGAGACAGGCGTAACCTTAGCCAGCGAAGGCCCGATCCAGAAGGCAAGCCCTACCGCGAGCACAATCCCAGCCAACGGTGCGGGCACCTTCGGCAGCTTGCGAGGAAGCAGCACCATCACCGCAATCACCGCAATCCCTACGAAGAACACCGTCCAATCGATTTGCTTCAGTACACTCAGATCTTCCATTCGAGATAGAAGACGTAGCTCCGACGGAAGTCCGAACAGCCTCGGCAGCTGCGCGTCGAAAACCAGTAGACCGACCGCGGCCAGAAAGCCGCCGACAACAGGTACCGGAATGGCGTGCACCAGCCCCCCGACGCGAAATAGGCCGAGTGCTATCTGCAGCATACCCGCCAGAAAAGTCGCAGCGATCAAGCCGGGGAGCCCGTGCCTACCCACGATTTCAAGAGTGATCGGAGCGAGTGCGATCTCGGGGCCCGTGACCTGAAAACGTGATCCGCCCAAGAAGACGACCAATGCTCCTGAGACGGCACCGCTCACCAATCCCGTACTCGCCGGCAGTCCGCAGGCGATGGCAAGTGCCAGATTTAGGGGCACCGCGACCAGCGTCACGGTCAGGCCCGCTGCGATATTTCTTGGAAGACTCTTTAGCGCGAACATTTCACGCAGGTTTCCGAGCGTGAGATAGGCCGCCTGCGCCCAGTAGCGGGACATCGTCAAAGTGTCGAGTGATGCCTTGGGCGCATTGATCCGCCCGGTCTCATTCATAACGTCATCCCCTAATTTTATTCGGCGTTCCTTGCCTCCCTTTTCACGGGACATGCCAACGGGTCACACCCGAGAAATCCCGGGACTTTCGTCATGCGTCGCGCTCGAGACCTGCGACAACGTCGGTCTGCCACGACAAGCTTTTCGAACTCGTCGTGTACAACCGACGCGAAGCGTCCGACGTGAGAACAAACTGCCTGCAATCAGGGGATCTCCGTTTCGGAACGGGATGTGCAAGGCAAGAACCCCTGGAGGTAGACCTTTGAGCGACACAATGACGATGGAGCACGGCCTCAGGCCTCATGTTCTGGTCGTCGATGATGAAGAAGACTTGTGTGAACTTATCTCCTATCGCTTGGAGCATCACGGATTCCGAGTCAGTTGTGAGCACGCGATCCGCGGCGCCATCGAAGCACTCGAACGCGAGGTCGTTGACGCGTTGATCCTCGACCTGAAGCTACGCAATGAGCAGGGCCTCAACCTATTAGCGGAGGTGCAGAAGCGTTCCTTAGACCTGCCGGTCATCGTACTCACGGCCCATGGAACCATCGAGACCGCGGTCGAAGCCGTCGAAAGAGGCGCCTACGGCTTTCTCACCAAGCCGTTTGACGACCATGAACTGCTCCTGAAGCTTCATCATGCAGTCGAGCGGGTGCGTCTGCGGCGCGAAGTGGCTGGCCTAAGGCGACTCGTCGGCCGCCGCGATGACTATCCGCGCTTGTTCGGCACAAGTGCAGCCATTGCCGGCGTCCGCCACAAGATCGATCTCGTGGCCCACACCGATGCCACGGTCTTGCTGCTCGGTGCTTC
>CAZEWA010000127.1:0-15442 GCA_964515685.1 uncultured Polyangiales bacterium | reverse complement strand
CGATAGACGCACTAACGGCCGGCGAAGCGGAGCCGCAAAGGTAGCTCGCACACCTTCCCTGTCAAGGTGCAGGAGACAAGCCCTCGCCCGTCAGTATAAGTGTGGCAACCGTTCCCGGAACGCGTCCACCGTTTGCGCGCTGGCTTCCTGTGCGACCAAGTCTTGGAACAACTAAAGAAAGACCGCCTTGGGTCGCGCTGCCGAGCTCAAAAGCCTGGGCCTCTGGATATGCAAACAATCCTCCGCGCACCCCGATCGTCTTGGCCAATTTGGCGAGTTCCTCGCTGCCGACATCGTGCCCGCCGGCTCCGGTACTGAGGCCCCAACCCGCCGGGGCATTCCATGCGAGCAAAAAAGCCCGTCCCTTTCCGGCTCCTTCGGCAGCTTCGGCCAGCGCATCTAGATCGGCCTGCGTAAAACCGCAGCTGCGCTCATCAAGGGCGTAGCGCCCGAATGCGGCACCCGGCAAAACGAAAAAGCTGTCCTTCTTGAGCTTCAGCTCTCGGATGCCGCTCGCGTGCACCATCCACTCCGCGTTGGCGTCGTCCAGCTGAGAGAAGGCTGCGTCTACAACCTCGAGTCTGTCGGCGCCGCCGGGCACAAAGACTGTGGGGATGCGCAAGGCTGCGAGGGCCGAGAGGTTCTGCGACGCCATGTCGGGGGTGTCGCCGAGCCCTCCCAAGTAGAGAAGTACGCGTGCCTTGGTCGCAGCCAGTACTGCGAGATCGGCTCGTGTAAACACGGCGCCGATGGGGCCTGTGAAGGCGGCGATACGGAGGTCGCCCTGTGCGCGAATGGACACGACGCGCTCGGCAATCTCGAGCTCCAAATCCTGCGCTTTCACGCGGCGCGGCTTCGGCGGGGAGCGCTCTGCGCAGCGCGTAAACGCAAACGAGTCCACCTCCTCGCGCAGAGGCGAACAACTGCAACCCGAAAGCAGAGACACGCCCACGATCCACGGTAGCCAGAACGAACGGAAAGCCATCGACCAGCATGTAACACGGGAAACAGCCTTGTGCGGCTTCACACGCCCAGACCAAAAGAGAGCGATTTAGAGAAGCCTCACGGGCGAGCAAGCCAACTCGAAGGGCAGCGCGGTCCTTGAGCGTGCGCTAAAAAATCCCCACATTGCACGCTCATACGGGTCGAGAGCGCCGATCGTGAATCACCCGAGAGCGAATGAGAGAGACCGATGACCGAGTCGTTTCGTCATTTCAAGGGAACAAGCAGCTACCTCACGAGCGAGGCGCTGGAATCTGCCGTCAATGTGGCCCTCGCGCTCGAGCGGCCTCTGCTCGTCAAGGGTGAGCCAGGAACCGGCAAGACCTTGCTCGCTGAAGCTATCGCGGAAGGGCTCGGCATGCGGCTCTTACGCTGGCACGTGAAGAGCACGACGCGCGCTCAGGACGGCCTCTACGTCTACGATACGGTCCAGCGCCTCTACGACTCGCGCTTCAACGACGGCGATGTCAAAGACATCAAGCGCTACATCAAGCTAGGTGCCCTCGGGCAGTCTTTCGCCGCAGAAGAGCGGGTTGTTTTGCTCATCGACGAAGTCGACAAGGCGGACCTCGAGTTTCCGAACGACCTCTTGCACGAGCTCGACCGGATGCGCTTCTTCATTGCCGAGACCGGCGAGGAAGTCGTGGCGAAACAACGCCCTGTGGTCATCATCACCTCGAACAACGAGAAGGAACTGCCGGATGCATTTTTGCGGCGCTGCGTGTTCCACTTCATCGACTTCCCCGAGCGGTCGTTGATGAAGGAAATCGTAGCGGTCCATCATCCGAAGCTCGAAGAAGCGTTGGTCGATCAAGCCATCAACACGTTCTTCCAGATCCGCGAGATGCGCAGGCTGCGCAAGCGCCCGAGCACGAGCGAGCTCATCGACTGGATCTCCGCGCTGAAGCTGTCGGGCATCAAGAACGTGAAACTCGAAAAAAATCTTCCATTTTTGGGCACCTTGCTCAAGAAGGAGCAAGACCTCGTCGCCTACGCAGATCAAATCGCGGGCGGCTCACAGTGGCGGTCGTGACGCCATGTTCGTTCCCTTCCTCTACGAGCTGCGTTCGCGCAAAGTCCCGGTAGGCACCACCGAGGCAGTCATGCTCGCCAAGGCGCTCAACCTCGGCCTGCATGAGAGCTCGCTAGATGGGTTCTACTACGTCGCGCGCGCGCTCTTGGTGCACAACGAAGCCCACTTGGACGCGTTCGATGACGCGTTCTTGCAACACTTCAAGGGCGTGGAACGCGGCACCATGGAGATCAAGGCGCAGATCTTCGATTGGCTGCAGGAAGCCAAGGAAAACATCCCTGAGCTCACCGAAGAAGAGCGCAAGCTGTTCGAGCAATTCGACCTCGAAAAGCTGCAAGAGATGTTCGAAGAGCGGCTGCGCGAGCAAAAAGAGCGCCACGACGGCGGCGACAAGTGGATAGGCACCGGAGGTAAATCTCCGTTCGGCCATAGTGGCGCTGCACGGAAGGGATTTCGCGTTGGAGGCCAAGGTAAAAACCGCTCCGCGATTCGCGTCGCGGGAGAGCGCAGCTACCGCGGCTATCGCAACGACATCACGCTTGACACACGTCAAGCAGGCGTCGCACTGCGTAAGCTGCGGGCCTTCATCCGCGAAGGGGCCGACGACGAACTCGACCTCGAGGGCACCATCGCGGCAACAGCCCAAAACGCGGGCGAACTCGACGTCAAAGTGCGCCCACCGCGACGCCCCAATACGCGCGTGATCTTGATGATGGACGTGGGCGGATCGATGGATCCGTACGCAGAGCTCGTGTCGCGCCTGTTCAGCGCAGCCAGCAAGGCCACGCACTTCAAAGAGCTCCGCACCTACTACTTCCACAACGCGATTTACGGCCAGGTCTACAAGGACGCGCGCTTCGGCGAAAAGGTTCGCGTCACCGATCTCATCAATGAGTGCGGACCGCATTACAAACTCATCATGGTCGGTGACGGGCTGATGGCGCCCTACGAGCTGCTCGCCTCGAACGGCTCGGCCTACCTTGGCGAAGACGACCAACAGCCGGGCATGTTCTGGTTCATGATGCTCGCCCGTCATTTCGAGCGTTCGTGTTGGCTGAATCCCGAGGCGCTGAACTACTGGCAGGGAAACACCATCGAAGTCGTCCGCCAGGCGTTCGAGATGTTTCCACTCACAGTGGATGGCCTGGGCGAGGCAGTGGCCCACCTCATCAAGGGAAAGCGCGGGCGACGCGCAGCTTGAGCCCGTGCTGCGCCGCTCGCTCAGGGGCCAGCGCCTGTCGCTTTCTTGAAGGCGCCCCCGCAAGCCGACGACACTGCGGGAGTGGAACAGCCCCGCCTACTTTCGGAACGCTGCCTGGAGGAACTGCTTTGGGCAGCCCTCGCCAGCCGCAGCGTCGGACTTGCCGTCGTGCGCGACCGAGATGGCATGCGGCACGGTGTATGGGTCCAAGAGGGCTTCGTGGTCGGCTTGCACGTCGCGGGGCGCTTCGACCCCCTGCTCGACCTGCTACGCCGCGAGGGCAGCCTGAGCGTACACGCCTACGCCAGCTGCGTACGGGCGCTCTTCCGACCGGATGCCCGACGCTGCGGTACCCTAGCCACCGAGATTGCCGGGGTCGAACGCCACGTGGTGCGAGCCGCCCTGCGCCGTCAAACCGAAGAGCGCCTAGGAGCCCTGCTTCAGATCGCACAGCGGAGCGGTCACGACGCTTGGTTTGAAGCACGCGAGATTCCGCCGCTCGAGATAAGTGTGCGCATGCCCCTCGGGGCGCTCCTGCGCCGGGTGCAAGACCCGAGCGCCTGGATCCCCCCTCCCCAATTGGAAGACCGTGCCGATGCGCGCCGCCAGCTGCGGGCCCTCGCAAAGCGCCTGCATCCCGACCGCCACGCTCATCTCGACCCGGTCGCCCGGCGCAAGCTCGAGACTGAGCTCGCTGAAGCCACTGCCGCCTACCATGGTCTCGTAAGCCACGCCTGAGCGCTCAGCCACAAGCCCGAGCTTTGCGATTTCCATGCGTCCTGTCTGGGGCTCCTCGCTCGCCTGACTCCCGGCGGTTGTTGCGCTTTACCCTGCGAGGTTGTAGAGCGCGGGCTGTGAATTGCTCCGTGAGATGCCTGGCAATGGGCCTGGGCTGCCTGTTGTTGCTCTCGCCGTTGAGCCGCGTGGGCGCCGATGCGCCTCACGAAGCGCTTCCCGCAGCAGGCGAAACGGCAGCTTCTGAGGCCGAAAGCGCCGCGAACGAAGAAGGCGAAGAGGAAGAAGAGGAAGGCGGCGAAGAGCCCGAGGCGGCAGCAGGCCCCGCGGCCGAACCAATCGCCCCCACTTCCGCTAGCGCATCAGGCGAGCCCGAACCCCTCGCAGGCGATCCCGAAGGAAGCCAAAAGCGACCGGAGCCGCAGCGAATTTCCGGCACCGTGACCCTCGAATCGCCACCGCGCGATCGCCTGATCATCCCTCCCTACATGCGAGACTGGCAGGGGTCGGCCAAGCGCACGGTGCTCTTCCCGTTCTACTTCGAGCGCCGCGAGCCTGAGAGCTTCGAGCGCCTGATCATCCCGTACTATTACCGGCGCGGCCCCAAGCTGAACGCCGACGTCGCCCTCGGCCTCGTGTGGTCCTTGCGCGGGCCAGATCGCAACACCTTCGTACTGCCGCCATTCTATACCCACAGAGACAAGCAAGACTGGGCAGTCGGGCTGTTTCCATTGTTCGCGACCGGCGTCCTCAAAGGGCACTTCCACACCATCATTCCGCCGCTCCTCACCTGGATAGACGGCGACGACAAGACCCACCGCAAGGTCGTCGGCCCCTACTACGATTGGAAGAACGAGCGCGCCCGCTGGCGAGGCCTCTTTCCCATTGTGTGGGACAAAGAATCCACATCCGAGCGGATTACCATCGTTCCTCCCGTCTTCTTCCGCTTCGCGGACAACGACCCGGAACGCGCCACAACCGTGGTGCCGCCCTTCTACTACCGACGCGCGAAGGATACAAAGAGCTGGGGCCTTGCGCCCTTGGTCTTCCGGCACGAGACCCCCGAGCTCAAGACGACCACGCTGCTTCCTCTACTCTTCCAGTACGCGAGCGGCCCGGAAAAATTCAGGTTGGTGACCCCGCTTCTCTCGCACGTGAAAGACAACGAGCGCTCGCTGTGGGTGAGCCCCGTTTATCAGCGCCGCCGCGGGGACAAGAACCTCGACGGCGTGGCTCCATTCTTCTTTAGACTCTGGGACGACCGCGATGCCTCGAAGGGCCTCGTGCTCGCTCCTATCTTCTTCCACTTCCAGGATCCCGCGAACGACAGCCTGGTAATCCTGCCGTTCATGGGCCGCTTCTACCACGCCGGCATCGACAGCACCTGGGTCACGCCGCTCGTGGGCCGCTACAAGAGCTTCGAGCGCGACGAACAGACCTGGTGGGTGTTTCCGACCATTCAGTCGGGATGGACCGAAGACAGCTGGTTCTTCAACATCCATCCGCTCGTGTACCGCAAGGAATCGCCGCAGAAGTCGTACTGGGCTATCGCCCCGGTCTACTTCAACTTCCGCAATCACGAGACCAAGACACACCGCTTCGCGCTGTCACCTCTGTACTGGGACTTCAAGAATTTCCCGAAGCAAAAATATGCGCGCGTGGCGTTCCCGCTCTGGTGGGACTTCGACAACGCCCGCAAGGGCACGCATCGGCGCGTAGGTTTCCCGCTGTACTGGGACTTCCGCACCAAGGACAACCAGCACAACACGACGCACGTGTTTCCCGTGTACACGAACTGGATGCGGGGCGAGATCGAGCGCACGCTGGTGCTCAACTCGTACTTCGAGAAGAAGCGCGAGCCCGGTGGAGTTCGCTGGGAGTACCACTTCTTCCCGTTCTTCTCGCGCGGCGGCATCAACGACGACCGCTGGTGGAACGTGTTTTACGGCCTTGCCGGATACGATCGCCGCGGTGAGCACAAGCGCGCGCGCGCTTTCTGGATTCCCTTCAACATCAAGAACTGACCGCTCGGCGCGTCACGCTGAAGTGCAGCACAGCGCCAGCAGCGTCGCAGCTGCACAACCTGCTGCCTACCCTGCCCTCTACAGGTAGTTGCCCGCGGCAAACTCCATGTAGCTGAAGAAGCCTGCAGCGGTTTGTTCCGTGCGCAGGCGAGGCTCCCCTTGGGCTCGCATGTCAAGCCAGAGCGTCACGCCTTCTCGCCCCGCCGTAAAGCGCACAGACCTCACGGGCGTGTTGAAGTAATGCGTATCGAGTGGCCTTCGCACGTTGCCCTTCTTGGGCAGCACAGCTCCACGCATCATCACAGCGAAGCCAGAGTCGACTCGGCGCAGCTCAGGAGTCACGGGGCGGTCGGTCTGCACGAAAATGCGCGTGCTTCCATCCGGCAGGACCTGAAAGCCCGGCCAAGTGATGCTCGCCTTGCGGGTTCGCTCTCGCGTCGACGGCGCGACTGTTCCCTGTCCGCCAGGTACCACGCCGGCATACCCCTCGGCCCGTACCGGGCCTAGCGTCGCGCCGCCGCTCCATGCCCCCAAAACGAGGGAAAGTCCGACAATCTTCGCCCGCATCGTTCCCCGCACCCCTTCTATCCTAGGGCAGCCCCCCAGAAACCGCATCAAAATCCATCCTAGTCCTGGGCGCCGTACACCCCGGCGGGGTATCCTGCGCCGGATGTCGCCCCTCGCGACCCTTACGGTGGCTTGGACCGCCGTCTACGCGTACCTCTGTGCCTACTACTGCGTCCTCTATGCACGCAGACGCGCAGAGCGTGAGTATCTGGCCTTCGGGCTTTTGTCCGGAGCGATGGCCATCTATGCCCTCGGCTCCGCCCTGTTTTTCGACGCCGACTCCGTGGCTCAAGCCGCTCATGCCGACGAGCTTCAGTTCTTCGGCATGATGACGGCCGGGGCGTTCTACGTCGATTTTGCCCATCACATCACCACTCGCTCCAGCGCGCGTGCCGTGCGCATTGCCTACGGCCTCGCCATTCTAGGCGTCTTGGCCAACATCGCGGGCCTCGTCGTCGACCCCACGGTTCCCCTCGACATAGACTCGATCTTCCTCACCGACTGGGTTCCGGCGCAACCACACATCACCGGTATCGGGATAGCGCTCATCCTCGGCACCTTCGCCACAGTCTCTTACGGCACCGTGCTACTCGCTTTGCGGGCTGCCGCAGATGCCGATGTGCGCATTGTGTTGGCGGGCGCCGTAATGCTCCTGATTGCAGCCGCGTACGACCTCGTCATTCGACTGTCGCCCATCTCGTCGTTTTACCTGCTCGAACATTGCTACGCCCTGTTCGCTCTAGCGGTTAGCTACGTGCTGCTCGAGCGCTTCGTGCGCACCGCCAACGCGCTCACCAGCCGCACACTCGAGCTGCGTCGCAGCTACAACGAGTTGCGGGATGCCCAAGAGCAGTTGGTGCGCAAAGAACAGCTCGCGACAATGGGTGAGTTGTCCGCTGTGATTGCGCACGAAGTACGAAATCCCTTGGCCATCATCAAGAACGCAGTCAGCGGCCTGCATCGCCCGACACTGCGTGACGCAGACCGGCAAGTGCTGCTACGAATTCTCGACGAAGAGGCCGACCGCTTGAATCGCCTGGTAGGCGACCTCTTGGCCTACGCGCGCCCTGTAACCCCGGAGCGCCAGCCGCTGCTCATCGAGGACCTCGTGCGAAGCGCCGTGGAACTCGCCCGTGCTGCCCAACGGCGCGACGAGCAAGTCACCTTCGATGTGGTCTTGAACGACAGCCACACCATCATGGGCGACCCGGATTTGCTGCGCCAAGCGCTGGTCAATGTGGCCGAGAACGCCATTCAAGCCATGCCTGACGGCGGCGTTCTCACCGTGCGCACGTACAGCACCATTCTCGAAGATGCCCCAGCGGTAGCGATAGCCATCCGCGACACGGGCGAAGGCATGGACACCCTGGTGCGCAGCAAGGCCGCCGACCCGTTCTTCACGACGCGACCCACCGGAACGGGCCTGGGCCTGGCCATCGTGCATAGACTCGTGCATTCGCACGGCGGCAAGATTCAGATCGAGAGCAGCTACGGCACCGGCACCACGGTGAACATCATCTTGCCGCAGCAAGGTGCTTCGCGACTTTCGCTCTCTCCCCAATTGCAAAAGCCCCGTAAGAACAGGGCTTGAGCTTCCTTTCGCGTCACGCGCTCAGGTCAGAAGTGCCTCAGTGCGTGTCCGCGGTGGGGCCGTCGCCCGCATAGCCGATGGCCTTGAGCTGCTCTCGCAAGGTTTCGTCGATGTTCGCATTCTCGCGCGCAAGCTTGACGCCCTGGCCCTGCTCACCACGAAGCCAAGTACGCCGGTCGCGTGCGCCGAGGAACTGGCCCAGCATCAGGGTCGCGTAGCGCGCAGCAATCGGGTGACGCGATCTATCGAGTTCCTTCTGCTCAAGCGGGTCGTTCTGCAGGTCGAAGAACGTCTCGTTCGTCCCACGCAGAATGAGCTTCCAGCGGCCTGCGCGGATCACGCGGCGGTCGTCGAGGAAGTCGCTGAACGCTACAGGCACCGCAGGCGGCGGCCCACCGCGCATCCAGCCCATCACGCTCTGCCCCTCGAGCGTGGGCGGAGGCTGTGCGCCCACCGCTTCCATCACCGTCGGGAAAATCGACATCGAGCTGACGGCCTGCGTCACGCGCTGCTTTGCGGGCACGACGCCGGGAAAACGCACGATGTACGGGATCCAAAGCAGGTCCTGATACACCGTGTGACCGTGGCCCCATGAGCCGTGTTCGTCGAACTCCTCACCGTGGTCCGCTGTGATCACGAAGATGGTGTCGTCGTACAAACCGAGCTTCTTCAGGCGCTCGATGAAGAGGCCCATGTAGTGATCGTGGTAGCTGACCTCGCCATCGTAGAGGTCTTTGAGGTGCTGCTTGTCGGCGTCGGTGAAGGTTACGCGGGGCGGCGAGCGCTTCGCATCTGCGAGCTGCTCAGGCGTCTTGCGCGGAGCCACTTGCCCCTTGTAGTCGCCCTTCATGTACATCGCGAGGAACTCAGCCGGCGGGTCGTAGGGCACGTGCGGATCGATGGTGTGGACGTACGCGAAGAAGCGCTCGTCCTTGTGCTGCTCGATCCAGTCGCCTGCCTCCTTGAAGACATTCTCGGCGTCGGTGCTCTTCTTCTCGCGGATGTAGTTCGTGTAGTAGTCCCAGCCCTGGTTGAATCCGAACTTGTCGGAGACGTAGCCGTTGGCGATGAAGCTACCAGTCGCAAAGCCCGCTTCCTTCAGCGATTCACTCAGCAGCGTGGCGCCCTTGGGCACCATGGCGCCGTCGGTCTTGGCGCCGTGAGTCGCCGGATAGAGCGAGGTCAAGACCGAGGCCACGGAAGGCTTCGTCCAGTTTTCGGGAGCCTGACAGGCCTCGAACAACGTGCCTTCCTGCACGATCTGGTCGATGACGGGCGTTTTGACGCGGGCCTTCGGGTTGAACGCCTTGAGCGAGCGCGCCGCCAGCGTGTCGATCAGCACAACCACGACGTTCTTCGCCTGCTTGGGTGCCTTGGCGAGTTCCTTTTGGCGCAGCAGCAGCGCTGGTGTGCTCCACGCCACACGACCGGCCCCGACATCTCCCTCGGCGCGCAAATCGATGCGGACAATCTTGCCAGCAAAGGCCTCGAGCGAGACGACCTGGTCCTGCCAGCTGGAGGTCAGCTCCGTGTTGAATAGCTCTTTCGCAGCGCCCCCCTCAGGCGTGACCACGACGTTCGCCTTGCCGCCCTTCGGCTTGTCGCCTGTGACCCCGACGCCAAAGCCGAGGAAACCTCCAGCCGGAACATCGAGATAAAAGCTGAGCGTGGTTGGCGACGGGACGGCCAACGCGCGGCGCTGAACGTTGCCGACTGCCGTTTCGGTGCGCAGCTCGCTGTAGTGCGGCGCGCTGTAATCTGCGGCAGTGCCTGCTGTCGCTTCGCTTGCGGGAATCACACGAATCGAAGCCACGGCTGCCGAGACCTGGTCTCCGTTCAACAACGTGGTGCCGCCGAAACGCAGCAGCAGGCGGTTTTCGCCGGCCTGAACGCGCTCGGCGGGAATCGCCACGTCGTAGTCCTTGAACTCATTGCCGGACAGGCGGGTCGCAGGCAAGGCTTCGCCATTGAGGTACGCTGTGACCACGGCAGTGCCGACGGGCTTCAACCGCAGACGCAGTGTGAGTGCTTCGCTCTTTTCAGCGCGAAAGTACACGCGACTCGGCTCTGCACTTGCGTAAGTGAAACGGTCGACATTGGCCGAGCCATCTTTGCCCCAACCCGAACGCCAATCTCCGTACGTGAACTTCTGACGCGCGGGCGTACCGAATTCGATGTACAGGCCGCGGTGATGAATCTCCGCAAGGTGCGCGTGTTCCCATAAATCGAGATGGGTCGCGTAGTCCTTGAAGACATTGGGCTGATCGGCTGGCCGATCGCCCGCCGCTATGGCTTCTGCGCCAGCATCTGTTTTCTTTTCGCAGCCGCTCAGGCCACAAAACGTGCTGATGAGCAGAAGCAAGACTACGCGCTTCATTTCGTCCCCTCCATCCCTCTCGCCCACGTGAAATACGCGGAAAAGTAAGGCCACTTCGACAACTGGCCGAAGTAGCACGATGCTCTGTTTTCTACAACGAACCGGGGGTAAACAGCCGGTTTTCAGGGCTTACGCAGAACCCACGTCTTGCCCGGTCGCGTGAAGACGAATCGATAGCGAGTCGCGTCGCCTGACTCGATGGCAAGCTCGTGAATCCCCTCAGAAAGCGCGACCTTGGCCGGCAGCGTACCGACCTTTTGTCGGTCGACGAAAAGCTCCGCTTGCGCGAAACCAGCGCTCGCTTCCACGACTAACAGCCCCTGCTCCGGGGACGTCACGAGACCTGGCTCGAGGATGCCACTGTAGATCTGGAATCCGCTGTCTTCAGGCAGCACAAGTGCCTGAATGGCTGTGTCTTTTTCTGCGCGCGGAGCCGCAAGGATGGCATCGGGCTCCCCCGCCTGACGCAGCGCTCGTTGCTCCTGCGCATCATCCGTCGGCGCTCCCTGGGCCGTCGACGGGTCGCCGATTGCTTCGAGGTGGTCAGAGCTCGCTTCCGGTTCGAGCATGCGCTCGGCAAAGAACGCGACCGCGAACAAGCCAACCAACGCAGCAGCCCATGCGACCAATGTGGAACGACTGCGACTCGTCTCGACAAGCTCCTGCTCCGTGCCGTCGTCTGACGCGGAGTCGCTGTGGCCGGCTTTTCCAGCGTGAACGTGCACATGCGGCGCGGAGTGGGTGCTCACGAGGCTGGGCGTTACCGTCTCGCCATCCCGGCGCTGCTCCGGATGACTTGGCCCGCCCTGTGCCGAAATAGACGCCGAAGACACGGGGCCTTCTTCAGTCGTGTCGGCATCAACCGACGCTTCGGCGCCTTCGCTTTCTTGTGCAAATGCGCCGAGCGAAGGAATTCGAGCCCCCTCGATCTCGACAGTCGGTGGCTCGGCAACCGCAACACTGGGCGGCTCGAGCTCCGACTGTGGCATCATGCTGAGCGGAGAACTGAGACAAGGGACAACTTGGTTCACACGAGCAAGGCGCGCTTCAGCGACGAGATCCGAGCCGTTTGCATCCAACACTTCTCGAATCGCCCCTCGACGCCCCATGTCGAGCAACACCGCTTCGAGTGTCTCGCGCCCAAGCATTCCGTCGGCGACGAGGGCTTCTGGGGTCTCCCCCGCAAGAAGGCGCGCGACAACCGGGCGCATGCCCTGCGGCGACTGCTGTGCGAGCGCAGCCTGCGCATCCTCATCGAAAACCACGCGTGCCACGCGACTTAGACCCGGATAGGACAGTGCGTCGAGCTCGGCACCGAGCGCTTCCGCGCCACGCGCCAAGACATCGTCGAGCGAGCCCTCGAATGCGAACTTGAGGCTGCCCTGGCCCACCGTCACCGCATAGCGCCCAACCGCTGCACCGAGCAGGTGGGGGAGCGCGCGCTCACCACGCACGAAGCTGCCGTCGCTCGCGGTACGCGTAAGCTGAGCCAAGCGCCCCTCGCGTAGCTCACACTCGAAGAGGTTCCACGCGTCGCGCAGCGTAACTCGGGCATCCGGCCGGATGCGGCGAACGCTTCGCAGCAAGGGCACAACGCCCGTGCCTTCTAAGTTGCCGCGCACTTCCAAAGGACCCGCAAGCTGCTCCTCGAGTCGCGCGCGCGGCTTGAGCGTCTCGTATACGGCGCTCAGAACTTCGCCAAAAGGAGCTTCCTTTTGCAGGTATCCGCTGGCTCCAACCGAGAGCTCGCGCATGCGCACGAGCAGGTCTTCCTTCCAAGACAAGAGCAGGATGGGCACATGGGCCAGCAGCGGATCACGCTTGAACTTACGGCACAATCCGAAGCCATCGAGCCCCGGCATGAGAATGTCGCTCAGCACCAAGTCGGGCCGCTCGCGGCGCGCGAATCGCAGCGCTTCATCGCCACTGTGTGCCACCAAAACCGTCGCGCCCTGCTGGCCCAACAGGTCAGCAAACAATCCCACCACGGCTTCGTCGTCGTCGGCCACGAGGATGCGGCGCCCCGAGAGAGCCTGAGAAGGTAAAGCCTGCGCCGGAGCCGCTCCATTCGCAGCGCCTACGGTGAGCAAGCCGGGCGTGGAACGCGCACCGTGGGCACCGAACTGCACCCGGCCCTGACTCTGCTGCGAGACAAGCGAGCGCACACGCGCGATGGCTCCCCATGCAGCCGCCAGGACTTCTGCGCCCTCCCCTAAAGAAATGCGCTCTTCGCGCCCTGTCTCGGCGGCATCCCAAATGCCGTGACGAATCTCCTCCGCCACGCAGTCGGCTATCTCGCGCAGCGTCAGACTCGCGCCCAAGCGACCAAGCGTTCGGTCGACGTCGACCAGCGTTCCCGTCACACGTCCGACCGTGTGCAGAAGCTGGTGCAGCTCAAAGGGCCGCGCCAGCCTAGCGTCCGCATCCGATACGAGTCCGGCATCGACAGGGTCTGCACTTCCGAGCACGACCACGGGCACGAAATCGATCAGCGGACTGCTCCGCATGCCTTCGAGCAAGTTGCCGCGACCCGCAAGCCGCTCATCCGCCAGCACCACATCGGGCGTACTGTCTCGAGCGCTCTCGAGGGCCTCGCGCACGCTCGCGACGAACACAGGCTCGAGGCAGTCGCCGGTCCACAGGGTGCGCAAGCCCTCTCGTTCGTCGGGCGGGCACAGCACCAACACCGAGAGCACGCGCTGCAAAAGAGGCGTGCGCTGGCCAGGTTTCTCTAGACTTGCCGTAGGCTTTGCGAGCGCCTGAACTTCGCCCGTAACCGAGTTGAGATCGGCCTGGGAGGGCTTGGGCGGGAGAGCGAGCGCATTTTGTGCATTTATCGGACGTGCCACCGCAAAGGTTGCCGAGGCACGCGGAGGCGCTGCTTGCGGTTCAACCGAGGCCGCGCGCAACGGCGGAGATTCCGCGCCCGCACCCTCACCACGCAAGTCAGGGATGCTCCGAACGAGTCGTGCCAGGCTCGCGAGATCCGACGCGTTTAGGGCGCGTTTCTCCTCACGCGCCACGTCTAGGCAGTCGATCCCGGCTTTTACGGCGCTGCTGAGCGCTTCGTTCCGGAAAACAACCGCAGAGGCGTACAACGTGTGAAGCCGCCGCCGCATGTCTTCGCGGGGGCCTTCCGCCGCTGGTGTCGCCGTAAGCAGCGCTATTGCGCCGCGTAGCTCGATGGCTTTACGCGGGAGGCTCTCCAAAAACCGGCCATGCGCCGTGCCGAGTGCAGTGTCCTCGCTCTTACCCGCAACCATGGCGCGGATTGTAGGGTAGCCTCATGGCGCGGGCACGTCACAATACGGGGCCATGCATTTTGTCGACGAAGTCTCAGTTAAGGCCATCGCCGGCAACGGTGGCGACGGTGCCAGCGCCTGGCGCCGCGAAAAGTTTTTGCCACTCGGTGGACCTTCAGGCGGTGACGGCGGAAAGGGCGGAGACATCATCTTCGAGGCCCACGAGCGCTACACCACCTTGCTCGACCTACGCTACCGCCGCGTCATCAAAGCCGAAAGCGGTGAAAACGGCCGTGGGAAAGACCAATACGGAAAAGGTGGAGAGGATTTGCTCGTACAAGTGCCTCCCGGCACACAAGTGTACGACGCCGAAACGGGCGACCTCATTGCGGACCTCGAGGTGCATGGAGCGCGCGCCATCATGGCGAAGGGCGGACGAGGTGGACGCGGCAACATCCACTTCATCACCTCCGTAAACCAATCCCCGAACTATGCAGAAAAGGGCGATCCGGGCGAGCATCGACACCTTCGTCTCGAGCTGAAGCTGCTCGCCGATGTGGGTTTGCTTGGTTATCCCAACGTGGGCAAGAGCACGTTCATCTCTGCGGTGTCCCGCGCTCGGCCCAAGATTGCCGACTACCCCTTCACCACGCTCGTTCCCAACCTGGGCGTCGTTTCATTGGGCGACGATCGCAACTTCGTCATCGCAGACATCCCGGGCATCATCGAAGGCGCGGCACAGGGCCAGGGCTTAGGCCTCCAGTTTTTGCGCCATGTGGAGCGCACGCGCGTGCTGCTTCACATCCTTACCTGGGATCCCGCACCCGAGCGAGATTTGGTGCGCGACTTCGACGCACTGATGAGCGAGCTAGCAAGCTTTGACCCTGAGCTTGCCAAGCGTCCGATGATCATCGGCATTGGCAAGATGGACCTCGAAGAGACGCGCGCGCTTGCGGAAGACGCAAAGCGAGAGCTTGAATCGCGGGGCCTCGAGGTATTCGAATTCTCGGCGGCCACACGCGATGGCGTCGACCCGGTGCTTTTGCGCCTCGAACAGCTCCTGCGCGAACACTCGCCGGGCAAAGTCATAAGCAAGCACTTCCCCAGTGCCGCAGAGCGCCCTTCCCTGCACGGCGACGGCAAGCCCGACGCGCAGCAAAAGCCGTAGTTCTTCCGCGCCCCGCTAGCGGCAGTACGTAGTGCTAGCGGGTTTCCCTGTCGAGCTTCTCGTAGGCCCAGCTGGCCGCATCGCGCACGAGCTCGCTCTCGTGCTCTCGCGCCGCTTGCAGCACAGGCAAGTAGCGGCGCTGTCGGCTGTTGCCGAGCACGATGGCCACGTTACGCTGCAGACCTGCGCGCCCGGGACGCTTGAACGGGGAGCCCAACGCAAACTCGGCGAACTCCTCCTCATCGAGCGTGAACAGCTCGGATGCGTCGAACTTAAACCTCAAGCTGTCCTGCTCGAAGGCGCGGGTCTGCTCTACGGGCAGCGGGCGCGTCTTGTTGAACGGGCACACGTCCTGACATGCATCGCAACCAAACATCCAGGAGCCCATCTTGTCCATCAGCTCGGGTGCTATCGTGGAGCGCTCTTCGATGGTCAGATAGGAAATGCAGCGCCGCGCATCGAGCTGGCGACTGCCCACAAATGCCTCGGTGGGGCAGGCGTC
>CAZEWA010000126.1:0-15622 GCA_964515685.1 uncultured Polyangiales bacterium | reverse complement strand
TGCAGAACGCAGCCAGCGTCGCGGGCCTCATGCTCACCACGGAAGCTCTCATCGCAGAGCGCCCGAAGGATGAGCCTGCTGGCGGCGGCCACGCCGGACACAGCCACGGCGGCGGCATGGATTTCTGATCCAGCCTAGCGCGGATCGAAATCACAAGAGGGCGGCCCCGAAAGAGGCCGCCCTCTTGGCTTTAAGCCTTGGGAGTGCTGCGGTAGCGAAGCAAGCCACGGCGCGCCGCGAGCGCCACGACCAAGATGCCACTCAGTTCTAGAATGGCGTTGATCTTCAAGTGCCCGAAGCGGACACCAAGAAGCGCATCGACGTGGTGCATGGACGCAGCGCGAATCACCACAAAGCAAGAAATGAGCGCGAGGCCGATGATGGTTCCCCTGGCGCGCGAAAAAACTCGACGCAGGGAGTACGCGAGCGAGGAAGTCACGAGAACGCCCGCGAGACCTATCAGTGCGATGAACAGCACTTGGTAGATGCGGCGGTTCTCGTACCAGCCCTGCTCACGCGACAGGTCTCGCAGGGTCTCCGTGAACCAGGTCTGCAAGTCGAGTTGCTTGTTGATGCCGAGCAGTACCATGGCCAGCGTGGAGATTCCCCACAAGCGCGCAAGGGAACGTTCGTCCCTGGCTTGCTCAGGAGAAGCCTTGCTCAGCTTGCTGGCGAGCGCCCGCGCGGCGCGTGCGGCCGCAAAGCAGAAGCCGGCGGCCACAAAGTAGCCCGCCACCGTGACCCAGCCGACGAGGGTCGGGTCGCCTATCCCGGGGTGCCAACGCCCCCCCTCGTCGGTTGCGAGCAGCACGGACATCGCGCTCGCGCGAGCCCAACGTGACTTGCGCTCCCCTCTCTCCTGGCTCATGCGTCCGAGGAGCCGAAAGGAGGCGGCGGCACAGAACCGCGAACCTGCGCTCGCAGATTCTCCTCAAGCTGAAGGATGCGTTGTGCACGCTCCGCAAGCTCACGCTCCACTTCGAACAAACGGGCGTTGCGCTCCTCAAGCTCGGCGCGGAGTTCCGCTTCCACGGAGGCGCTTGCTTCTGCCGGCACAGCGACAGCGGCCAGCCCCGGCTGTGCCTCTCCCCCAGCCAGCTGGGCTAGAATGGAGCGCGCTTCGGCCAATGCCACGCGTGCGTCGTCCCGCTCAGTGCGGGCTTCAGCCGCCACCCGCTGCGCAAGCTCGACCCGCGTCGTAGTTTCGGCTGCCAGGGCTTCTGCGTTGGTCCGTGTGGCACGCAGCTCGTCCTGGGTACTGCGCAGCTCGTCTTCGAGCGCGTCCATGCGGCGACGGGCGGCTTCAAGCTCGACATCGAGCGCATCGAGCCGCTCAGCGTCTTCGGAGTGCGCCTCGGCCAGACGGTCGGCTTCTTCGAGATCGCGTGTGAGCTCGCGAACCCGATGGTCCATACGATCGAGTTCCGCCTCGAGTTCCACGGTGCGGCCAGCTTCTTGTGCGCGACGCTCCGAACGAGCCAATGCATCTTCTAGCTCTTCGATGCGATCTTGCGCCTGGTCGAGCCGCTCTGCCCAAAGCTCACTGTCAGCCGCCTCGGATTCCGAGCCCGCATCGCTGTCTTCGCTCCCCTGTTGGGCGCGCTCGGCTAGGTCGCGCTGCACTGTGAGCGCCGCCTCCGCCTCCTTGAGACGCCAACGCAGGCCACTGATCTCGCCACGGGAGCGACTGGCCTCAACCTGATGGACGCGCACAGCTTCGCTGTCGTCCGACGCTGCCGCAGCGAGTTCAGCTTCTGCCGCGGGAGCTGCTTTAGCCGCGATCGCAGCCGCTTCTTGCGCCGCGGCCTCAGCGGCCGTCAATGCATGGATTTGCGCGCGCAACTCATCGGCCCGCATCGTGGCCGACTCGCGCGATACCTCGGCCTGCAACGCGCGCTCCACGGCGCGCGCACGCTCGGCCTCGAGCTCGGAGACACGCGCATCGTGCTCGACAGCACGCTGTCCCGACTGCTCACGGGTGCGCAGCTCCTCGAGGAGGTCCTTCGCGACCGTCTCTTGATGCTTGATGTCTCGCCCCAACGCGAGGATCTGCCCTGCGGCTCCCTGAAGACGCTCCTCGAGCGCGCCCCGCTCTTCCTGCAACGCGGCGAGTTCCTCCTGGGCCGATCCGTACGCTTGCTCGGCTGCTTTGCGGCCCGCCTCAAGTGCAGCCAGCTGCTGCTTGTGGCTGCCTAGCTCGCGCTCCGCCTTCTCTCGCTGCGCGCGCTCACGCTCACGCACAGCATCGCGGTCCGACAGCTCGTTCTCGAGGAAACGCACGCGCCCGACCGCATCGTCGTAGTCACCCTCTATTTCGATGAGCTTGCGCTCGAGGTGCTTCACACGCTCGACGCCTCGCTCCGTGAGCGCATGGGCCTTACGTTCCGCCTCAAGCTCGCGCAGAAGCTCCGTCTCGCGGCGCAGGGCCTCGCGCGCCGCCTCCTCCGCACGACGCAATTCCGCGATCAGTGCCTGACTCGGGGCCGCAGCTGCGCCCTCGCCTTCTCGCTCTGGAACCTGGATCCAGAGCCGCGATTCGAGCGCAACGCGTACGTCGCTGCCAAGAGCGAGGTAGCGCAGGGCCTGCCGTCGCGTGGTTCCCATCAGGCTCGAATCGATACTGAAATCGTCGGGCTGCCCGTCGTTCAGGCTGAACGAGTATCCCGAGACGGGCCCTTGCTCGATCACGCGGGTGAAGTGGAACTCAGCGGCAAGCAGACGCTGGAGCGCTTCCTCGGGAGCTCCCCTGCGACGGCGGTTCGCGTCCTCACCGTTCGGCGACAGCCCTAGAAGCAGGATTCCATCGTCTCGGGTCACCCTTCGCAGCTCGCGCACGGCCTCTGGCCTGGGCTCGGGCAACAGCGTGACGTCGAGGACGAGCACGAGGTCGAACACTGCATCCCTGAACGGCAGCTCCGGCACGCCCACGTCTGCGGGAACGCGGTGTTCAGGATCGATGATCTCGAGTCGCTCGGCGACGCGGCTTAGGCGCTCCGCGAGCGCCCCCTCAGCCTCGCCAAGAAGGAGCACGCGGCGACCTTCGGCATGGGGCTCGAGGTAGACGGCCAAGGCCTGGTCGAGGAGCGAACTATGGGCAACAGGCTGGGTCATGGTGGTCGAACGCCTTACTCCAACAGAGCGCTCCATAGTTTCACCTGAAAACCTGGGGGTCAAATGCGCAAGGCGACAAGTTTCGCCTATTGCGGCCGAGGTCGAGCGTTCTAGGACGTGTTCGTGTAGATTGAACGTGTGCACGAAGCGCACAGCGCTCCAGATACGGCCTCGCTCGCCCTGTCGCGCTACCTAGGCAGGGCTGGGCGGCGAATCCTGTGGTTCAAGCTCGCACGGGGGGCGGCTTTCGCCTTAGCCGCGGGCCTTGTGACACTGCTGGCGTGCGCGCTTTTGTCGGGCCCAGCGCTCGGCTGGCTGCCCTGGAGCCTGACCTGGGCGGGCCTTTTGTTGGCGACGAGCCTGGCCTGTGCGGTCGGCATTGGGCGTCTGGATGAGCTGCGGGGCGATCGCCGTTCGCTCCTGCTCGCCAGCTACGACCCTGCCCTCGCCGCGCGCGCGCACTCGGCCGCTGCCCTGCTGACCGCCCCGAATGGCTCACGTGAGCTTATTTCCGCCCACGCGGCCCAGATCGCCCGCGAGCTCACGGCGATTCCCGTGGCACAGACCGTCGCGCGGCCTGCGCACTTCACGACCATGTCGCTCGCAGCATTCGCGCTTGCGGCCACGGCGCTCGTTTGGCTGTCCCGCAGCGAAGAGGCAGCCTCTGGCCTTCACGCGCTTTTTAACCCCGCCCAGACCGACGATCACGGGTTAGCCCTGGGCATTTGGGTCGCCCATCTGTCTGTCGAACTGACCCTGCCCGAGAAGGTGGAGCCCCGACAGCAGCAGCACGAAAACCCGACCCAGCTCGCGGTGCCCGAAGGCACGCAGGTAACCTTCGCGATTCGCCCTCGGTTCGCCGTAGAACGCGCCGTGCTCAAGGTCGGAGAACAAGCCCTCCCCATGCGCCTCGACAAGGCGGGCTTGTACAAGGTCACATTCACCGCCGACCAGGGTGGGGAGCTCGCACTCACCGCGCGCCACGGTGAGCGCTGGGTGCGGGATTCGGTCGCGCGCACACTGGAAGTCGCCGAGGACAAAGCGCCTGTGGTGGAGCTCGATGCCCCCCTCCAAGACGTTACAGCCGCCCCAGACGAGCCCGTGCCATTCGTCTACCGCGCCATGGACGACCACGCGCTCGGCAGTCTCGACCTCGTGGTGCAGCTCGGCCCGGGACGCGAGCGACGTGTGCATCTCGCAAGCTTCGATGCAGAGGACGGCCGCGACAAGTTCGCGTCGAATACGGACGTGATTCCGGCCGCATTCGGCGCAAAGGCTGGGCAGACCTTGGCCGTGTGGATCGAAGCGCGCGACCGGGACGGTTACGGCGGTACCCAAGTGGGGCGATCTCCAGTGCGCACGATTTCCGTCGGCGAGCAGGG
This sequence comes from uncultured Polyangiales bacterium, assembly GCA_964515685.1. Taxonomy (GTDB): domain Bacteria; phylum Myxococcota_A; class Polyangia; order Polyangiales; family DASUME01; genus DASUME01. The sequence continues at coordinate 11,129 of CAZEWA010000126.1, read as the reverse complement.
CGAGTCCCGCGGTGCGCCGGTGGAGCTCCTGGAGCGAACCCGAGATTTGGCGGTCGACACGCTGGGCGAGCGCCTCGAAACTCCTCTGGCTGAACCATCAAGCGAAGCCAAGAGCCGAGAACGTCAGCTCAACAAAAGTACGCGAACCTTGGTTCGTGCGCTCGACGCGCTCGCCACGGCGTACACCGAGAGCGGCACAGACGATGCCACGAGCAGTCTGCTGCGCGACATGGGGCGGCGTTTGTCGCGCTTTGCTCGTGAGGAAACAGCGGCTGTGGATGCGGGATCCGGGCGGGAGCAGCGTAAGCTCGACGACGCGGCAGTCGCGGAACTCGAAGATGACGCCCTCTGGCTGAGTGACTTGATAGGCCGCGCCAAGCTCGCCAACGCAGAACACTCGCTCGAGCGCCTGGCCGCCACGCGCGCCCGCATGCACGAGCTGCTGAAGCAGCTGAAAAAGAGCCACGATCCAGCCCAAAAAGCCGAACTCTTGGCCGAAATAGCGCGTGCACGCGCGGAGCTTATGGAGCTTGCGCAAAAGCTGAGCCAGGTTCGCAACGACATTCCAAGCGACTTCGTCAACCACGATGCGCTGCAGGCAAAGGCAAGCGAAGACCCGCTCAAGAACCTTGAAGAAGCGCTCGCCAACAACGATTTAGAAGCCGCTGAAAAAGCCATGGCGAGCCTCGACCAGCAACTCGACGGTCTCGGCAAGGGGCTCGAAGAAGGCGGCGAAGCTTTTGCCGATGCGCGTTTCGGGCCACGCAATGCGGCCATCGAGCAAGCGCGAAACGAGCTTGGGGAAATCGAGCGCGCGCAGAAGCAAGTGGCGAGCGAGACCGGGCGCCTTGCCGACAAAGCGCGTACTGCACGAAGCCAAGATGGTGCCTTCAAGGCGGAGGCCGACAAACTCGCCGAGGAAGCCGACGCGCTCGAGCAACGGGCACGCACGCTCGACCCGAACCGCACCCCCTCCATGGCCTCCGAAAGCCAGGCGAGCGCCGCTCAGAGGCTGCGCGATGCTCGCGATGCGCTGCGCAACGGAGACGCTCAGGAAGCGCGCGCCATGGCGCAGCGAGCGGCCAACGACTTGGGAAGTGTGTCATCAGAGATGATGATGGATTCGCGCATGTTCCCGGGGCCGGATGGCTCACGCATGGAAACGGCGAAAAAGGCCGGACAGCTGGCACGCGATGTGGCGCAGTTTTCGGAACAGGTGGGAAAGAGCCTGCCACAGGAATCCCAGGACCTTTCCCCCGAAGACAGCCAAGGCCTCAAGAAGCAGGCGCCACAGCAACGCAATGTCGGCGAGCAGGCGAACAAGCTGGCCCAGTCCATGCGGGATCAGGGCCCTCCTTCCCTTTCAGACCGCATCTCGCGCGCCACACGCGCCATGCGCAACGCCGCCGAGGCGATGGAGCGCGGCGACGTCCGCGAAGCCCAGTCGGGCCAAAGGGAAGCACTCGAGAAACTAGCCGAGCTCAACGAAGAGCTCTCGCGTCAAGAGCGCGCTGGGCGCGGCGGTGGACGCGGCCAAGAAGGCGGCAGCGAGCGCGGCAGCAACGAAAAAGTCGCGATTCCCGAGCAAGGTGACGACGCGCGACGCGCAGAGCTCAGGCGGCGCGTACTCGACGCGCGACGCGCAGATGCACCCGATTCCTTCGCGCGCTCGGTCGAGCGCTATTACCAGGAGATCTTGCGGTGATCTCGAGATGGAGTTCCATTGCGCTCGCTGCGCTTTTGCTCGTCCTGCCGGGAAGGCACGCAAGCGCGCAAAATCAGGCACAGCTCCTCTCTGCAAGCGTCGCAGCCCTCGACGAGGGCGACACCGCCAAAGCCAATGCGCTGCTCGACCAGCTTCCCGAGCCTGAACAAGCGTCGGCGCCGGCGCTGTTTCAGCGTGGGATGATCCGCTTTCACGGGGGCGATTACACAGAGGCCGCCCGCTTCATCGAGCGCGCCATCGCGTCTGCGCCGAAGTCACCGCACTTGAATGAATTCCGCCGCATGCTGCAGTGGGTCTCGGCGGCCCGCGACATCACGCAGGAGTTCGATGAAGCGCATTCGGCGGACGGCCGCTATGTCGTGCGCTTCCCCAAAGGTAACGATGTCGTGCTGGTTCCCTACGCACTCGAAGCCATGGAGCGCGCCGACAGGGCCATCGAGCAGCATCTCGGCATCCGTTTGCCCTCGCCGATTCGGCTCGAGGTGTATCCTTCTGCCCGCACATTGTCGCAAGTTTCGAGCCTAACCCTCGAGCATATCGAGACCACAGGCACGGTCGCCCTGTGCAAGTGGAACCGCCTGATGATCGCCTCGCCGCGCTCGCTGGTGTACGGCTATCCCTGGCTCGACACCATCAATCACGAGCTCGTGCACTTGGCGCTCACGCACGCGAGCCGCAATCGGGCGCCTGTGTGGTTTCACGAAGGCTTGGCCAAGCTCTTTGAGCGCACCTGGCGCGGGCACGAACCGCAATCGTTCTTGCCCCCGGCAACCGATTCTCTGCTCGTCACCGCCGCCCACCAACATCGGCTGATTCCGTTTGAGCGCATGCACCCTTCCATCGCCATGCTGCCCTCGCAGGAGGACGCGGCCCTGGCATTTGCTCAGGTGGTGACGTTCCTCGAAAACTTTCGCCACAGGCAAGGCGATGCGGGACTCGCCAGGGCCATCGCCGCCATGGCACGCGGCGAAGATGCGCGCGTAGCCTTGTCGCAGGTAGCCGGAGAATCCTTCGAAACCCTCGAAGGGCTCTGGCGCGATGGCCTTGCTGCGAGACCAGAAACTCCCCCCAAAAAGCGCACCAAGGAGCTCAAGCTGCGTTTCGTGGAGCGCGGCGCAGCCGACGAGTCCCTCGACGTATCCGAGGAGCGAGCGCGCAAGCATCTGCGAGTGGGCGACTTGCTCTGGGGTCGCAGCCACACCCTCGCCGCGGCACGCGAATACGAACGGGCTCAGACCTACGCCCCGAGCGACCCCATCCTCGCCTCGCGCGTCGCGCGCGCCTCGATGTCGGCGAAAGCCCCAGCACGCGCGCTTGCATCGGTGGAACGCGCTCTCAACGATCACCCCCAGCACGCGCCGCTGCATGCCCTGAAAGGCACGGCCCTGCTTGCCCTCAAGCGCCCGGCGGAAGCCCTGCCCTCACTTCACGAAGCCATTCGCCTCAATCCGTTCGATCCGGAGCCCCACTGCGCCCTGGCGCGCGCCTCCGATGCGCCCGACGAAGTGAATCGCGAGCGCGCGGCCTGTGCCCGATTGGGAGGGGCGCGGTGACTCGGCGGCATTCGGCGACAAAACCTAGGCGTCGGTAGCTAGAAAAACGCGCGTTCAGAGGAAATGCGAGCGAATCCTCGGCGCGAGCGCTTGGCGACACAGAAGGACGAAGGTACGCTGCACAAGCCTGCATGGGGAGCACCTTCAATCCACACACCCGCCCGAGCCAAGACGCAGTTCCGGATCGGGAATCGCGCCCGGCGCGCAGCGACGTCGAACGGGTTCAAGCCCTGGGAGACGCCAAAAAGCGCGTCATCCAGCAGCTGCGAAAGCGCGTGGTGGGGCAAGAAGCCGTCATCGAGCTGCTCCTCACGTGCGTGTTTGCCCGCGGCCACGGGCTTTTTGTGGGCGTACCAGGTCTCGCCAAGACCCTGCTCATCAGCAGCCTCGGTCGCACGCTTTCTCTCAAGGCAAACCGCATTCAGTTCACGCCCGACCTGATGCCGAGCGACATCACCGGCACCGACGTGCTCGATGAAGACCGCGCCACGGGGCAACGCAGCTTCCGCTTCGTGCCGGGGCCTGTGTTCACGAACATTCTGCTCGCCGACGAGATCAACCGCACGCCACCGAAGACGCAGGCTGCCTTGCTCGAATCGATGGCGGAGGGGCGCGTCAGCGCGGGTGGACGCAGCTATGAGCTCGAGCCCCCGTACCTCGTGTTCGCCACCCAGAATCCGATCGAGCAGGAAGGCACGTACCCGCTGCCCGAAGCGCAGCTCGACCGCTTTTTGCTGCAAATCGATGTGGGCTACCCATCGCGCAGCGAAGAAGAAGAAATCGTGCTCCGCACCACTGCAGAGCAAGGCCCCGAGCCTGAAGCCGTGCTCAGCCGCGCCGAGATCCTCGACCTGCAAGCGCTGGTGCCCCGCATTCCTGTCGCGCCCCACGTGGTCGCCCACGCAGTCTCGCTGTCGCGTGCCACGCGCCCCGAGGAGGCCGACGCTTCCGAGGAAGTGCAGCGCTTCGTACGCTTTGGTGCAGGTCCGCGTGCAAGTCAGGCGCTGATCCTCGGTGCCAAGGCGCGCGCAGCACTCGATGGCCGCATGACGGCGGAGATAGACGACGTACGTGCCCTCATGGGACCTGTGTTCCGGCATCGCCTGGTGCCGAGCTTCCGCGCCGAAGCTGAAGGCGTTCGCACTGCCGACATCATCGCCAGTGTCGCGAGGTCGGTCCGTCCGTGAGCCCGCACGACTCCGAGGCGCGCCCCCGTGCGGTCGACCCGTCATTCGTCGAGCGTTTGGAGCATTTACGCTTTGCGGTCGACGGCGTGGTAGATGGGCTGTTTACCGGCCTGCACAAGAGTCGCCGTCGCGGCGGAGGGCTGGTCTTTGCCGAGCATCGCCCCTATCGCCCCGGCGATGATCCGCGCACCATCGACTGGCGCGCCTTTGCGCGCAGCGACCACCATCGCATCAAACACTTCGAACACGAAGCTCAGCTCCATGCCGTGCTCGCGCTCGACCTGTCTGGTTCCATGGCCTACGGCGGCCCGCGGTTCGTAGACAGCAAAGTTGGTTACGGAGCCACCTTGTTGGGCGCTGCCGCCGAAGTGCTGTTGCGCCAAGGCGATGCCGCCGGAGCCGCGCTGTTCACGTCGCGCCTGACCCGCTTTGTGCCCGCACGCGGCGGCCAGGCCCAAGGGCGCGCGCTGCTGGAGTTGCTCGCCACGCAGCCTGTATTGGGCGAGCGAACCGAGCTTGCGCGAGCCATCGAGGAGCTCGCGGAACGCACCCACAAGCACGGTGCAATCGTCCTGGCAAGCGATTGCCTCGACCTGCAAGACGACGCGCTGCGCGGGTTATCTCGCCTGCGCGCCAAGGGCCACCGCGTCTGCGTGTTGCATGTGCTGCATCAAGACGAGCTCTCTTTGCCGTTCAAAGAGCCGATTCGTTTCTTGGGGACCGAAGGCGAAGAGCCCGTAGAAGCGGACGCGCGTCTGTTGCGCGAAGCGTATCTGCGCGAACTGAATGCGTTCCGAAAACGCGTGCAAAGCGACTGTACCAAGGCGGGGGCCCGCTACGTGCTCGCCTCCACAGACCGGCCCCTCCACGACGTCTTGCGAGAAGCATTGAGCCCTGAAGGAACCACGCGATGGGCCTAGGTTTGCCGCTCGCGTTACTCGCCCTGCTCGGCATCGGCATTCCGCTTTGGTTGCATCGCGTAAAGCGCAAGACATTGCGCGAAGTGGCGCTGCCAACCATCGCACTTTTGTCGCGTGCCATGTCGAAGCAGCGGCGAACGCTCTCCTTCCGAGACCGCCCACTGCTATATGCGCGGATCGCGCTGTGCGCCCTGTTTGCTCTCGCTTTGTCACGGCCGTTTTTGTCGCGAATCGCGAGCTATGCGAGCGAACGGCCCATCGCGCTCGCCATCATTGTCGACGACTCCATGTCCATGGAGCGAAAAGCTCGCCTGCGGGGTACCTTGTTCGAAGCCGCGCGAACGCGCGCAGAACAGGTTTTGTCAGAACTGGCGCCCGAATCTGAAGCACTGGTTGTGCTCGGAGGCAGTGAACCCCGCTTACTCTCCGGGCGTTCCTCCGACCTACTCACTCTCAAGCGTGACGTAGCTCGCCTCGAGCAAATCGGTGCGCGCGGAACTGCGCTTGGGAAAGCCGTCGCCCTCGCCCAGCGTGAACTCTCAGGTACGCGCTTGGCCGCGAAGGAAGTGCTCGTTCTGACGGACTGCGCAGCCCATGCAGGGGCCGACCAGCTGAGTGCGTCGAATGCAGGCTTGCGCGTCGAGTGCCTCTCCACACGAGAAGCCCGCGGCAACCTGTACGTTGCGAGCATGGCGCTCAGCCGCGGTGGCGACCTGAGTGAACCCGCTGTGTTGAACATCACCCTCGGGGGTCAACGCTCGCCTCAAAAGGTCGATGTCTCCGTACGCGTCGATGGCAAACAGGTGGCCGAGTCCCAGGTCGCAATGGAAGACGACGTGGGCCAAGCACAACTTTCGCTGCCGCAACAGGTGTTGAGCCGGGGCCGCATCCTCGAGCTTCACATCAATACACCCAACGCACTCCAGGCCGACGACGTTCGTTTCATGTCACTCGACGCGGCATCGGAATTGTCGGTACTTCTGGTAGATGGCGACCCTGCACCCAATCAACTCGACGATGAACTTCGCTTTCTCGCAGTTGCACTCGACCTAGACGACGGCGAGCGGGAAGCGCCCCGCGTTACACGCATCGATCCAGACGGTCTCTCGAGTACGGAGCTTACGACCTTCGATGTGGTCGTTCTTGCGAACGTGCGCGCACCCGACGATGCCATCGCAGCCAGACTCGCGCTTCACGTCGCACGCGGCGGAGGTCTGCTCATCACGGCTGGCGAGCATGTCGATGCCTTCGCCTATCGAGGCCGCATGAGTGATCTGCTGCCTGCCACGCCTCGAAGTAGCGCGCCCTCCGACCCGCCCCTGTCGGTTGCGGTCGGCAGCGCGTCCCCGAGCGAAATGCTGCCGGAAATGGGGCGAGGCCTCGAAACCGCACGCATCACGAAGCGCCTGCTTGTGGAGCCTCCCACACCTCCCGCGACGACTCTGCTCAACTACAGTGACGGCGCGCCTCTACTCATCGTAGGCCCTCACAGCAACGGACGCGTGGCCTTGCTCACGACCACCGTCGACGACGACTGGGGCGATTTACCGCTGACACCAGGCTTTTTACCGCTCATGCACGGTCTAGTACGCGGCCTCTCCGCAGTCGACGCACTGCCAAGAGGCCCCCATCCCGCAGGTACGGTGCTCACAGCGCGTGTGCCCAGTGGAGTGCGCAGCCTGTACGTGGTCACGCCCGATGGTCGCCGCATCGACATCGACCCAAAGCGCAGCCAAGTGCGCCTCGACGACACGGCTGTGGTGGGCGTTTATCGCGCATTCGCCGCGTTCGACGAGCGTGGAGAGCGCGAGGTTCGTCAGCTCTCCTTCACGATCGTAGCCGATTCACGCGAAAACGACCTTACCGAGCGCCCCTCCCCCCTCGGTGAGTCCATTGCATCGCGCGCGGGTGCAGCGCGACCTCGTGGCATCGAGACTTGGTTTTGGCTCTTGCTGGGTGTGGCGGCGCTGCTCGAAGGCGCGCTCCGTTTGCGCAGGCGACCCGCCTCAGTTCCCGCTCAAGCCCCGCCCACGTAAGCCGCCACGACGCGCTCGATCCCGTTCAGGTCCCGGTGTCGCGTCACGCGCTCGAAGCCGCCTGCCTCCGTCCACAGCCGCTCCACCGCCGCGGCTTGGCTGAAACCGACCTCCGCAAACAACGCACCACCCGGCGAAAGGTAGGTCGGCGCCTCACGCGCCAGTCGCCGATAAAACAGCAACGCGTCGGCCCCAGGGCACAGCGCTAGGCGCGGCTCGAAATCGCGCACATCGGGCGCAAGACCTGCCATCTCGTCCGCGCCGATATAGGGCGGGTTGACAGTGATGCACGCGAACTGCTCACCCGGCGCCACGGGGTAGAACAAGTCGCCACTCCGAAACGCCACACGTGCACTGACTCCGTGCCGTTCGCCATTTCTGCGTGCCACGGTAAGCGCTTCGCCCGAGAGGTCGGTGGCGACCACGAATCGGTCTTGAACCTCGGCCGCAACGCTGACCGCGACGGCTCCACTTCCGACGCACAGATCGAGCACAGGCCCCGGGGGGGCTCCACCACGCAAAAAAGCCACGGCCTGCTCCACCAACAGCTCCGTGTCGGGGCGCGGAATCAACACCGAGCGGTTCACCTCGAAGGCCCGCCCGTAAAACTCCCGCTCCCCCAACAAGTACGCCATCGGCTCATGCGCCCGACGACGCTCCACGAGCTCCCGCGTCTTGGCGAGCTCGCTTGCGATGACAGGACGGTCGAGGTCCATGAACAGCGCGATGCGCTTTAGCGACAGCACATGGGCGACAATCAGGTCCGCCTCCAGCCGCGCGCTGTCTATACCTCTGCGCTCGAAATCCGCTTGAATCCAAGCCACCAACCGCCGCACTGTCCAGGATTCTGACATTTTCTCGACCTAGTGTTGCGGCGCCAGCCCCGTGTTCACGGCTTCATCCGAGTCTTCATCTGGGCGCGAGGCGCGAGGCCTGCGTCAGCGAGTGCCTGTAGCGCGAGCTTCTGAAGCTCGGGTTTCGTGGTCTTCTGAACGAACGGCCCCACCATGTTTGGGTCTAGCTGAATGAGCGCATCGAGCGCACGCTTCGCCAAGCCACGGTTCTTGGTCGCAGAGTACGTGTAGACCTGGGCCCGGTACAGCAAGGGCAAGAGGTCCTCCGACAAAGCCGCGTCTTCCGCTTTGTAGTCGTCGAGAATCTTCTTGGCCTGGTCGTGCTTGCCCGAGCGCGCCCACGTTTCGGCGATGATAGCCGCGTACTTGGCCTTCACCTTGGCATCAGGTTGCCGCTCGAGCTTGATCTCGTCGACCAAGGGCAGCGCTTCCTTCGTGCGGTTCATGAACAGGTACATCATGGCGCGCTGCGATCGTACCTCGTCTTGCACGACAGCTGGGGCTTTTGCGATGTCTATCGCCTCGAGTGCTTCAAGCGCTCGGTGCGGATCGTCTTGGGCGAGCAGCTGCGCGCGCGCCAAGGCCTTCATCGCGTCCTTGTCGCTACCCGCGCCCAGGCGCTCGATGGCATCCCTGCGGCCCGCATCGCCTTGGGCCGCCTTCATGATGTCGAGGATTTCGCGCTGCTTGCGCGTCAGCCTAAACACGTACAGGCCAAGACCGATGGCCACCAACGTAAGCACGCCGACCACGCCGACGCCCCAATAGCCAATCGAGGGTGTCGCCATGAAGGCTGTCACCCAGAGCATGAGGAAGCCGAAGGCTATGGCACCCACCACCTTCCACTTGATCCCAGGCATGTCGACCTGGGAAACCGCCTCGGAGATGTCGACTTTTTTGGAAGGGCTAATTTTGGGCTTTGCCACGGTTCAACCAGGGGGAAAACGGACAGTCTCGCGTTCGGGCGCTGGTGTAACCCCACCCTGCTCACGGGGCAACAGGCGCACCCCCGCACAGGAGCGCCTTGTACGCTTCAACGTACATTCGCTTCCGTGCAGCAGAATCGTCGCGCGGCACGGGACCCGTGTACACTGGGCTCGGATACGTATCGGGCCATGACGCGCCCGTTGGTCTAGAGGAGTTGGGCCCCAAGATGGCGACGGACAACCGACTCGGCGAGCTGCTCGTTCGCGAGAAACTCATAAGCCTGGTTCAGCTTCGACAGGCCCAGGACGAACAGAAGAAAACCAACACGACCCTCAGCTACGCGCTGGCGAAGATGGGTGTGATTTCCGATCGGGAAATCACCAACTTCCTCAGCCAGCAGTATCGCGTCGAGACCATCAATCTCGATGAGTTCGCAATCGACGAAGACGTCGTGAAGCTCATCCCCAAGGACGTGTGCCAACGCCACGGACTTATCCCTGTGTCTCGCGCAGGTTCGTCGCTGATCGTCGCCATGAGCGACCCGTCCAACCTGCACGCGGTCGACGACATCAAGTTTCTGACCGGGTACAACGTCGAGCCGGTCGTCGCGCCGATCTCCGCCATCGAAAACGCCATCGCGTCCTACTATGCGGTCCCCGAGAAAGAGGAGATCAACTACGACCAAATCATGGAGGGATTCGATGAAAATGCCATCGACTTCGATGCCATGGACAACGACGAGTCGAGCGTTCTCGACCTCGAGCGCGCCTCCGAAGACGCCCCCGTCGTGCGCCTATGCAACGCGATGTTGCTGAACGCCATCAAGAAGCGCGCCTCCGACATCCACATTGAGCCTTACGAAAAGCAGATGCGCGTGCGCTACCGCATCGATGGCGTGCTCCACGAAGAGATGCACCCGCCGCTCAAGCTCAAGAACGCCATTTCTTCGCGCCTCAAGATCATGAGCTCGCTCGACATCGCCGAGCGCCGCCTACCTCAGGACGGCCGCATCAAACTCAAGCTCGGGCGCGGCAAGGAAATGGATTTCCGCGTCTCCGTCATGCCTACCCTGTTCGGCGAGAAGATCTGCATGCGCTTGCTCGACAAGAGCAACTTGCAGCTCGACATGATGAAGCTCGGCTTCGAGGAAAAGCAGCTCAAGGACTTCAAGTGGGCCATCAGCCAGCCCTACGGCATGGTGCTGGTTACAGGTCCTACCGGTTCCGGCAAGACCACTACGCTGTACTCTGCCCTTTCCGAGCTCAACACCGAAGACACCAACATCAGCACGGCCGAAGATCCGGTGGAGTACAATCTCTACGGCATCAACCAATGCCAGATGCACGACGACATCGGCCTCAACTTCGCGGCCGCCCTACGCTGCTTTTTGCGTCAGGACCCCGACATCATCATGGTCGGGGAGATTCGCGACTTCGAAACCGCGGAAATCGCCATCAAGGCCGCACTCACCGGTCACTTGGTGCTCTCGACCCTGCACACGAACGATGCGCCCAGCACTGTATCGCGCTTGCTCAACATGGGCGTCGAGCCCTTCCTCGTCACCGGCGCCCTCAACCTCGTGCTTGCCCAGCGTCTGGCACGCAAGGTGTGCGCGGACTGCAAGGTTCCCACCACGGTGGAGCCCACTGTGTTGCGCGAGGTCGGCTTCTCGGAAGAGCAAATCAAGACGGCCCAGCTCGTCAAAGGCAAGGGTTGCACCACCTGTGGCGGCAGCGGCTACAAGGGACGCGTCGCGCTCTACGAGGTCATGCCGCTCACGGACGCGCTCAAGGAAATGGTCCTCCAGGGCTGCTCGACGGCCGAAATCAAGACCCAGATGATCCGCGAAGGCATCTGGACGCTCCGCATGAGCGGCATCGACAAGGCCTGCAAGGGCATTACGTCGGTGGACGAGGTCACCAACTG
>CAZEWA010000125.1:0-15716 GCA_964515685.1 uncultured Polyangiales bacterium | reverse complement strand
CGTGCAGAGCGACCGTGTGGCCCTCGACCGCGTGGAGCGCGGCATGGCCGACCTGTCGACGCGTCTCGTGCGTGTGGAGCGCGAGCTGCTCGATACGGTGGAGAAGCAGGGGCAGACGGCCGCCCAGGTCATGCTCGACAACGAGTCCCTGGGTGAGCGCGTAGGCGAGGCGCGCATCGCCATGGACGAGCTGGCAGAGGCACGCGCTGCCTACGACGAGAAGAAACACCTACTCGGCGGGCGTGAGGGCAAGCTCAAGGAGCTGCGTCAGCGCATCGACGGAGCGGCTGGGACGGCCAATCAGCTCACGATCAAGGAGCGACAGGCGCAGATGTCTCTCGACCGCTTGATCGAGCAGGTCCAGGAGCGTCACCGTACCGATGTGCGTATCGTACTCACGGAGTTCCATGCGCGCGAACTGCCCGATGCGGCGACCACCGAGCGCATCCAGGAGCTCGACCGATTGCTCGAGCGCATGGGGCCCATCAACCTCACGGCCATCGACGAGTACGAAGAGCAGTCGAAGCGCTACGAGTACCTGAGCTCACAAAAGAAGGACCTCGAGACGGCGCTGGAACAGCTCGAAACGGCGATTCGCCAGATGAACCGCGAGAGCAAGAAGCTCTTCAAGGAGACCTTCGAGTCCGTGGCTGCGCGCTTCTCGCAGATCTTCCCCAAGATGTTCGGCGGCGGCAGCGCCGCGCTCAAGCTCACCAATCCCGAGGACATGCTCGAGACGGGCGTGGAAATCATCGCGCAGCCGCCCGGCAAGCGCGTGGGTGCGATGGAGTTGCTCAGTGGTGGTGAGAAGGCGCTGACGGCCACGTCGCTGATTTTCGCCTTGTTCCAGCACAAGCCAAGCCCGTTCTGTTTGCTCGACGAGGTCGATGCGCCGCTCGATGAGGCGAACATTGGTCGCTTCGCGGAAGCGATTCGCTCCATGACCGGCCACTCGCAGTTCATCGTGATAACGCACAGCAAGCGTACGATGGAAATCGCGGACGTACTTTACGGTGTCACCATGGAGCGCCCCGGTATCTCGACCTTGGTCTCGGTCGAGCTGCGTCAGGGCTCGCAGAAGCGTTCTGCAGAGCCGCGCGGCAACGAAGCTCAGGTCGCCTGATAGCGTCGCTGCTTGCCGGGTTCACTCTGGGCGCAGCGAAGTTTCAACAACCGAGCGCCTTCAATCGTCGCGTGAGACCTTGCCGCGATTGGCCTTGGTCTCTCCGCGTTGCTTCTTTTCGTTGACGCGCCTTGCTTTGGCTGCGCGACTGGGCTTGGTCGCGACGCGTTTTTTTGGACGCGTCATGGCGCGCTGCACGAGCTCGACGAGCTTTGCGCGCGCATCTTCCAGATTGCGACCTTGCTCACGGTGTTCCTGGCAAGCCAGGTGGACACAGCCCTCGCTGTCCACATTGCGCCCAGACAGGGCGATGATCCGTAGCCGCAGGCTGTCGTCTATCCAATCCACGCGGCACGGATCAAAGACTAGCTGAACCTTACTCTCCGTACGATTGACATGCTGCCCTCCTGGTCCTTGCGCCCGCGCGGTGCGCACGCTGAGGGCACATGCGGGAATGATGCGACGAGCGCTGATGGGAAGGTCGTGGGCCATGGGTGTCTGCGTCCGTGCGAACTAGATTACAGGTTTTTGCGCGCGTAGATGGGTCGGAGCAAATTGCTCTTGCAGCTCAAAATCCAGCGACATTCGGTAAATTCCGTGAGAGCTGCGTACTATCGAGCGTAACTCTGCAGTGGCAACGAACAAAGTGCACATTCTCGACGAGACCCTTTAGGCTCCCTGGCGTGAAGGAGGTGTGCGTTGAGGAGTTGCTTGCTCGTGTGTTCGACCTTGCTGATGGCCGGGTGCGCTGCATCCGTAAAGTCGGCGCCGGAACCTGAGTACATTCCGCCACCTCCTCCCGTGGCGAAAGTCGAGGTCGCACCCGAGGTGCGCGAAGCACGAGCCGACGCGCGAGTGGGCGTCCATGGCATCGAGGGCACGCTTTCGAACTTTGATGTCCGCATCGCCATGGAAAAGCGCGGTCTGGAGTTTGGTGCTTGCCACGAGCCGCGTGCGCGCCGGGTACCAAGGCTTTCGGGCAATGTCGAGTTTGCGATTCGGGTGCGGCCCGACGGCGCTGTGAGTCAGGTGCGCGTGCGGAACTCGGACGTCGGGGACCGGCCGCTCGAGCGCTGCTTTGCCTCGGTGATCGAGAACACGCCTTTTCCACGGCCCAACGGCGGTGAAGCCAATGTGGTGTGGAGCATGATTTTGGGGCCGGCGCGGCCAGGCAAGGATCCAGAGCAGTGGGAGCTCGAGCGCATCGCAAGCGTGCTCGACAAGCACGCGCCAGAGCTGCGCGAGACTTGCGCGGTGCCAAGTGACGGCACGTACCAAATCACCGCCTACGTCAACCGCAAGGGACGCGTGATCACGGCGGGCGTGTCAGCCCAAACGGAGGCAGCGCCTGAGCTCCTAGACTGCCTCGCGTCGGGCTTATCGCGTTGGCGCATGCCGACGCCCAAGAAGGCCAAGCTCGCAAAGGTGACATTCGCGCTCGCTCCGCACGCACCCCAGCCTCTGGCTGCCCGCCAGCGCCTGTGATGACGTAGGGGATGCCTCTTATTCGCTAAACGAGATGGCACGTGCTGCGTCCGACTGGGCAGCGACCAGGGGACCGGGCATGACGCCTGCAAAGATGAGGGCGAGCAGCAGCGCAATGGCGGTCAGGCGCTCACGGGGCAGCAAGTCTATCAAGGTTCCATGGTCGGTTTTTGGGTCGTGCGCTTCGCCCAGAAATGTGGTCACGAACGCTCGCATGAAGGTGACGGCATTCAGGACCATGGCGACCAGCATGATGAATGTAAGAAGAGGGTGAGCTTCGAGCGCGCCGTGCACGAGCAGGTCTTCGGCAACAAACGAGACGGTGCCCGGAATGGCGATGGTCGCGAGCCCGAATAGAAAAAAGCAGCCAGATAGATTCGGCAGCTTTCGCACGAGGCCGCCGCATTGCCGCATGTCGCACGAACCGAAGCGTGCATGCAGACAAGCGATCATCAACATCATACCGGTGGTCGCGATGGCGAATCCTATCCAGTAGAGCAGCGTTCCGCTGACGGCGTGGGGGTCGCCAAAGCAAAGTCCCGTAAGCATGATGCCGGACTGGCTCACGACGAGAAAGGCCACCATGCGGCGTAGGTCCTTTTGGCCCAGGGCGGCCAGGGCGCCGTACACCGCACTCAAGAGCGCCAGGGCTGTGAGTGCGGGCATGAACGCGTGGGCAGCCTCGGGGAACGTGGGGAGCCCGACGCGAGTCCAGATGTAGAACCCCGTCCGCACCGAGACGAGCAGCGTCACGCCGTACCCGCTGCCCCGCTCGAGCGATAGCGGGAGCCAAGAGTGAAAGGGTGCGACGCCCATACGAATCAACGCCGCGAGCGTAATCAGGCCGAAGAGATAGGGGTGCAGTGCTGGAGGAACGGCTGAAGCGTTGAACTGAAAAATGTTGTTGTGCGGCTCTGCGGGTAGCCGTATCCAATAGGACAGCACGCCCACAGCACACAGAAAGCCTGCGAGGCCTATCCCGTGATAGAGGGTGTACACACGCCTGAGAATGCGGTCATCGCCCGAGGTAACCAAGCGGTAGGCGGGGATGAGCGTCAGCGTAAAGCCGAGCGCGATAAACCAAAGGTCCTGCGTGCACAGCGTGATGAGCGTGAGCGATTCGAGCCACAACAAAGCGCGAAGCTCGCGGGTCGAGGTGAAGACGTTTGAGCTGCCGACGGCAAGTGCCAGGGTTAGCAATGACAAAAGAGGAATGAGCGGTGCGTTCAGCGCATCGAGCCCGAAGTGTAGAGTGAGCGGGCCGAGCGGCAGTTCGGTGAGGCGACCGATACCCGAGCTCGAGTACAAATAGGGCACGGCGATGAGACAGGAAACGCCAAGTGATGCAGACGCTCCCGACACCGTAAAAATCCGCGCTCTCCCTGCGTAGTCTTTCACGCGCGGTAGCAGCTCGGCGTGGATGATGGGGGTTGCGAAGAGCGCTAGGAATAGCCAAATGGATGGCGACGTCATGGCACGTGACTCTCGGTGTCCGATGACACGTGAGCGACGGATGTGTGCTCGAGAGGCAGCAAGGGAGCAGGCTCTCTCGAGAGGAAACTTACCCAGCGCTCTTCGGAGCGCGCCACGTGTTCAGCCACGCACAGAAACAGACCGCCGAGTCCTCGTTCCCATAGTGCGTCGAGATGGAAACGCTCTAAGGCGAGATGGTACACGGAGCGCTTGAACGATGAGGGCATGGCGATTGCGCGTGTGGCGCGCGGAGCGCCTGAGGCCGCTCGAATTGCGCGGAGCTCTTGCACTGCACCCGGCGAGCGCAGCAGCTGTCCAGTACGCAAAAGTGCGTGCGCCACGAGGTGGAAAAGCGCGAGCCTGGGAAAGTTCAGCCCTATCTCGACAAAGATGACGCCTATCTGCGTGATGGTCGCGTACGCAAGTTGACTCTTGATGTCTGTCTGCACGCGTTCGCTGATGGAGCCCTGGACGGCGGTGAGTACGCCGATGGCGACGAAGGCTGCGCGGGCCCAGGGGGCATGGTGCAGCAGCGGGCTCATGCGCAGTGCGAGGTAGACGCCTGCATGCACAGATAGCGCGCCGTAAAAGATGGCGCTCGATGGGGTAGGGCCTTCCATCGCGCGTGGGAGCCAGCTTCCGACGGGAAAAAGCGCCGATTTTCCACTTGCCGCCCACAGCATGCACAACGCTATCAGTGTGGCGCCGGGACCAAACGAGAGGTCGCTTCCGGCGGGCCAGGGCGCTTCGCCAAAAGCCTGCAAGAAGGAACTTGTGTGAGCGTAGTGGTGCATGAGCACCGTGCCGAACAAGAGTCCGATGTCGCAGCATCGGTAGACGGCGAATGCTCGCAGCGAGTTGCGAACGGGAAAGGTGCGCGTGTGGAAGAAACCGATGAGCAGCATCGACGATAGGCCGAGCCATTCCCAGCCTGCGATGAGCAGGTCGAGGCTACCCGCCATGACGAGGATGAACATGCCAGAGCCGAAGAGGCTGAGCAGAAGGTAGAAGCGGCCATGACCGGGCTCGCCCACCAGATAGGTTGAGGAAAAGCGCGCGATAAGGCCGCTGAGCGCTGCGGTGAGCGTCATCAGTGTGGCGCTCAGAGGGTCGACCAGAAGGCTGAGCTCGAAGGCATAGCCATCGGTCACAAACCACTGGCCTAGCTCTACGACGAGCGCGTGTGTGCCGTGGGCGACGAAGTAGAAATCGATGTAGAGCGCGGCGAGCAACGAGAGCGTGAATGCGATGGAGACGAGACGCGCGGTGATGGCTTCTGGAGGCGGACGCCGGAGCAAGAGTGCTGCTCCGAGGAAACCAAAAGACAAAAGGGGAAAGAGCGGCGCGAGCACAAGGATCGTTGCGACGTTGAGCATGGATGATCCTTAGGCAGCCGTGGAACCACGGTGGGCGATGCGGGCGGGAGGCAAAAAGCCATCCTTGCGGAAGTACAAATCCTTAGACGTCTCTCCCTGCGCGAGTGCGATTGCGCTCGGCGTGTAGGGCACGAATCCTTGGTCGGTGAACAGGCTCATCGCCCCGCTGCTTGGGTCGAGTGAGACGAGCTGAACCCAGCGATTGACCACCAACTCGCGGACCTCAGCTTGTCGCCCGGCGATGTCGAGCAGTCGCTGGGGCGTGGCCTCGACGATGACGAGCAACCGGACAGGTTCGTGGATTTCGATCATCTGCCGCGGCAAGCCTGTGCGCAGGTCGCTCGCGTGGCCCGTCATAACGCCCACGAGACCGGTCACGTTGTGCGGGAGCTTGGACCCCGCGCCGTAGCGCTCGTTGTCTACGTGCGAGAAGTAGTATTCTAGATTGATGCCGGCGCACACGGGAGTTGCGGCTGCGAGTGTTCGCTCGAGAATCGCGCCGTCGGCGTCGATCGTTGGATCGTAGGAAAGTAGGAATGCACGTCGGTCGAGAAAGAGACCGCGCGTGATGGAGCGTCTGCCGATTACCGCGATAGCGTTTGTGGCATGTCCGAACTCGGGACGTGGTTGTGCGAGATGCTCGGCGCGCCCTTCGACATGCCGCAGTGCTTGGCTGGGCGATGCGTTCTTGGGGGCGGAGAATAGGCGCCTACAGCGTTCCTGGGCGTTGCGTGCGCGAGCTGCATCGAGCGCTGAAACAGCTTGGTGGAGGAGCGCCCTATGGCTTTCTGGAACGTGACCGGTGTCGAAGAGGGAGATCCCATCGCTGCAGGTGTCGTGCTGACCACCGACAAAATACGTGTCATCGGGAAGGTGGATGCCGCGCGCGCGCAAGCCACGTCGGACTTCCGCATCGTTTGCCATGTGCGTGACAACGCGTGCGTTCGGACCTCCCGGCCGTCCACCGCAGGCACCGCAGTCATAGGCTGATTTGTGTGGATTGTTGCGTGTCGTAGAGCCGTGGCCGAGGAGTATGACGAGTTTGGAAAAGTGGCTCGTGAAGCCGATGTTCTCGAGCACCGTCGCCACACGGCCCACGCGCTCGTCGACTTGAAAGCCACGCACGATTCCGGGGTCGGCCGCTACATCGTGATGCACCGTGACTTCGGTTTGAGGCGACGGCAGTAGTTTGCCGACGAACCAGCGTTGAATGGAACCTGCCAGGGAAGGTGAGGCCACCCGGGTCAGCAAGGGGAAGGCCGACAGGAAACCCAAGGCCAGATTGAAGACCGTGCCTCGCCACAGCGAGCGCGTTCCCACGTGGGTGTGGTGTGCGATATGCGCCCAAGTTTTGCGGCGCTTTCTGCGCGCTTCGAATAGGGCATGCTGATCGGACCGCGGCTTCTCGTCGATGTGGTGCACGGGTTTGACGACAACGGGAGAGAGCGGAACGTGATCCGCATCGTCGAGAGCGCGAAAGCGCATGGCCGCACCGAAGAACCCGGGCGCACCGAACGTTTCGACCTCAGGACAAACCTCTTCGAGGTGGCGACGGATGGATTCTTCACGTTCATCGAAGCAAAAGATTGCTTGGAACTTCGCTCGCTCTTCTCGCCGTTGCACTTGAACATGGGAGCGGTAGGCGGCGAGGGCGTCCAAAATTGGCTGCCTGTGGCTGCGCTCGAAGGCTTCTTGAAAAAGCTCGCGACGCGCCAGATCACTGAACCCAGCTTGCAGTGCGAGCAGTTGTACAATGTCTTCGGGCGCAGCTTCTTTCAGCGTCAGGAAGGAAACGCCGCTGAGCTGCATAAGCTGAAAGAGGCGATAGGCGCGCGTGCGAACGGTCTCCGTCTCGCGCTTCTGACGCTGGCTTTCAGCACGCAGCAAGCGCGCGGCAATATCATCGTGGGCGAGTCCTCGCCGCGCTAGGACCTCACGGAGCGCTGCAAGCTCATAGGTGAGGCGAACGGCGAGGAAGTCTAGGAGCGAGGCCGGCGGCCCACCGTGCGGGCGGTCGTCCGGGTTGCGCTCTAGGCGGCTCATCAGTCCGGCCCAACCGGGCAGTGTTAGCAGCAGTCGTTCGAGGAAGTCTTCGACTTCCGCGGGCGTGACGCCAAGCGTCTCCAAGCTTGCAAGAACGACATCTTCCGCACCCATGCTGTTGGAAGTTTGAGTCTGGAAAGCTCGACGAACCTGGTTGAGCCAGCGCTCTCGAAGCCCGCTTCCTGCGCTGACCAGGGCACGCACTGCGGCATAGAATCCCTGCTCGCGTCTCGGCATGGACCAATGGGCCACGCCGTCGTCGAGGTACGCAGAACTCAAGCGGATGAGCGCTGGAAAGAGTAGGTCGTATAGATCGGAGGCGCCTTCGAGCATGGCCGCATCTCTGGGCAGTAGGCGTGCTGACTCTGTCCAGCTTGAACCGGGCTTGGTGTGCCGATCCGTCACTTCGAGGCAGGTGGTCCAGAGGGCACACACAGCAAACGATTCGGGGTCACTCGAGAGCGCGGAGAGCAGCGTGCTCGGATCCGTAGCGCCTCCCATCAACGAACTTAAGGCTCCGTTTGCGCGTGCGGAATCGAACTCTCCGGTAACCAGACGGGAAAACTCAGACAGATGGCGCGCTGTCCCGCGTGCGAGGAGAATCTTGAGCGGCGCCGAACTTTCCGCGATGATGCGCTCCCGTGCCTCATCCGATACATCGTCGCGGAAGTTCCGCAAGACGTGCTTT
Organism: uncultured Polyangiales bacterium; assembly: GCA_964515685.1. Taxonomy (GTDB): domain Bacteria; phylum Myxococcota_A; class Polyangia; order Polyangiales; family DASUME01; genus DASUME01. The sequence continues at coordinate 7,528 of CAZEWA010000125.1, read as the reverse complement.
TCCGCCATGAGAAACTTGAGAGAGGTCTCGCTTTCGGAAGCGATTCCATAGCGCATGCTCGTGTAGCGAAGTTGCTGCTCGGTGACCGTTCCACAGAACCAAGCGTGCTCGCTCGGAAACTTCTCGGCCACCACGGAGCGCAGATCATCCTCGCGAATGCGTCCGGTTTCGATGTGCTTGCGAAAGGCGTCTTCGGAGAGATAGGGCTCCGCACCGTAGACCTCGTAGCCACGTTGAACGGCTTGGTGGAACGGTAGGTGTTGGAAGGCATGCAGCGTGTTGTGGTGAATGAACACGCCGATCGGAGCCTGATCGGGCAGCAGATGACTTGCATGAGCGAGGGCATGCCGAACGGCCTCTCGCAAATTCATGGAGCCGACCGTGTCCGCATCGCCTCCGGGATACGCCTGACTCATGGTTCGCTCTCCTACTGAAAACGATAGATTCTCGGCGTGCGGTGGAGCCTAGATGACACCTTTTTTCCAGCGCGCCGCGTGCTCATGGGTGGACGCCGGTCGATGGGATTCGAGGCCACGAATGGTCAGGTCGCGACCCAGGCGTTGCCATTCATCTACGAGGTGATGCAGACGCGCGAGCACCGTGTGATCGACCACCGAGGTCCGCTCCAAGTCGAGAACTACGATGTCTGCTCCCTCCGTAAGAGAAAGGAGGCGCTGCTTGAGGCCGATGTAGTTGATGAACGTCAGCGCATGTTGGACCCTGATGACACACGTTCCATCTTCGTGGTGTGCTTCCGCATGGGCGCGAAACAGACGGGAAATGGGCGCACCGCGTGCGATGTGCATCGTGAGCTCGAGAACGATGCCAGCCGCCACGCCGACGAGGAGATCGGTCACGAGCGTGACGATCATGGTCGTGAGGAACACAGCAAGTTGGTCTGGACCTATGTGCCATGTCTTTACGAACTCGCCGGGCGATGCGAGGCGAAGACCTGTGTAAATCAGCATCGCGCCCAGTGCGGCAAGCGGGATTTGGTGCAACAAGCCAGGCAAAAGAGCCACAAAAAGCAGGAGAAAAGCGCCGTGAAAGAAATTGGCTGCGCGCGTCTTCGCACCCGCGTTGATATTGGCAGAGCTGCGCACGATTTCTGAAATCATGGGCAGGCCGCCGATGGCCGAAGCCACGAGGTTCGATACACCGGTCACCATCAAATCGCGGCTCAAGTCGGAATGACGCTTCTCCGGGTCCAACTGATCAACTGCCTTGGCGCTCAGCAACGATTCCACGCTGCCCACCAATGCAAACATCGCGATGTACTTGAGGGAAACCGGACCGAATATTTGAGAGAAATCCGGAAAGGCGAGCGCGTTCAGAATCTGCCCAGGCAGTTGAACAAGGTACGTAGGGCCGACCGGATAGTTGTGTCCATGCCAGGAGTAGGTGTGTTCATGTTCGAGGTCGAAAACGTGCTCGAGTACGATGGCCACGACGACGACCAGCATCGGCGCAGGAATCTTTTTGAACAGCTTTCCTGGTAGTTTGGGTATGCCAAACAAAAGCAGCAGGCTGACCATGCCGATGACGAAGATGCTCGGATTCAACTCGCGCAGGCTGTGTGGAATCTCGGCAAGCAACTCGAAAGGGGCGCTGCCCTCGGGCTTCACGCCCATCACGGTGTGGCTTTGCTTCGATACGATGATGAGGCCGATGGCAGCCAACATTCCATGCACGACTGAAGGCGGAAAAGCGTCGCCCAGGGCGCCGGCCTTCGCAGCGGCCATCGCAATCTGAAGAGCCGCCGCTACCACACCGACCGCCAGGGCACGCTTGTAGCCCGCCGCAGGGTCGCTCGGGTCTGAGAGCTCGGTCACAGCGCCTAGCGCGATGACGATAAGACCTGCAGCCGGGCCCTTGATCGTCAGCCGTGCACTGCCCAGAACGGTGCCGAGAATGCCGCCCACGATGGCCGTGATGATCCCAGACACCGGGGGAAAGCCGCTGGCCATCGCAATCCCGAGGCAGAGCGGCAGTGCGATGAGAAAGACAAGAAAGCCTGCTGTCAGGTCTTCTTTGAGTGTTCGCACGGACAGCTCGTTCGTATCTGCACTCATCGAGACATTCCCTCGAGCTCTGTGAGGGAAACATGGCCCTCGTCTGGCTTGTGGGACGATGTCAGGAGAGAATGGGTTCCCAATCTCGAGCAGAAAGGAACGCGCTGCGCGTCGTTTTGTTAGCGGCTGGCGTGAACGACGAACACTTGTCTCAGCAGTTTCGAGTCCGACTCGTGCTCCACTTCGACGCGGTATCGGCCTGGCTTCGCGACGCGGACTTCGACATGCGGCGCAAGGCTCGTGGTGGGGTGGAGAAACTCGTAGATGCAGCCCTTGCTGTGGCAGTCAGGCTGCGAAGCCTTCACCGTCTCGTTCATGGCGCTGACCGAAACACCATGGGGAACATCGAGTCGGACTGTCGCAAACTCGGCGTCGTGCTCGTCGAGAGAGAACGACAGCGGTAGCGTGACGTTTCCCTCGGGTGAGAGCTCGAGCCGATACTCGGTGAACGACACGTGCTCGACGCTCGGGTCATGCCACACGAGATGCGCCGCGATGGCGACGGAGGCGAGCGCGGGCAAGCTTAGGCGCAGATTGCTGATCCATGCCGCACGTCGTGTGTGACGCTGCCGAGCCTTGGTGCTTTCTGCGCGCTCTTCCGCAACCAGTGCGCGCATGAGCCGAGCTTCGAGCTCTGGAGTCGGCTCGACCGATTGCAGCTTTCGCAGTTCGCTGCTGAGTGGATCCCGAGGAGTCATGGGGTGCCTCCTTGGCCCTGGGCGGCGTTCAGTAGGGCGCGCAGCTTGGCGTGGCCGCGGGCGTGGCGACTCTTGACGGTACCGAGTGGCAGAGAAAGGGCTTCGCTCACGGCCTGGTAGCTGAGGTCCTCGACGTCGCACAGCCAGACCACGGTGCGGTAGGCCTCAGGCAGGTCGCGCAAGAAGCCAAGCGCGGACTCCACATCGCGCAGAAGCTCAAGTGAGTTCTCGGGCGTCGCTATGGCCGCGTCACCTTGGACAAACCACTCCTCGAACAGCGTCCCAAAGCGGTCCAGGGCCGAACGAACGAGGCTGCGACGGCGGGCCGTGTGCCGGACCATGTCCATATGCTCGTTGCGGACGATGCCGTAGAGCCAGCCCAAGAGGGGAGCCTCGGCCCGGTAGGAGGCGCGATGCTGGTAGGCCTTCACGAGCGCGTTCTGGAGCAAGTCTTCGGCGGCTTGCTGATCGTCGGCCAGAGTGCGGCACAGCCGCAACAGAGGCGGAAACAATGGGCGGACCGCGAGGGCAAAGTCCTCACGGGACCATACCCCGACCCGCTGCTCCTCAAGCGTAGCAGCGGCGTTTCGCGTCTCGACCGGTAGGAAGCGCACCGCACTGAGCATACGAATCGAATCCCCCCGTTGCACGTGGACCTACGTCTTCTTCCAGACGTGGCCAGCAGCAATGGGGTTCCCGCGCGCTTGAAGAACGGCTGCGTTCCAAGCGTATTGCGAGTGATTTCGCAAGCTTCGGCCGTGCCGACCGCTGCGACGTCAGTCTTCGACTACGCGCGCCAATGCACGAGAATGCGACTCGGCGAGGACCTGAACCGGCACGTCCATTAGATCTTCGATTTCAAGTGTATCGCCGCCCACAAATCCGAGCAGCAGGAAGGGCACACCGAGGGCTTCGCAGCGCTCTTGGACCTTTGCGCGCTGCTCGGGAGCAAAGCTCACGATGATGCGCGACGGTTCCTCGTGGAACAGCATCGGGATAGGCTCGGCCCCCGGGGGCAGCTCCACCGAGCAGCCGATGCGACCGGCGATGCAGCACTCCGAGAGTGCCACGCCGAGTCCACCGTCGCTGACATCGTGTGCGCTGGAGAGCAGACGCTCTCGAGCCAGTTCAAGCACTGCGCGCTGCACTTTGACCTCGGCACCGAGGTCGAGGGAAAGCGGAACGCCGCGGAGCTCACCCGTGCGCGCGACGAGGAACTCAGAGCCAGCGAGGTTGCCGGTACCGGGAGCGCCGAGCAGAGCGACCATGTCGGCCTGACGACCGAAGGCGATGCCCAGACGATCTGCGGGGTCGCGAATCAAGCCGATGACGGCCACAGACGGCGTTGCCGGAGCAGCCGAATCTCGCAGCGACACAGCTCCCTGAACCACCGGCAACTTGAGGGCCAAGCAGGCATCCCGCACGCCATCCACCATCTCGGACAAACGCCAGGTGGTCTCGGGCGAATCGGCATTGCCGAGGCTCAGGCCGTGCGAGAGACCCAGAGGCTCGGCACCGACGCACACCACGTTGCGGGCGCACTCGGCAACCGCCATGGCGGCACCCTGACGGGGGTCGAGCTGAGCGTGGCGGGCGTGACCGTCAATGGAGACGGCGATGAGCTTTTCGGAGCTGGCTTCGCCGCCCGAGGGCGTGAAGCGGATGACCGCTGCGTCACCGGGGGCCGCGCGAGACGCCGCAGCTTTGCCGCTGTTATCGAGACGACGGGCCAGCCACTCGCGGCTGCCCACGTTTGCCGAGCCGAGGAGGCGCACGAGTTCGCTCTCCGCGTCTTCGTTGCGTCGCAGGGACACGGCCGGCGTGTTGGTGTCGAGGGTTTCGGGCTTGGCAGGGCGCTCGTAGCTCGGAGCATCCGCGACAAGCAGCGCGACCGGAAGGTCGGCTACGACTACTTGCTTGGGCTCACCGCCCTTGGCCGGCGCATCGCCTTCGGGCGTGGCCTTACAGACAACGCGTCCGGTGTTGGTAACCCGACCGATAACGCGCGCGGAGATTTCGTGGCGCTGAAAGATCTCGATAACGCTGTCTTCGCGGCCCTTGCGGATAACCAGCAAGAGTGCTTCGGCGCCATCGCACAGCACATGGAACGGGGAGGTGCGGCCTTCGGTTCGCGGCAGCGCGTCGAGGTCGAGCTCCACGCCGGTCTCGCCGCGTGCGGACAGACGCACGACTGCACCTGCGAGGCCTGACGAGCCCACGCCCGCAGCGCCTTCGACGCAGCCAAGCTTGAACGCGGCAAGGCTCGCTTCGCGCAAGCGGGTTTGGCTCCCTTCGGAGGCGCCAGTCGCTGGGATACCGGCAAAAACGAGCGTGTTGCCTAGGCCCGTCGCGCGGTTCTCGAGCAGGGAGTCACGGAGCGCGACGCCCAAGCCGAAGCCTTGAACGAGCTGCGAGGTCTCGTAGCGGACGTCGAAGCCAAGCTCACCACCCGACACGGGCACGGACACGTCGCGGCTGAAGGCGCCAAGGCGCTGCGCGAGCTCTTTGAGCTGTTCCGTGGTGTGGGCTTCGCCAGGCGTTCCAAGGCGTAGGGCGTTGAACAAGGCCACGGGCTCGGCACCGGCAGCGACCACGTCGCGCACGGCTCCACCAAGGCACATCGTGGCGGCGCTTCCGAGCTCGGCCAAATCCTGCTTCGGCTCGGCCCATGCCATGGAAAAGACAGCGCAAACGCCGTCTCCCAAATCGAGGGCTGCCGCGCCACCTTGGGTTCCGCTGCGCACCACGTGGGCTCCCGAGGTCGGGAGGCGACGGGTATGCGTACGCGAGGATTTTTGGGCCTCACGTTCGGACCACAAGATGCTGAGCACACCGAGCTCGGCGTGCGTCAGGTTGCGAGCGAGCTCCTTGGCAGCGCGTGCGAGCTCGGCTTCGGACAGCCCCAGCGCGCGAGCAAGCTCCGCCGTGACCTCTGGGTCCCCTGGGAAAGGAACCACCTTCGTATCTGTCTTCTTCGCTGTGGCCATGCTGGGCCGCGAACCTTAGCCCGCGCGGTAGGTCAGGGCCAGGCGTCACACTCGTCTACGTGCACGCACGACTCACTCTGGTCGGTCAGGCACGAGCAGGGTGAGTAGGTCGCACACGGCCGCTTGCGGGTCGTCGGCCGACAGGACCTCCCTCATCACGGCCACGCCCCGCGCCCCGGCTTGCCTTAGGGCGGGGACGTCTTCTGCGGTGATACCTCCCAGGGCATAGACCGGCAGTCGCACGGCACCAATCGTGCGGGAAAAGCCAGAAATGCCGAGTGGAACGCCTTTTCCTGGCACCTCGCGGACCGGGGACAACGTCGCGTAATCCGCGCCGGCGCGCGCGGCTTCGAAGAGACCTTTCAGATCGTGGCGCGAAGTTCCGACCCAGCGGTGGGGGCCAAGTAGCTTTCGTGCGACCTCCACAGGAAGGCCCGTTTCGGGCAGATGGACGCCGTCGGCTTCGACTGCCAAGGCGATGTCGATGCGATCGTTAATGAGCAAAGTCGCCTCGTGCGCCCGTGTCAGGGCTCGGAGCTCACTCGCCAAATCGAGAATTCCACGCGCTGGCTGCCCCGGTACACGGAGCTGAATCGCGACGCGACCAGGCTCACTTCCGAGCAGAGCGCGCGTGAGACGCGTGAGCAGGTCGGGAGCGGCGTCGGTGACCAAGATCAGATCGAACGACGGCATGGTGCTCCCAGGGGTTCAGTCGCTGGCTTCTGAGTCGTCGGTAGCTTCGGCGACTTCCGGCTCACTCTCGAACTTTCGGCGCTTTTCTGAGGGCAACCCGAGCTCGTCCCGAGCGCGTTCCGCGTAGCGAGAGCCCGGGTACTGCTCGATGAGCTGATTTAGGGTCGTCTCCCGCGCCTTGCCGTCGCCTTCCTTCTGAAAGCGCTCGGACAGCACCCACAAAGCCTTGGGCGCCGTGTCTTCCATGGGACGTTCGTTTTTGCTCGTGGCGCACTGATAGGGCGCCAACAGGGCGGTGCATAGGGCAAGTGCTGCGGCTTTCATGCTCGTTCCGATCCGATTACGCCCTCGAGGGGGCTCGAGGCCGTGGCGTAGAGTTTCTTCGGGATCCGGCCCGAAAGATAGGCGAGCCTACCGGCTTCCACGGCCAAACGCATCGCCCGCGCCATGCCTACGGGCTGTTTCGCGCCCGCGATGGCGGTGTTCATGAGGACGCCGTGACAGCCGAGCTCCATCGCCACGGCTGCGTCGGAAGCGGTCCCGACCCCTGCGTCGACGATCACAGGCACGCTCGACTGCTTGAGGATGATTTCGATGTTGTACGGATTACGAATGCCGAGACCCGAGCCGATGGGTGCGCCCAGCGGCATGACTGCAGCACAGCCGATGTCTTCGAGCTTCTTGCAGGTGATGGGGTCGTCGTTGGTGTAGGGCAGGACGGTGAAGCCTTCCTTTACCAAGATTCGCGCCGCTTCCAGGGTCTGTTCGACGTCGGGAAATAGGGTCTTGGGATCGCCCAAAACTTCGAGCTTCACGAACCCCGTCATGCCTGCTTCACGGGCGAGGCGACAGGTGCGCACGGCGTCGGCTGCGGTGTAGCAACCGGCGGTGTTAGGAAGCAGTGTGAACTTCCGCTCGCGCAGGTACTCGAATAGCGCCTGATCGTCTGGCTTCGCCAGGTCCACGCGGCGCACGGCCACGGTGACGACTTGGGAGCCCGAGGCATCCAAGGCAGCCTTGGTTTCCGCGAGGTCCTTGTACTTGCCTGTGCCCACAAACAGCCTGGATTCGAAGCTGT
>CAZEWA010000124.1:0-15749 GCA_964515685.1 uncultured Polyangiales bacterium | reverse complement strand
GCAAGCGCGCCTCATTGCCAATGCCAGTGCGGTCGCCGTTCCGCCCCATGCCTGAACCAAACCGCCACGTTTCGGGCTAGCGGAACGCGCTGTCTGCCAGGATGCCCAGACACAGTAAGGCAACGAACGCCAATGTCACCAGCACGACTAAAAGGGGGCTCGGGCCTGCGCCGCGAATGTCCATAAACACATCGAGCACAATGAACGCCTTGAGAGCGGCGATGCCCAGTGCGACCACGGATTCCGCAGATCCGAGCGACGCGTGCGCGAGCCCCCAGCTCAATGCGGTCAACGCAAACAGAGCCAGCAAGGCCAGCATGGCGTTGCGTCGGCCCTTGCGCAGGTCTTCGCCTATTTGATGAGATACAGGATGGGCCACAAAAATATCCAGACGACATCAATGAGATGCCAGTAGAGTCCGCCCAGCTCGAGTTCGATGTGTCTCTCCGGGACGGTTTTACGACGGAGGATACGCAGCAGGATCCACATCAGAGCCGCCATGCCCGCCACGACGTGAATGGCATGCAGCCCAGTAAGGAAGTAGTAGAGCGTAAAAAACAGGCGCGCGCCGTGCTCAGGCAACTCTTTGAACGTGTAAAGGCTACCCGGCGCGATTCCGACACTCAGGTGATGGGCGTACTCCATGGACTTGAATCCGAGGAACAGCCCGCCGAGCAAAAGCGTCGCCACGAGCGACAGCACACAGGCTCGTGTCCGACCCTGCCGCATACACAGAATTGCCCATGCCACGCAGAAGCTAGAGAGAATCAGCACGAAGGTATTCGTGGAGCCTATCCATTCTTCGTTGTGTGCAGCGGCGCGCGCAAACGCCTCTCCATACGTCGCGCGATAGCTTGCGTACAGTCCGAACAGCCCTGCAAAAAGCAGCGACTCACTTCCCAAGAAAACCCACATCCCGAGCCGCAGCGCATGCTCTCGATCCGCGAGTTCTGCGTAGGGCTCGGACAACGCGATATGAGTGCCCTCGTTGGCTTCAGCTTGTTCGGCTTCAGCTTGCACGTTCTTGCTCCTCGGCTTCCGGGTAAGCGTAGCTACCGCGCTCGAACACCGGCACCTCAGGAAAATTATGCTTCGGGGGCGGAGACGGTACGCGCCACTCGAAGGACATCGAGCCCCAAGGGTTCGGTCCACTTCGGCGCCCCCAAAACAGCGCGACGCCCAAGTACACTAGCGTGAGCATCAAGCCGAGAGCGAGAATGCTCGCGCCTGCGGTGGAGAGCACATTGAGCCACTGATACTGAGGCGGATAGCTGTAATACCTGCGCGGCAGGCCCGCATTTCCAAGCAGAAACTGCGGCGTAAACGTGAACACAAAGCCGAGGATGACCATCATGGAGGAAACAAGTCCCCAGCGCTCCGAATAGCTGCGTCCTGTGATCTTCGGAAACCAGTAATGTAACGCAGCCAAGTATCCAGTAAGGCTCGCGCCGACCATAATGAAATGAAAATGCGCGACCACGAAGTACGTATCGTGCCAGTGCACGTCGAGTGACGAGGTTGCGACCGCGACTCCAGTCATGCCTCCGAACACAAACAGAAAGATGAAGCCAAAGAAGTACAGCATGGGCGTGGCAAACGAAATGCTCCCCCCGCGCAACGTGAAGGTCCAGGTAAAGACCTTGATGGCAGAAAAGATGGCTACGAACATCGAAAGCGCACCGAATAGCCCTGCATCTAGGCTCGACATACCGGAAACGAAAAGGTGGTGTCCCCAGGTCAAGAAACCAAAAAATGCGATACCGAGAGTCGAATACGCGATGAGGCGGTAGGAGGCCGGAGGATTGTGGCTGAAAGTCGACACGACCTCCGTGATCACACCAAATGCAGGCAAGATCATGATGTATACCGCTGGGTGCGAGTAGAACCAGAACAGGTGTTGAAACAGAATAGGATCGCCGCCGAACGCAGGGTCGAAGATCCCGAGGCCGAACACATTGTCGAGTCCGAGTAACACGAGCGAGAGCCCGAGCACGGGCGTCGCGAGAACCTGGATGATGGCCGTTCCGTAGATGGACCATACGAAGAGCGGCATCTGCATCCAGCCGAGGCCCTTCATACGAAGCGTATGCGTAGTGACGATGAAGTTGACGCCAGACATGATAGTGGACACGCCGAGCACAAAGATTCCCGTCACGGCGACGCCAAGGATGTGCGGTGTGGTCGCGCTGTAAGGCGTGTAGAAAGTCCAACCTGTATCGATGCCCCCGCCGAGCAGCGCACTGAGCGTAATCGCGGACCCCAAGACATAGACCCAAAAGCTCGCGAGGTTCAGAGTCGGAAATGCGACGTCCCTGGCCCCGATCATGATGGGGACAAAAAAGTTACCAAAGACGCCTGGAATGGCTGGAATCAAAAACAACCAGACCATGACCACGCCGTGATGCGTAAACAGCTTGTTGTAAGTATGGGCGTCGAAAAGCGTGCGCTCTGGAGTCAACAGCTCAAGCCTTAGAAGCAGGGCAAACGTTCCACCCAGAACCAAGGAGAGTGCCGTACCGATAAAGAACAGCACACCTACTCGCTTATGGTCACGCGTCAACAACCAAGACCTGAGCCCGCTCTCCGCGCGGGCGTAGCTCAAGCGGGTCTCGACTTGTGTGTCGATGGCGAGCGTCATGGGGTCGTGTCCTCGCTGGCTGGAGAAAGCGGCGCAGACCGCATGCTCGGCGATTCCGGCGCAGCCGGTGCAGTCGAGGCCTGGCTCGGCAACTTGATGGGGACGGTAGCCTCCCGTGATAGGGGTGTCCGGCGAACGTCTGCGAGGACCGTCGTGCTCAAGGAACGAATAAACGCGAGGATGGCCGCCGTTTCGCTCGCAGTGATGAGACCGATGTAGGTCGGCATGATCGGGGCGAAGCCTTCATGTACATGCGCGAGCGGATCCATCATGGATTGAGTGAGATAGGCGTCGTCTGCAACGATGCTCGTTTTGTCTTCGAGTGGGATCGTCGCGCCGTACAGGCCAGCCCAGGTGGGACCGAGATGGGGAGTCCCGTCGACGGTATGGCAACGCAAACAGCCTCGCTCCGCTGCCACGCGCTCGCCGATGCTCGCGAGCGAGGTCAACCGCGCACCGCTTTCAACACCAGAGACCGAGCTACGACCCTCTGTGCTTTGCTCGCTCGTGGCCCCACGAGCGTCGGCTCGCGGCACAGGGCCTCTAGCGCGCGCTTCGCGCCATGCCTGATAGTCCGTGTCCGACAAGGCGAACACTCGTCCACGCATGTACGAGTGCGAAAGCCCGCAATACTCGGCGCACAGGATCTGGTATTGACCTGGTTTCTCTGCATCAAACCAGATCTCCGTGGCCCGTCCCGGCACCACGTCCTGCTTGATTCGAAACTCAGGCACAAAGAAACTGTGGATGACATCGCGCGAGGTCAGCACGAGCTTGACCGGCTGCCCTACCCGCACGAACAGATCCTCGGTTGTCGTCAGACCATCCGGATAGGCAAAGGCCCACATCCATTGCTTCGCCACGACGTAGATTTCGAGGGCACCCGGCGGCGGAGTTCGAAGTCTCACGTACTGCCTAAAGCCAACCACCCAAAAGCCCAAGAACAAGCTCAAAAGCGAGACGATGACCAGCACCTCGAGCCACTGCGGAACCGAGCGCGAGGTTACTCGCCCATGCTGCTCGCGACCGCGACGATGGCGCAGCAGATACCACGCGGTGAGAGCAGCGATTCCGAAGGCGCCCAGCATGGTGACAGAAATCACGACGTAGTGAAAGGCGTCGAACTCGGCCGCCATTCGTGTGCCTTGCACGGGTAGGTGCAGAATAACGCGGAATAACTCGTTCATGTTCGCCTCCGCTCCCACCGAACGAGGCCCACGATCATGCCGACCAGCGCCAAGAAGATAAGCCCCCCACCAATCCTGAAGTAGAGCGCGATAGCCTCTCTGTAGCGTCTCGCCCCGGGATCGAAGCGGAAGCAGCGCAAGATGTCGGCGCTGTCAGGCGCTCCTATCGCGGATTGTTCGGCGGTCTCCAAGGCGCGACGCAGCTCGGCCGCGCCAAACTCGAGCCCGTAGAGGTGTTGCGAGACGCGACCTTCTGGCGTGAGCACAAATACCACAGCAGGGTGCACGTATTGCTTCGTGCGTTCATCCCACGCGTAGCGAAACCCCACGGCCTCGGCGAGCGCAGCGACGCTCTTTTGATCGCCTCGCAGATAAGGGAAGCGCCAGCGCGCTCCGGGATAGCCGATGCTCGTGAGCAACCGCTGTTGCTTGCTCGCTGCATCGCTAGCGGGTTCTTCCGGGTCGATGCTGACGAGCACCATGCGATAGTCGCTGCCCGGTGCGAGCTCCGAAAGCGCAGCCACGGCGTTGGCCAGCGATTGTAAGACGACATTACAGAGCAACGTGCAGCGCGCGTAGGCAAGCACGAGAATTCCCGGCTTTCCACCGAGATAGCGCTCCAGGAGTTCGCTGTGACCCTCGACGTCAAAAAAGCGAAGCTCCGTGGGCACTCGCTGACCGAGCCTATCTGCAAGGTCGGCTTTTTCCGCAATGGCGGGAACCGCGCTTTGTGCGTGGGCTCTCACGACGAACAGAACGACGCACAGCGAAAGCGTGGCCCCACCCAGCGTGTGTGTGTGTCTCATGGCTCGGCTCGCTCGGCCAGGTTCAGCTCGATGGCTACCGAGATAGGGATGTGGACGCGCCGCCGCTTCTGATCGACCCAGCCATAACTCGCGAGGCGCTCGCGGTCGCGCCCCGCCTCACGCTCCGCATCCGTCTGATGACTGAAGATGCCCAACTCGAGCGTATGCACATCCTCCGGCACAGACAGCTCCCATGCCTTGTCTCCAGGATAGAGCGGAACGCTGCCTCGTCCCGAGAGCAGCAAGAGCAGGGTTGTCACGAGCGAGATGACCATGGCAACGAGCACCACCGCGGCCGAGAACTTTACCGGCCGGGTCTCCACGCTTTCGGGGTCTTGCTGAATATCCTTCATGTTGGGCTCACGTAGTCGATGCCCTCAGCAAAGAATGGGTCGTGCCTTGGGATGGGAGAGACGCCTCGCTGCAAGAATGCGTAGAACGTCACAGTCAGGCCGCCAATCGCGACCAACATCACGAGATCCAGCCAGTGTGGCGACAAACTCTCCGGGTGGAGACTTGGCATTACGAGCCAGTACACATCGACATAGTGCATGACCAGAATGAAGACAGAAACCGCTCCAACATAGGCAGGCCGAAACTTGACGCTCTTCGGAAGAAGCAGCGCGAACGGCAGAACGAATTGGCCAAGCGCGAGCAGATAGCTCACTGACTTCCATGCGCCTTCGAGACGAGGAATGAAGAACGACACTTCGATTGGACGATTGGCAATTTTTATCAGAAATACTTGGAAGTACGCCGCGTAGGCCCAGAAAATGACAAAAGCAAACAGCAACCTGCCCAGCGCGTGGAAGTGATTTCCCGTGATCCCGTCGCGCATGTGTCCCGAGCGCACGCCCAGATAGGCACAGAGTGAGATGGCCGCCCAACCGGCGAGGAAACTTCCCGCGAAGTAGTAGACGCCAAACATCGTCGAAAACCAGGTCGGCTCGAGAGACATGAGCCAGTCGAATGCAGCAAACGTGATCGCGAACGACACCGGAAGGAGCATCGCGGAGGAGAACGCGCGCTCCCGCTGCAGCGCGTCTTCCGCGTATTCTACTGGCGCTCCGACATGACGGCGAGCCCAGTGTCGGAGTAAGAATGCACACAGGATCCAGAGCGAGAAATAGCCAAAGGAGCGCGCAACAAAAGAAGGCGCATTCAGGTACGACGCCTTGTGCTTCACAAGCTCCGCCATCTCGGGTGTCATGGCGGATGTGGGTCTCATCCAGGGATACAGACGCTCTAGACCCAAAGCGATAGGCAGAAAGAGCAGTGGCGCGGGCGCGATGGCAAGGGCAAGGCCATCACACAGCCTGCGCAGGACGCTTATCCACTTTGCATTGCATGCGTAGCCGATCATCAAGACGAACAATGCTCCCAGTGGAATGGAAAGCACGTAGGCAAAAGCTACGAGATACGACTCGAGGGCGCGTTGTGGATCCATCAGGAAACCCACGACCGCCAACATCGTTCCGACGAGCGTGACCACGCTTGCTCCACGCAACAACCGCGTATTCGAGGTTTTGCTCGCGTGCAAACCCGCGCGCTTCGGCCCCTCGCTCAATGCAGCCATGGAGCGGCCTCCTCGCGAATAGAAGCAGGTAGGTCGTCGAGCGCCGCATCTTGGCTGTGCTGCAGTACGCGAAGATACGCGACGACAGCCCAACGTTCACTTTCAGTGAGCACATGCGCGTAGGACGGCATCAAGCCGTATCCGTCAGAGATCACTTGCAGCATGTGCGCGTCTGATTTTTCGACAATGGATGGCTCGTGTAGCGAGGGAGGCGGCCGAAAAACCATATTTTCTGCAACCTGAGATTTTCCATTTCCAAGAAGACCGTGACACGCTCCACACATTACTTCGAAGCGTTCTTGCCCTCGCTCGAGCTGAGCGCGGCTCATCTTCCGTATCGCGTCGGCAGCCGGTGTGGCTTCTGCTTCGGGATTTTGTGCGCGCGCTGACACGGGCGCTTCCGTCGTTAGGTTGAATGGAACGACCCCTTCAGGTGGGGCTTGATTGCAATGTCCACCGTTGAGCCAAGGAGTGGCTTCGTCCGATTCGCAACGAGCTTGTTGCAACATACGCTGAAGTGACCAGTCGCATCCGGACAGGGCAAGTAGCGTGCATGAACGGATAAGCCAATACTTCATGCCGCTTCGTCCAGGTCGACGATCCGAGTTGCCCCAGCCGCACGCAGCTGCTCGCGGAGTTGTTCGAGGCGCGGTTCTTCTTCACTTTGCTCGTGCGCGGCCGTACGCGCTTCAACGTTTTGCTCAACGAGACGAACACGAACCCAGTAGCCATCACGGCTCACCGAGGTGATTCCCTCCACTTCAAAAATGGGTTGCCAGAGCCGGAGCAGGCGCCCCAGCCAGAGCACGCCGAAAAAGCAGGTGAGCCCCGAGAAGAGGATCCCCATCTCGAACGTGATGGGCACGAACGAGAGCGGGAAGTGCGGCGGTCGCGAGCCCACATTCAACGGGTACAGAAACGCGTTGAGCAACCATTGGAGCGCATAGGCGAGCGCGGCGCAGCTTAGACCCACCACGAGCACCGCAGCCGGAAGGCGGGACGGCGGGGCAGCCAGGGCCGCGTCGATGCCGTGAACTGGGTAAGGAGAGTAAGCCTCGAGGTCGAGATAGCCCCGGTCGCGCAGCGCGTAGATCGCCGCGACGAGCTGCTCTGAGCGTGTGAACTCCGCCATCATCGTGTGCGTCATGCCTTGGCCTCCTGACGCTCATGTTCCACCGCGAGCTCTTTCATCTCGACGACCGAGACGAAGGGTAAAAAGCGCAGAAAGAGCAAGTACAACAACAAAAAGAAGCCGAGCGTGCCCGCCAAGATGCACAGATCTACCCAAGTCGGCGAGTATGCTTGCCACATGGCAGGCAGATACTCGCGCTGCAGGCCACCGACGATGATGACAAAGCGCTCGCACCACATGCCCACATTGATGACCAAGGATGCAGCGAACAGCACTGCCGTATTCCTTCGCAGGCGCCGCGACCAGAAGAGCTGAGGCGTGAGCAAGTTGCAGCCCAGCATGAGCCAGAACGCCAAGTTATTGGGCCCGAACGGACGCGCCACGAAGAACTGATAGTGCTCGCTCGGCTCTCCAGAATACCAGGCGATAAAAAACTCGATGGCGTAGCCGTAGCCCAAGATCATGCCTGTGGTCAGCATGAGCTTGGCGCAGTTCTCCAAGTGTCTGAGTGTGATCACGTCTTCGAGTCCAAAGGCGCTGCGGGTCGGGATGGCGAGGGTCACCACCATGGCGAATCCGCTGTAGATTGCGCCTGCGACGAAGAACGGCGGAAAGATCGTGCTGTGCCAGCCAGGTGTCATACCTATCGCAAAATCTGAAGACACGATGCTGTGAACCGAGACGACGAGTGGCGTTGCCATACCGGCAAGCAGCAGGTAGCTGGCGCGATAGTGACGCCAGGTCGTGGCATCGCCGCGCCATCCGAGCGCGAATACGCCGTAGACCATTTGGCGCACCCGTCCCTGTGCGTGGTCGCGCAGCGATGCGAGATCAGGAATCAGACCGAGATACCAGAACAAAAGCGAGATGAGAGCGTAGGTGCTAACCGCCGCGGCATCCCATGGCAGCGCGCTGCGCACATTCGGCCAAACGTCCATCACAGACGGATAAGGAAAAAGCCAATAGGCAAACCACGGGCGACCCAAGTGCAAGACCGGAAAAATGGCCGCCTGCAGCACCGCGAACAACGTCATCGCCTCGGCGAATCGACTGATGGCGTTCCTCCAGGGTTGCTCGAGAATGTAGAGTATTGCCGAGATGAATGTGCCGGCATGTCCGATGCCTATCCACCAGACGAAGTTGATGATGCCAAACGCCCAGGCTACGGGAATGTTGTTGCCCCATACGCCGATGCCACTCGCGACGGTGTAGGTGATGCACGCGAAGAGCAGAAGCGTCAGCGCAAAGCTCGCGGCGAGTGCGGCGAAAAAGCCTGGTCCGCGCCGCGTCCAGGTGGTCCCAAGAAGACGTTGGTGAAGCTCGCCTATCGAAGGCAGGCCAATCAGCAAGCGGTCACTCATCGCGCGCCCGCTCTTCAGGTTCGGGACGTGGGTTCTTGAGCTTCGCGAGGTACAGTGTGCGCGGCACAGTATGCAGATCCTCGAGGGCGGCGTAGGTTCGCGCCTCGCGTCGCCACTGCACCATGGGCGTTTCTTCGTGCTGGAGGGCTCCAAACTGAATGGCCCGTGTAGGACATGCATCCTGACAAGCCGTGGTGACCTCGCCTGGCCGAATCGGACGCTTCCCCATGCGAGCTTGAATCTCAGCGGCCCGAATACGCTGCACGCAGTAGGTGCATTTCTCCATCACACCGCGGTCGCGAACGGTCACTTGCGGATTGCGCTGCAAGGAGAGAGAGCCGCTATTCGAGGTATAGTTGAACCAGTTGAAGCGCCGAACTTTGTAGGGGCAGTTGTTCGAGCAAAAGCGCGTGCCGATGCAGCGGTTGTAGACCATCTCGTTGAGACCGTCCGGACTGTGCGTCGTCGCGAACACCGGACACACGTACTCGCATGGAGCCTTCTCGCAGTGCTGGCAGAGCATCGGCTGATGCACAAGTCCCGAACCCTCACCTGCCTCGCCATATAAGCGATAGCTATCGAGCCGAAGCCAATGCATCACACGCTTCTGAAGGACGCCTTCTCGCCCCACCATAGGAACGTTGTTCTCGGCCTGACAGGCAACGACACAGGATGAGCACCCCGTACAGATAGTAAGGTCTATGGTCATCGCCCACTGGAGGCCTATCTCAAGTCCCTTATCCATCAGACTCGGAAGCGAAGGTCGCGCTTCTTGGATCGCTTTGGGATGGGCGCGAAAGTGCGCGAGCGACGCCGCCTGGGCAATCTGCCGGCCCTCATCGTCAAAGTGCTCCTGGGTCCGTGCCAGGGCTGCGAGGCTCCCTGTGCGTGTGATTTTCACCGCGTCGAGGATCGAAACCCCTTCCGCTGTCGTGAGTGCAAACGCATTGGCCCCGAGTCCGTCCGAGAGCGGCTCGAAAGCCGAAAATCGGCCGTAACCTGCTTCCAGCGTCAAGGACCCATCGGCATGACCTTCGACAACCAGCGCCGGAGCTTCGACGCTGCCCGCTGCTGTTGTGAGGGCCAGCACGTGTCCATCTGCGACGGCGAGGCGGGTCGCCGTACGCGGGCTCATCATCACCGCGTTGCCCCACGTAAGCTTAGTGATCGGATGCGGGAGCTCCTGCAGCCAGCCATTGCTAGCCGCGCGGCCATCGTGGAGGGTTGGTGAGCGCGCGAGCGCGAGCTCCAAGGCATCGGAACGCACAGCCGGGCTCAGTCCCTCCAGGACCCGTCGTAGCGCCTCGGACTCACGCATCAGGCGTGGCTCCACCGAAATCTCGGAGTTGGCGATGAAGCCCGTGCCGAGCGCCGTCTCAAAACGCGCGTCCGTCTCACGCTCCCCTTGCCGCGCACGAAACGACTCCTTGAGCAGCGTGAGGCCCTGCGGATTGCGTATCCCCGCGAACATCGCCAGCACTTCGGCCACGCTCTTCGTCTCGTACATCGGACGGATCAATGGCTGCGTAAACGACAGGGTTCCGTCCCATGCACGGCCATCCCCCCAACTCTCGAGGTAATGAGAGGTCGGAGCAAACCAGGCGCAAGTCTCGGCCGTTTCATTGCGATAGGATCCGGCGTACAAGCTCCAGGGCACGCGCGAGATCCGCTTAGCGAGCTGCAACTCAGGAGCTGCCGAGTACACCGGATTTGTCTCCAACGCGACCAGCGCACCGACCTGCTTGGCATCGATAGCCTGCGCAAGGTCGACCAAGGAGCGACTGCCTAGGGGCGCGAGCAATGCGGGCTCGATCAATGTAACCGTCTTCCCAAACGCGCCGAGCGCCGCCTGGATGCCGTGAACAAGCGCATGGCATACAGCAGGTTGTCGGTCGCCGACCACGATGGCGCTTTGCTCTGGATGTTCGAGCAGCTCGAGCGCGACGGATCGCAGCCATGCTTTGCGCTCCGGCGTTGAAATCACACTCCGCGACCACTCCACAAGCGCGCTTGGCAAGGGCTGCGTATCTCGACCGGCTTTTCGCAGTTGTTCACTGAGCGCCACGATCAACGCCAGGACTTCAGAAGCAGGCAGCGCAAGCCTGTGGTCCGCCATCGAGCCCGTGGCAGTGAACATGGGCTCTGCGACGTACAGCCGATTCATGGGGTCGCTCGGCAGACTTACGCGCCTCGCCGCGGCGAAATCTCGCGCCCAGCGCAGCGACATCGGCATGCCCGCGAGAGGATCCGCATCGAATGCCACAAGCGCCTTTGCGCGCTTCAGATCGAGCTGAACTTCGAACGGCTTGCCGAAGACGAGGGCTGCGCCTTGATAGCGTGCAAGCGGGCTCAGGGGCGCGTCGTAGACAATCTCGAGCGGTGTGCGCTCGCGTATGCGCCCTAGGAGCTCCGCGAGGAGCGGAGAGCTCTGATGCGGGAGCACGAGCCACAAAGGCCCCTGCAGCGTCGCGACTTCGCGCGCCAGGGCGTCCCACGATGCAGGCATTTTTCTCTGCATCACATTCTTGGCGCGGTGAGGGTCGTAGAGATCGTAGACAGAAGCCTGGTGATGTGGAAGCGTGGCCCCCAGACTTGCAGGGTGTAGTGGATGACCGTCCACTTTGATCGGGCGGCCCACGTGAGACTGCACGAGCAGCCCCGTCGAGAAGCCATCAACGGTCATTGCCGTGGCGTATCTCGCAGCTTCTCCTTGCAGAGGAAGGCGAGGCATCTCCACGTACGGACGCACATCCTGCCCCGGAGCTTCGAGGCACGCTCCTTGGAGCGCCGAAAAGCTCGCGAGCAGCACTTTGAGTGCGTCGCGTCGACTCAGCTCCAGTTCCGCGTGCGGTCGCGGCGCTACGCCGTGGCCTCGATCGTTGTCGCCCATGCTTGCTTCCTTTTATCGGTGACAGGCCGTGCAGGTCGTCAGCGGTGTGAGCGCATGCCCGTGATTCTCCGGACCAGGCGGATCACGATGGCAATCCAGGCAGAACTCCATAGTAAGAGGGACGGCACGGGAGACGCGCGCCATGTTCTCCACCTGCCCATGGCAGCGAGAACACGGAATGCCGTGGGTCACATGGACCCCATGGTGGAAGTACACAAAGTCGGGCAAGGTATGAACCTTGTTCCAGGAGATCGGGGTGCCGCTGAAGTAGCTCTCGCGCACTGCCGCGAGCAGCTCACTTTCCGGCCAAATCTGAGCATGGCAGCCCATGCAAACCTCCGTGGTCGGTATGCCCGCATTGGCTTCTGAGGCCGCTTTTGCGTGGCAATACAGGCACTGAATTCCATCGTCTCGAACATGATGGCGGTGATCGAAGGCCACCGGCTGCTCGAGTGCGACATGCTTGTAGTCTCCGTATTCGGTCCGCACGTACAGCATCGGCGCAGCCAGCGTGCTTGTCCCGCCAGCAATCAGGGCCGCTATCCCCATCCCGTACAATGTATTGGACCAACGAGGGAAGAGTGCCGCCATGGACAATGTAAGGCGTGCAACACGTACGCCATGTGAGACGTACGGGGTGCGGCGTACAGAGCGGGAAGGATAGTCTTGTCCGGTTCAGTCCAAATTGAGTAAGTGGACAAGTGAGTCTTGAGACGGGCAGGACTGTATCAGGATGGGAGGTCTATCGGAGCGCCATAGCATTCAGGCGAGCAGCGATTTGGGGGTCGGAACCCAAATGACGCGCTTCAAAGGGTGCCATCTCGCGGGACATCGATTTTTTCGATCACCTCGTAGACGCAACGCTTTCTGGCGTGGAGTCTTGTTGTCTCGGCGAGGGCGGTCTGGAAGCCAGGAAGGGAGCTCAAGCGTCTCAGTGAGACAGATGCGCACGTGCCGTTTTGGCGCGGTTTCGGTCCGATGTAGCGTGGCCTCAGACCTATGCTCGAGACGTGACGCGTGCGACAGACGCGATTTTGGCGAGATTGCGCGTCCCCGGATACGAGCTGAACATACAGCACGTAGGCCGTAGAACCACGCGGCTGCTCGCGGCTATTCGAGCCCCGCCAGCATCGAAGCAAGCTCGGCCTTGTTGACTACGCCGAGCTTCTCGTAGATGCGGCTCACGTGCACGCGCACGGTATTGGCCGCGATGCCAAGCTTGTGTGCGGTCTCCTTGGTGCTCTCCCCGGATGCAAACAGCTCAGCCACCTCGCGCTCGCGGTCGCTGAGCGAGTCGACCGGCAAAAGGGCTCGCGCACGCACCAAGGAAACATCGGACGAGGGATCGACCCAAAAGGTCAGCGTGCCTATCGAGCGTCGTTCCGGTGCATGTAGCTTCGCTAGCTCCAAAAGACTGCGCGGTAGCCCGGGGCCGTTCCACTCGGGAAAGCGCTGCGCCAATAGGTCGACGAACGCAGGCTCTGCCTCCAACACGATGCCGATGCGATTGATGATGGCCGAGTGAGCCGCTTGGGCGGGCGCACGCGTCACGTTGCGCAGCGAGGTCAGGTGCGCTTGGCGAGAGCTCTCCCAGACATGCGGAACGAGCAGCTCCATCATGGCGCGTTCGGCCTCGGAGAACGGATGCGCCACATCGTGCCGGTAGAGAGACAGCACGCCATAGCTCCCTGCGCGCTGCGCGATGGATGCCGTAGAGAGCAAATGCCGAATCGAAAATCGCTCGCAGTGGGCCAACACAGGCGGCGCGTCCGCGTACACCTCAGACGTCACATAGGCGCGGCTGTGCCCAGGATTTCCGACGGTCTCAAACGTCACTTTATCAAGGCCTTTGATTTGCTCCCAGCTCTCCATCAGGGCGGGGGACTGGCCATCGAGATGAAAGTCGTGGGCATAGGGCACAGCGCCCTGAACCGTACCTCGTGCCAGAAGGCCAGAGTCGAAAGGGATAACTTCTTTAATGCGCTCGAACGCAAACGCTTGGAAGGCGCGCACCGGCAGCTCCCGACTTTTCGTGTGGAGCGCAAGGACACATGCGCTGAACGCATCGACAGAAAGGGCTTGGGCTTGGCTCACGACGGTGCCCGACCGCGTAACGCAGCCTGGGCCAGAGCGCAAACCGGTCCCTAGGGCGCCGGGAATCCCGCAGGCTGCCACGCGCGCTTGGCTCCCTTCATTGCGCGAACGTGAGCTGCGCTTCGATGCTCGCGTTCTTCGTGGAAAGGGGGCAGCCCTCGAGCACCATCTCACCGTTCATCAATGTGCCTGTGAACGAGCCGCCACCGCCCAACAGCTCGAAGCTTATGCTGCCGTCACTCTTGCTGGTGAAGTTGCCAGCGATCTGAATGAACTGCGCAAGCTCGCTCGAGGGGCGCTCCTCCACCCAGACATGGCGCATGCTGAAGGTTCCCTCGCCATTGCCATCCTGGTCTTTTAGGTTGAGCACGCCGGAGATCACGTTTTCCTGGTTTTCCCAGTCCTCACGGGGCAAGTCTTTGTAAGGAAGCGCACTTCCGTTCACCGCCTTCAGGTCGAACTGACAGCCTTCGAACAGCTCGATGCCTGGGCAGAGGCCTGGCTGGATCAAGACGTTTGCCACGAGCGTAATGCGTGCGCCGTCGAGCGCCGTGTACTCCGCCGACACCGCCACGGGATTGGCAGCTGGAGCCTTCGCGGGCGCGGTGTAGACCCCTGCCTTGTCCTCCTTCACGGTGACCGTGCCGGTCTCACTGCTTCCGCCCACGTTGCCGTTCACAGACCAGTTCTTCACCAACTTCGAGATGACTTCGCTTGGGCGACAGGCCGTGAGCAGCGTAGCGAGCCCCTCCTCCGCATCGACACTCTCGCACACGACGACCTCTAGCTCCACGCTGTCGCCAGGCTTGATGGTTTTGTAGCTTGGAGAGAGCTGCGCTCCGGCAACGAGCGACCAATCGCTGAAGTGATCCACTTCGACCGCCATCGTCCGCTCGTCTGTATCGAGGCTTGCGTCTGTATGGAGCGCCCAAAAGCCTTGCTTGGTTTGAGACGCCACGCTCAAGAGCTCGGGCGCGGTGCCGAGCACATTTTCTTCGCTGAAGTAGAACTCGAGCCGTACCTTCTTCGCGAACGTCGCGCCCTCGGGTCCGAGCCGAAACGCAGAGCCCACCTTGCCGTGCGCACGGTTTTCCACGGCTTGAATGCTCAGGGTTTGCTCTTCGGCAAAGGTGCCCTCCGGGACGACGATGCGCAGTCTGCCGTCTTCCGACTCGAGCGTCCCGCCCTCCGGGCCGACACGCGACGTCACAGGCTCCTCGAGCGGCTCGCCCACGTCGGTCGCCACCGCCTTCGCGGGTGTCGTCGGAGTAGGCTTGCCCCCCTCTGATTGGCTACCTCCGTCCCCACAGGCGGCGAGCAGCGCGATAAAGCCCAGGGCGAGGCCAGCCTGGCCGTACGATCTAAAAGCAGGCGTCATAAGGTTGCAGGATGGCCTGGGCGCAGCTCAGCGTCCGTAATGCATACGCACTAGGCGCCCGTAGTAGGATGGCGAAGTGAACGCGACGCGCAGCCGAATAGTCTTGCTTCTCGGGGTCCTGAGCTGGGCCTCTGCCTGTCGCGAGGTGTCGAGCCAGCGCCGAAACGTCGAGGCAGGGGTCACGCCCCTTAGAGAAGAAGCTCGACCTCATGAGGCGCCTCCCCCAAAAGTACTCGCCGCCGACCTGCACTCGGCGGAAGAGCGAACCGCCCCAGCGCTTCTTATCACCGACCCCGCCGTGCTCTCGGCCCTCGAACAGGAGGGACTTTCGTTTGCACAACTCGTACTCGAGCGCCCTGGACAGTCGCTCGCGCAACTCCGCGAGGCACCCCGCCTGTCGGCCCTCGAAGCTCTGTTGCGCCGGGACATCGTAAGCCTTCAGAGAGGCGACGCGCGAGCAGGCGTGGGCATGCGCTTTACGCATCGTTTGTTTGACGTGGATTGGCTGCACTCGCAGAGCGCGCACTTTGAGCTTATCGCAGTGGTCAATCGACTCGACCGCGACGTGTTTGCGCCCACCCACTGCGGAGAAACGCGCCTTGTGTATCGCCTCGCTTACCAAACTGAAAAGGTCCGCTCGCGCCTGCCAATGACACTGAACGTAGTCTACTACCAGCCTCGCACAGA
>CAZEWA010000123.1:0-15821 GCA_964515685.1 uncultured Polyangiales bacterium | reverse complement strand
TTAATCGGCGTATTTGGCCGAAGACGTTCACTACGTCGGGAGAGAGAACATGGCAGAAAACTACAAGATTGCAGACCTGAGCCTCGCTGACTGGGGCCGCAAGGAAATCCAGATAGCTGAGACCGAGATGCCGGGTCTGATGGAGCTTCGCCGCGAGTTCGGAGCGCAGCAGCCGCTCAAGGGCGCTCGCGTTGCAGGCTGTCTGCACATGACCATCCAGACCGCCGTGCTCATCGAGACGCTGACGGCGCTCGGTGCAGAGGTCACCTGGACGAGCTGCAACATCTACTCGACGCAGGACCACGCCGCGGCAGCCATCGCCAAGGCGGGCATTCCCGTGTTCGCTTGGAAGGGTCAGACGATCGAAGAGGCCGACTGGTGCATGGAGCAGCAGCTCCTGGCGTTCGCCGGTGGCAAGGGACCGAACCTCATCCTCGACGATGGTGGAGATCTCACCAAGCTCGTCCACGACAAGTATCCCGAGATGTTCTCAGGTCCGGATGCCATCCGCGGCCTCTCGGAAGAGACCACCACGGGCGTACACCGCCTCTACGACATGGCAAAGACCGGATCGCTGCTTTGCCCTGCCATCAACGTCAACGACTCCGTGACCAAGAGCAAGTTCGACAACCTGTACGGTTGCCGTGAGTCCTTGGGCGACGGCATCAAGCGGGCAACCGACGTGATGTTCGCCGGCAAGGTGGCCGTGGTCGCTGGGTACGGCGACGTGGGCAAGGGCAGTGCCCAGGCCCTGCGCGCCCTGGGCGCACGCGTCATCGTGACCGAGGTGGACCCCATCTGCGCGCTGCAGGCCGCGATGGAAGGCTACCAGGTGTTGCCGATGGACGAGGCCGCTCCGATGGGCGAGATTTTCGTCACGGCCACGGGCTGCGTCGACGTCATCGCGAGCCGTCATCTTCAGGTGATGAAGAACGAGGCAATCGTCTGTAACATCGGACACTTCGACTCGGAGATCGAGATCGCTTGGCTCGATAATAACCCCGAGATCAAGAAGGAAAACATCAAGCCCCAGGTGGACCACTACGTGTTCCCCGACGGCAAGAAGATCATCGTGCTCGCCAGCGGCCGCCTCGTGAATTTGGGCTGCGCCACGGGTCACCCGAGCTTCGTGATGAGCTGCTCGTTCACCAACCAGGTGCTCGCTCAGCTCACCTTGTGGGGCGAGACGCAGAAGTACGCGAAGGGCCAGGTTTACGTTCTTCCGAAGCACCTCGACGAGAAGGTTGCGGCGCTCCACTTGCCCAAGCTCGGAGTCAAGCTCGAGAAGCTCAGCCAGAAGCAGGCCGAGTACCTCGGTATCTCGCAGAGCGGTCCGTTCAAGCCGGAACACTACCGCTACTGAAACTTGTAGTAAGCTGAGCGGGCGTCGACTGAGCTCACGGTTTACGTGGGCCACAGTCGACTCCACGCCGGACGTCGAACCATGTGTCGCCTGTTTGGATTTCGCAGTGTGCTTCAAAGCCAGGTGCACCGTTCCTTGGTGCAGGCTGACAACGCGCTTTGCACTTTGTCCCAGCAGCATCCAGACGGATGGGGCGTTGCTTACTACGTGGAGGGCACGCCGCATTTGACGCGCAGTGCGGTGTCTGCGCTGAGCGACCGCGTGTTTCAGCGGGTCAGCGGCGTGGTGGCGAGTGAGACGGTGCTTGCTCACGTGCGTAAGGCGACCCAAGGCACGCTGAGCGTGCTGAATAGCCATCCCTTCCAGCACGGGCGCTGGGTATTCGCGCACAATGGCGACGTGCCGAACTTTGCAGAGCATCGCGAGACGCTCGTGCAGGCCGTTTCGCCGCGACTACGCCGCTACATCTTGGGAGACACCGACAGCGAGGTCGTGTTTTTTCTCGTGCTCACGCAGCTCTTGCGTTACGGCGCGCTTTCTTCGCGTTACGAGCTGTCGGACGTGGTGTCGTCTCTGACCTCTGCGCTCGAGCTCGTGCGTTCGATTTGCGATATCGAATCCACAGACGCTCAGGCTAGCAGCACGAGTCTCCTAACCTGCATTCTCACCGACGGTGGGACCATGGTGGGCGTGCAAGGCGGCAAGGAGCTGCACTATTCCACGCACAAGACCCGCTGCAGCGACCGCGGAGCTTGCCCGAGCTTGTCGGCTTCATGCGAAGCGCCGGCGCTCGACGGGCAAGTCAACCATCTGATCTTCTCGAGCCAGCCCTTGAGTGGCGAGAACGTGTGGCAGGCCATGCGGCCCGGTGAGATCGTGGCAGTCGACAGCAGGATGAACTTGTTCGACAGCGCCCGTGAGCGGCGGTCTCACGCGTTGCTGCCGCTCGTGGCTGCCGGCGAATAGAGCGCTTGCGGGCTTGGTGCGGGAGCCGTTAGGCCGCTTCGCGAGCGCTGAGGTCCAAGGCTTGCTGCACCGCAGATTTGAGGCTCGCCAAGCTGAATGGCTTGTGGATAAGCGGGCGCTCTACCTCGGCGAGGAAAGAGCGCGTGGCATCGGTGAATGCACCGCCTGTCATGAAGTACACGCGAGCTATGTGGTCTGGCGATTCGCGCTGCAGCGCGCGAAAAAATTCACAGGCGTTCATGGTGGGCATCATCAAATCGCAAAGAATCAGATCGAAACTGCTCGACTCAAGCAGTTGCAGTGCCTGCGAGGCTTGCTCCACGACGCACACCTCATGGTCTGCGTCGAGCATGGCTGAGATGGCGAGGCCGACTTCGCGTTCGTCGTCGATGACGAGGATGCGCGAGCGTGGCAGGGAGTACAGGGGTTCTTCCGGGATAGGCGGGCTCGACTCCAGCGGATTTGTGTCCGCGAGCGAGAGTACAACGTGGAACGTGCTGCCGCGCCCGACTTCGCTCTCCAGCTCGATGCTCCCGCCGTAGCTGCGCAGGGTTTGCTGCGATAGGAAGAGGCCGAGCCCAGAGCCTTCGCCTACGGATTTTGTCGTGAAAAATGGGTCGAAAATGCGAGTGCGAAGCTCTGGGGCGATGCCCGTTCCGGTGTCTGAGAACGAGAACACCACGCGTTGATTGGCTTCGTCCAAACGCGAAGAAATGGTGATGCTGTTTTGGTCCGCGTGCCCTTCGGGGATCGCATGCGCCGCATTGACGATGAGATTCAAAAATACTTGGCCGAGGCGTGTTTCGTCTGCACGCACGCGGGGGATGTTCTCGAAGTTGCGAATGATGCGCGCCCGGTGTCGCACTTGATTGAAGGCGATGTTCAGGGCGGTCTCGACGCACGCGGTAGCATCGACGGCGCCGACGTGTTCGTTCTCGGAGCGACCGAAGACTCGCAGTTCTTGAACGATGTCTCGGATGCGGCAACAGCCGTCCAAGGCGATGCGCAGAAACTGGCTCGTGCGCTCGATGCGTGCTGCGGGGGACGCGTCTTGTGCAAGCGCAGCGAGGGAATGCTGCGCGAGCTCGAGATTGCACATCAGATAGGTGAGCGGATTGTTGATCTCGTGTCCGACGCCGGCTGCCAGCGTGCCCAGCGACGCCATACGCTCACTCATTGCAAGACGGTTCTGCACTTCGCGGTACTCGGTCAGGTCCGACAGGGTCCCGATGTAGCCGACTTGCTCTCCCTCGGGCCCGTAATCGGCAGCCACTCGCATGAGAACGGTGCGCACCGAATCACCGGTCGAGGCGAGACGACATTCCCAAGCCCCCTCACGGTCTACGCGCAACCACTGGTCGAGCACGCGAGCGCGGTCGTCGGCCTGAATCAGGTCGATGAGCCTCCGATTCGTCACCGAGGTGTTCGGCAGATTGCAGATCTCGAGCAGGCGTTTGTTGACGTCGAGCACACGTTGGTGGAGGTCTGTGCGAAAGATACCGACCGGGGAAGAGTCCGACAGGCTGCGGAAACGCATCTCGCTACTGCGTAAATTGGCTTCCATTTGCTTGCGCACGGTGATGTCGCTCGCAAAGCCCGACAGGCGCGTGACCTGACCGTTTTCGTCGTGGATGGCGACCGAGCGTTGGTGGATCCAGCGGGTCTCTCCGTCGTGCCGCACGATGCGGAACTCGATCTCGCAGCGCTGACTTTGCGCGTCGGCTCCACAACGAAGTAGGTGTTCGCATACGCGTTCGCGGTCCGCGCGGTGTACGAGCTCGAGCGCAGCACGCGGGTTGTCGTGGAAGAAAGACACAGGAAGGCCTGTGAGCTGCTCCCATGAGGGGCTTGCGTAGACCGGACGTCTTTCTGGGACGTCGACTACCCAAAACACATCCTGCACGTTCTCGGTGAACAGTCGGAACGAGTCCTCGGCCTCTCGCACGCGCTCGAGCGTCGAACGCTGCTCGCTGATGTCGCGAAAGAAAATGGTGGTGGTTTCGCCGCTGGGCTGGATGCGCGAGGCGAGCCAGCGCGAGGCCTGCACGCAACTGAACTCGACTTCTTCCGGCTGGCCCGATTGCTTGGCGCGCGCTAGGGCGACGTAGAAGGTCTGCGCGTCTTTCTCACTCAAGTCGTGGAAGAGCCGGCGACCGAGGCGCAGCCCCTCGCATCCGAGTACGCGCGACGCGCCCGGGCTCACATGGATGTAGCGGTCGAGCCGGTCGAGGATGACGAAGCCACCGCTCAGGCTCTCGAGGGCGGCTTGGTGACGGGCGATGGCTGCGCGCAGGTCGGTGTCGCCCTGCCGGATTTGCTCGAGCTCGAGCGCCGCCTCTTCCGCGAGGCGCTGCTCTCGGGAGCGCGAGGCGGCTCGCAGGGACAGCCTGTGCAGACCGAAGGCGACGACGGCAGCCACCGCCGCTACGAGCAGCAGTACGGGGGCCTTGGGGCTAGCCGCAAACGCAGCCGGAAAACGCCACCGCACAATCGCTGCGCCCAACAAGAGCCCGACGAGGATGCTCGCCGGGCTCAGAAGGCGCCGTGTGCGTGGTGTAGCCCACGGAGTCGACACGGGAGTCTTCAAGAGCATACGCAATCGTTAGCCCGCAAAGGCCATGCTTGGCTAGTCCCCGCGTGGGAGCAATTACGCTGAAAGTTATTGCGAGCGAAACAAAAACGTAACGAAAATTACGGGCTGATGGGAGGAAAGGTAGGCGGAGGCCAGGGCAGGCGCGGATAGGCCTATAGAAGCTAGTCCACAGGCCATGCGAGCGCGTGGTTCGCCGCCTGTGCGGGGTTTTCTTGGCGCACTGCGCCAAAGCTCCGCGAAACGCCGCTCCGGGCCAGGGCGCAATGTGGGTTAAACGCGGATGTTCCCGATAGAATGTGGGATTTTCGTTCCCGCTTGGGCGCGGTGCGGGGGAGCCGGTCGCCCCCAAAGTATCCGTGGTGGCTGACAGAGGCGTGGGTGGCCCAAAGACAGGGAGGACCGGACGGTAGGTGGGGACATAGCCTGTCTTGAGCCCTGTCGATGCGAGATGCAGCCGCGGGATCGCCGCCTTGCGGCCGGAGACAATCCCACTTGTACTCAAGAAGATTTCATTGTAATACGCGCGAAAGACGAAGGACTTGAACCACCGGCGTCTGACGTACACGGGGGATTGCCATGAATCAGGATCAAGTGCGGGGCATGTTGGGGCAGCTCAAGGGACGAGCCAAGATCATCTGGGGCGAGCTGACCAACAGCGAGCAGGCCAAGGCCGAAGGCTCGGTCGACAAGCTCTACGGCCTTGTGCAGCAGGGCTTCGGCGACACGAAGGAACTCCTCAAGCGCAAGCTCGATAAGATCAAGCTGCCCTGAGTTCGCGCAGCCCAGTCCGGCTCTGCCTCAGGCCTCGACCCGCGCTTCGCGCAGCATCTCCGCTGCAGCCGCGCGGGTTTTGGCCGTGATTTTGAGCCCACCCAGCATGCGCGCGATTTCTTCTTCCTGCTCGCGCTTGCTGAGCTTTTTCACGGTGCTCACTGTGCGCTCGCCGACGCTCGCCTTCTGCACCTTGAGGTGCGTCTCGGCAAACACAGCGATCTGCGCCAGGTGCGTGATGCACAACACCTGACGGTGCTCTGACACCTCTTGGATCTTGCGCCCGATGACCTCGGCCACGGCGCCGCCGACGCCGCTATCGACTTCGTCGAACACGTACATGCCGGCCGGTCCGAGCCCAGCCAGTACGCGCTTGATGGCCAGCATGGCGCGACTCAGTTCGCCTCCGCTTGCGACTTTGCTCAACGGGCGTGCTTGCTCGCCGCGATTGGGGGCGATGAGGAATTCGGCCCGATCGATGCCCTGCGCAGACAGCCGCGCGCCATCGACCTCGAGCTCGCCGGCCTTGCCTTCCATGGGCGAGACATCGACCAGGATGCGTGCGCCGCCCATGCCGAGCGAACGCAACTCATCGCTGATGGCAGTTGCGAGCTTGTCCGCTGCCTGCTTGCGGGCCTTGCTGAGCTCGCGTGCGATGCCGCGGGCGTCTTCCAGCTTGGCCTCGTAGGCGGCACGAAGCTGCTGACGCGTGCCTTCGTGATCGTCTAGCTGAGCAAGCTCCTTCTGGCTCGTCGTCAGATGCGCGAGCACATTCTCCACACTGCCGCCGTACTTACGCTTGAGCTTTTGGAGTGCGTGCAGCCGCTCTTCGAGCTCGGTGAGGGCTTCCGGATCGACCTGCACACTGCGCGTGTAACGGCTGAGTTCTCGTGCGGCATCTTCGAGCTGGGCGCGCGCGCTTTCGAGCTGCTGCGCCAGCTCGCGCAAGGTGCCATCGAGTGCCGAGGCTTCTGCCACGTGGGCGCTCGCCTGCGACAGCACTTCGGTCACGGAGCCGTCGCGTTCGTACAAGGCGTCGGCGGCGTCGCCCGAGAGCTGCATCAGGGCACCGGCGTGCTTGAGCCTGTCCCGCCGTTCGGTGAGCTCGACTTCCTCGCCGATGCGCGGGCCCACTTCTTCGATCTCTCGTACCTGAAACCGCAACAAATCCTCGTGCTGCGTGCGGTCGTGCACACGCTGTTCGAAGGCTTGCAGCGCGCCGTGCGCCTCACGCAAAACCGAGTAGGCCCGGGCAGCCCGTTCGCGTTGGGGCCCAAGCTGCGCAAAGGCGTCGAGGTAGCCGAGGTGGGTGCTCGCATTCGTCAGCGTGTGGTGCTCGTGCTGCGAGGAGATGTCGGCGAGGCCGCGCGAAATCTCGCTGAGCTGCTGGGCCGTGGCCATGCGCCCGTTGACGAAGGCCCGCGTGCGCCCGTTGGGCAAAAGCACGCGCCGAATGACCACTTCGCCTTCGCACTCGAGCTCCAGGGCGCGCAGCTTTTCTCGCAAACCGGGGTCTTGATCGAGGTCGAATAGCGCCTCGACCTCGGCCTGGGCCGCTCCCGATCGCACGAGCTCCGCCTTACCCTTGCCGCCGAGCAAAAGCTCGAGCGCGTCGACCAGGATGGACTTACCTGCGCCCGTCTCGCCCGTGAGGACGTTCAAGCCCGGTCCCAGCTCGATTTCGAGCTGCTCAATGATGGCGAGGTCACGGACGCGAAGGCAGGTGAGCATGGTGATTCTCGAGTGAAAGCGATGGGTTGAAGGGTCGACGCGGCGATGGACTGCGAAGCCTGAACAAAAAGAACGGATTTTTTGTTCAGTGGTTGTTCTATTTAGCGCATATCGACCGTGGCTTGCAATGTGTTGCGAGCGAGATGGGGCGCTGTGGTGCGAGAACGGGACAACGTTGGGTCTGCCCGACACAAGCGACCTGTGCTGCGTGGACGACCGCAGGTTCGAGCGGTACTCAATCGGAACCCATGAAGAGTTCTCAGGACATCCGGACCGCGTTCCTCGAATATTTTAGGCAGCAGGGCCACGAAGTCGTCGCCTCAGGCTCGATCGTTCCCTCGAACGACCCGACCCTGATGTTCGTCAATGCAGGCATGGTGCAGTTCAAGGACGTCTTCACGGGCCGGGAGAAGCGTGAGCAGAAGCGGGCCACGAGCGCGCAAAAGTGTATTCGCATCAGCGGAAAGCACAATGATCTCGAAAATGTAGGCGTCACCGCGCGCCACCACACCTTCTTCGAGATGCTCGGGAACTTCTCCTTCGGCGACTACTTCAAGGCCGAGTCGATCCGCTTTGGCTGGGAGTTCATCGTCGACGTCCTCAAGATTCCCAAGGACAGGCTGCTCGTCACGTACTTCGGCGGCGAGGGAGCCTTGCCGGCGGACGAAGAGGCGCAGACGATCTGGCGCAAGGTCAGCGGGCTCGCGGACGATCGCATCCAGGCGTTCGGAGCCAAAGACAACTTCTGGTCCATGGGCGACACGGGCCCCTGCGGACCTAGCAGCGAGATCTTCTATTGGTTCGGCGACGGCACGCCCGATGTCTCGAAGATGGGCGACGAGCCCAGCGAAGACGGGAGCGGTTGGGTCGAGCTTTGGAACCACGTGTTCATGCAGTTCGACAGGTCGAGCGACGGCACGCTCACGCCGCTGCCTGCGCCCTCCATCGACACCGGTGCCGGTCTCGAGCGTATGGCCTGCGTGCTGCAAGGCGTGCGCTCGAACTACGACACCGACCTGCTGCGCCCCTTGGTGAACCTCGCGAGTGAGATCTCCGGCAAGCCCTACGGTGGCACGCTGGCACCAGACGATGTGTCGATGCGCGTCATTGCGGATCACGCACGTACCACGGCTTTCATGATCGCCGAGGGCATCTTTCCGGATCGTGATGGTCGCGCCTACGTGTTGCGCCGCGTGATGCGCCGGGCGATTCGTCACGGTCATCGCCTCGGCATCAGCGATCTGTTTTTGCATCGCGCAGCGCTCAAGGTCGTCGACCTGATGGGGGCTTCGTATCCGGAGTTGGTCGAGCGCCGTGCGCTTATCGAAGACATCACCAAGCAAGAGGAAGAGCGCTTCCGCAGGACCCTCGACCGCGGCCTTGATCTCATCGCCGAGAACAAGACCTGGGACATCGCACAAGACGGCAAGCGCATGCTACCGGGAAGCGTGGCCTTCAAGCTCTACGACACCTACGGCTTTCCACTCGATCTGCAGGAAGTCATCGGCAACGAGCAGAGCTTCGTCATCGATCAGGCGGGCTTCGAGCACGAGATGGAAGCTGCCCGCGAGCGCAGTCAGGGCAGCAAGGTTGGCGAAAAGGCCGTGGAGCGCGAGTTCCAGAAGCTCGTGGAAGAGCTCGGGAAGACGCAGTTCCTCGGCTACGACAAGGAGCACGCACAGGGCACGTTGCGCGCGTTGCTCGGCGCAGGTGGGCGCGTGCAAAGCTTGCCTTCAGGTGCGGAGGGCGAGCTCGTGACCGATGTCACGCCGTTCTACGGGGAGTCGGGTGGCCAGGTCGGGGATCGTGGCGAAATCCGCACCAAGGAAGGTGTGTTCGAGGTGCTCGATACGCTGAAGCCGCTCGACGGTTTCTTCGTGCACAAGGGCAGGGTCAAGAGCGGCGTGCTGCGGGTCGGCGATAGCGCTGAGCTTTCGGTAGACGTTTCGCTGCGCGTGGCAACCCGTCGCAATCACAGCGCGACCCATCTACTCCACTTCGCCTTGCGTACGGTGCTCGGTGAGCAGGCCATGCAAAAGGGTTCCTTGGTGGGCCCTGAGCGCCTGCGCTTCGACTACGCCGGCACGCGCGCATTGGGTGCGGAAGAGCTGCAGCGCATCGAGGACCTCGTGAACGAGCGCATCCTCGACAACCACGAGATCACCACGCACGTGTTGCCGATGGCGGAAGCCAAGGCGCGTGGCGCCATCGGTATCTTCGAGGAGAAGTACGGCGCCGAGGTGCGCATGCTCACCATTTCTCCGGATTCCATCGAGCTGTGTGGTGGCACGCACGCGAGCCGTACGGGCGATATCGGCCTGTTCAAAATTCTCAGCGAGGGCGGCCTTGCCGCGGGTGTGCGACGTATCGAGGCTGCGACTGGGCGCAACGCATTGCTCCACGTGCGCAAGCTCGAGACTGAACTCGCACTGGCTGGCGAGAAGCTCAAGACACCGCCGTTGCAGGTGCACGAAGCCGTCGAACGCGTGTTGGGCCAGCAAAAGCAGCTCAAAAAGGAAGTCGACCAACTCAAGCAACAGTTGTTGTCGGGTGGCAGCGGGGATCTTACCTCCCAGGCCAAAGACATGGGCGACTTCCGCGTGCTCGGCGCGGTGGTGGACATCGCCGATCAAGACGCCATTCGCCAGTACGCAGACCAGCTCAAAGACAAGCTGCAGCCGGCCGTGATCATGCTCGGGAGCAAGGGACAAAAGGGCAAGGTCAGCATCGTGTGCGCCGTCTCTAAGGAGCTCACCAAGCGCTTTCCGGCGGGCGGCCTCGTCAAAGAGTGCGCGGCGCTCGTGGGCGGGAGCGGCGGTGGACGGCCCGATTTCGCGCAGGCGGGCGGTACGGACGCGGACAAGCTCGAGGACGCCGTGGCACGCGTTTACGCGCTGGTCGCCAAGAACTGAGTGGCACACCGTCGGCGAGTTCATGGCTCGCGGCGGAAAGTCCTCGCAGCGCTGTGAGTCCCGACGCTTGTCACGCGCGATTTGCCTTACGTAAACAGGGCGCTAGGGACGCTGCGGCCCGGTTTCGTCAGGGGGGCTTGGTCGGCTCTTGCGTGCGGTTCAGCCCGAGCGAGAGCGCTGCGCGACACAGGAGCATGGCTGCCAGTGCGGTCATGAGGAGGCGCCCCGGCGTGAGCGGGTTGTAGCCACCTGCAAGCCACAGCCACAGCCCTGCGCCGCCCTGTTGGTGCCGTTTGTCGCGGCTTACGAGCGACGCCGTAGCGGCGCCGACTGCTAGGCTCACAGGCACGGCGTAGCCAAGCGATGCGCGATTGAGCGCCCACTCCAGGCGCAGCGACGTGTAAAGCAGGTGTCCGTAGAGCTGCTGCGGCATGCGAGCCGCTGCGGCGAAAGCGAGCGCCATCACCGCGACTGCGATGGTGCCCGCCCTGCGCGCGCTGCGGGCCGAGGGCGTGTCGTCCCATGGGATCACGACGAAGGCTGCGGCCAAGGGCACGAGCAGAAACGCGAACTCGCCGAGGCCGTGCAAGGTGGCAGACCCCTCGGGCGCCACACCTTGGGCGCTCGGCAGGTGTCGCAAGAGCAGCGATACCAGGGGAAACAGGGAGCTCGCGGCGACCAGGAGCACCGTGGTGCGGCCCGCCAACGACTGCACGGCACGCACCGCAGTCACCGCAAGCTGCGCGTTGAGCGTGTGCAGGGCGCCCGCAGCCACCAAAATTTGCTGGGGTGTAACCCTGCCTGCAGGCAGAAAGGTGGCCAAGGTGACGGTCGAGAGCACGATGCACGAGAGAAACGCGATGAGCAGGCGCCGGGACGAGTCGGCGAGCCCCTTGGTCTTCACGATGTCGATAACGCACGAGGTCAGGGCCACGAGGCCTGCCGCGGCAGCCAGATTGAGCGAGAAGGGCGCGCACCACAGAAGCAATGTGGGCAGGGCCGCCTTCTGGCTGACGAGTAGGGGCAGGATCAGCTGGTAGACCAGCACGTGCAGGACGGCTGCCCCTGCAGCGAGCAAGGAAAGCGCAGGAACCGGCGCAAAGGCGCTCATCGAACCTTCGGTCGTGCCAGGAGCTGCGTCAGCGTGGGATGGATCGGCGTCGCCGCGTGACATCTCGATTCTCTGCCTGCGCCCGCTCTTGTCTCAGAAGCCCGAGCTAGGACTTGTACCGTGCGACGAATCACGAAACCAGCACGAAGTGCGTGGCTAGCTCCGAGCGCCCCAGCGTAGCCGACTT
Source organism: uncultured Polyangiales bacterium (assembly GCA_964515685.1). Lineage (GTDB taxonomy): Bacteria > Myxococcota_A > Polyangia > Polyangiales > DASUME01 > DASUME01. The sequence goes on along the minus strand of CAZEWA010000123.1, from coordinate 4,187 downwards.
CATGCGTGATGTCCGGGCGACTTGCCCGAGCCTTGGGAGTTCGCTAATTCTGCTGCAATGCCCACCGTTCGTCACGACTGGACCCTCAAAGAAGCACGCGCCTTGCACGACCTGCCCTTGGTCGAGCTGGTGTTCAAAGCCCAAGAGATTCACCGTCAGCATCACGAAGCGGGTGCGGTCCAATTGTGCACGCTGCTGTCCGTGAAGACGGGCGGCTGTGCCGAGGACTGCGCCTATTGCCCTCAGAGCGGTCATCACGACGCGGGCGTCAAGTCCGAGCGGCTGATGAGCGTCGAAGACGTCTTGGCCAAGGCGAAGATCGCGCGGGACAACGGCGCGACGCGTTTCTGTATGGGGGCGGCGTGGCGCAATCCACGCGGCAAGGACTTCGATCAAGTCGTGTCCATGGTGCAGGGCGTACGGGAGCTAGGCATGGAGGCCTGCGCGACGCTCGGCATGCTCAGCGACGACCAGGCATCGCGTCTCGCAGAGGCTGGGCTCACGGCGTACAACCACAACCTCGACACGTCGCGCGAGCACTACAGCAAGATCATTTCCACGCGCACCTACGACGATCGCCTCGAGACGCTCGACCGCGTTTCCAAGGCAGGAATCAGCGTGTGCTGCGGCGGCATCATCGGTATGGGCGAGTCCATCGATGATCGCTGCGGGATGCTCTGCGAGCTTGCGCATATGCGTCCTCATCCAGGTAGCGTGCCGGTCAATGCGTTGGTGGCCGTTCCAGGTACACCCCTTTCGGAACAGCCGAAGGTCGAGCCCTTCGAGCTGGTTCGCATGGTCGCGACCGCGCGCATCATGATGCCCACCTCCATGGTGCGTCTCAGTGCCGGTCGGGAAGGGTTGTCCCGCGAGGCGCAGCTGCTGTGCTTCATGGCGGGCGCGAACTCGATTTTCTACGGCGACAAGCTGCTCACGACGGGGAATCCCGAGGTGGATGCGGACCAGGCGCTGTTTCGGGATGCAGGCCTCAAGGCTATCGAAGCCAGGCCCGAAGCGTGCGAGCATCGTCACGCGCACGAGCCTGCGGCAGAGTAGTCATCTCCCTGTACGGGTCCGTCCCTCGCGCGCACGCTGCTTTGGAGGACCCGAGGGATGGCTGACACAGGAGCAAACGACGCGCAGGGGCATCTTCGAGCGGAAGTCCGTGCCCACAAGCGCGAGCGCATTCTCGAAACGGCCACGCGGCTGTTCTATGCACATGGCTACCGCGCGACGAGCATGGAGAGCATCGCGGACGAACTCAGCGCGACCAAGCCCTTCATCTACTACCACTTCAAAAACAAGTACGACATCCTCGAGGAAATCGCGCTGCGTGTCCTGCGCATGGCGATAGATTCGCTGTTGCGTGCGAGTTCCGCAGGCGGCGAGCCCGCCGAGGTGGTCGCCAACATGGTGCGCAACTACGCAAAGCTCGTCACCGACGAGCAGCGCATCATCGCCGTGTTCTGGCGCGAGGAAAGTAATTTCAGCGAGGCCACGCGCAGGAAAGTGCTGAGCGAGCAGCGAACATTCCTCGATGCGCTGGCCGCGGTGCTCAAGACCGGCGCCGAAGCAGGTGCCTTTGTGGTCGAAGACCGAGAGCTCACGTCGCTCGCGATCATGAACCTCGTGACGTTCACTTATACCTGGTATCGCCCCGACGGCGTGTTGCACGCGAACGAGCTCGCGGAGCACCATGTGAAGCTTGTGCTGCGCATGCTGCAGGCGGGCTGAGCCGTTGGCTGCGCTGGGCGGAGATGCTCGCAGCCGGGTCAGCGTGTCGCTTCAGCGGCCGGTGCGCTCGTTGTGTGGCGCTGGCTCCTGCGCGAGCTCGGGCAAGAACTGGCGCAGGCGCCAGGCTTGCGTAAACAGGCGTCGCTCCGCGCGTACGAGCGAAGCCACGGCTCGGCCGACCAGCAGGTTGGCGATGACCACCGTCAGGCAGTTGGCGACCACCAGGTAGGCCCAGGTGGCGCGCTCCGGGAACTTCACGAAGGTAGGCATGATGGTGATGCCGCCCCCCTCGAAGCTGTAAGGGTTCGGTACGAGTCCGAGCAGCACCACGATGGTGGGAATGAGCACCGAGGCCAAGCTGCCCGCGAGCACCAAGGCTCGAGCGCGCGTGTTCGCTCGGATGGCTACGAGGTAAGACGTCGCTGCCATGACGCTAAGCGCGGGCACGAAGAACAGCGGCCCGAAGAACATGCTCATCGCACCGACGATGACGAACGTGCAGCCCAGGCCTATCATCATGAAGCGTGGTGCCGTCTGGCCGCTGGTGGCCATCCACCAGGTGTAGGCGATGAGGCCGATCACACCGGCACCCAGGCCAAACAGCCAGTTGGGCTCGAGTAGGCCCATCGCCAGCATGAGTGGGAACGTTGTGGCCCAGGCCAAGAAGGCCCAACCATTGGCGCGGCTGGCGCGTGCGCGATCCCGGCGGTTGACCTCTTGTAGCTCGGCGAAAGCGCCTTCGGGTAAACGCTCTACGGGTTCGAGCAGAAGCTGCACCATGGTGGCGCGCGCTTCGGGATGGTTCGGCTCGAGCGCCAAAGCTTGCAGGAGTTCGCCTACCGCCCGACGGTGTTGCCCCTCGGCGGTCTCGCCACCGCGACGCGCGAGGGCGAGTGCTGCCTTGGCGTTGGCCGTGTGCTCGGCCGCAATCTCCGCCCGACGCGTGCTGTCGCGGTCGCCGTCGAGCAGCTTTTCGAGGTCGTCGTTGAGCTCGCGCGCCGTGACGTAGCGCCCTTCAGGGTTTAGCGCCGTGGCCTTGAGGATGATCTTGTCGAGTTCAGGTGGCAGATCCAGATGCGCCGCGCGCACACTCGGCCGGCATTCCACACCGCTGACCGTTGAGAACAAAATGTGCTCGATCTCTTTCTGATCGTGCATCCGCTCGAGCGTCATGGTCTCGAACAGGATGGTGCCGAGCGAGTAGATGTCGGAGCGCCCGCCGTAGGTGCGTGTTTCGCCGCGCGCTTGCTCGGGCGCCATGTAACCGGGGGTGCCCACGACGAAGCCCACTTCCGTGCGCTGTACGCGGTCTTGGCTGATGTCCACCCGGTCTTCTATGCCGGGGTCGTCGACACCGATAATCTTGGCGATGCCCCAGTCGAGCAAGTGCACTTCGCCGTAGTCGCCGAGCATGATGTTGGATGGCTTGAGATCACGGTGCACCACACCGCGCTCGTGCGCGAACGCTACGGCCAGGCTGATGCGGCTCATGGCGGTGAGCAGCTTGCGGCGCGAATACTTGGCGGTGAACTCGGGATCCTTTTCGCGCAGTCCGCGCACGATTTGCTCGAGCGTGTTGCCGCGCACGCGCTTCATCGTGAAGTACTCGCGGCCCTCGTGGTCGACACCCAAGTCGTATACGGGCACCACCGACGGGTGCTCGAGCTGGCCTTGCACACGCGCTTCACGCAAGAAGCGGTCGCGCAGGTCAGGGCGCTCCGTGTGGTGCTCCTGATGCAGTCGCTTCATGGCCACGTTGCGCAAGATGCGCGTATCGCGGGTCGCGATGACCTCGCCCATCGAGCCTTCTCCTAGGCGCTTACCGGCTTGGTAGCGCTGGAGAAACTCCTGCCCTGGTAGGTCCAGGCCTTTGCCTGATTCGACAGGGGTAGGTCGCTTCTGGGGCGTGCTGTACTGCTTGGCCTTGCGGTCGATGAGGGTGAGCTGCTTGCTGTTGTCAGCGAGCGTCTGCGTTTCAGGGACGTGTAGGGTCGCCGCCGTTGGGTCGACGCCCTCCCTCACTTTGCCGCGGTTCGCCATGGGGCCGCAGGGTAGCAGACCCGCCTTACGCTGGGTAGCCACGCGCCGACAATGGCATACATGTGTGACCTGGCTGCCAAAAGTCGCCCCACCAAAGGGGGACGGGTTAGCCAGGGAGCCTACGAGCGTCGAGAATCAGCGTACCAAGCCAGAGCCGGAGCTCGGCTGCAGGTCCGCAGCCTTGGGCGTGCTGCCCCAGGGTTCCCAGGTCAGGTCCCAGAACGGGCGGCTTTCCGTGGGGTAGGCCGCGATGCCGTAGATGACCACGAGGGCGACGGCGAGCGTGGCAAACAGGAGGCCGATGAACTTGGGGCCGGTCCACGTGGCCTCTTCACGCGCGATGCGCGCCAAACGCTGTTCCTCAGACTCCGCCATGACGTCTCCTCTAAAACTTGGGCACCCGCGCCCTCGAA
>CAZEWA010000122.1:0-15971 GCA_964515685.1 uncultured Polyangiales bacterium | reverse complement strand
CTACCGACGCGTGGGCATGGAGCCCTTCAAGGAGGCCCTCTATGGCGCTCATTAAAAACAAAAAAATCGTTCCTTCCGACGCTTGGCAGCACATCGCGGACAACCAGCCCGTTCCTGAAACCGGTGACGTCGTGCTCGGACTTGCGCGGGTTCTCGCAGAGCCTGGCCTGCTAAAGGGCCAGAGCGGCAAAGTCGGCATCCGGCTCGATCCCGGCGACGACGTGCACCAGGCCAAGGACTTCCTGGGCCAGGTCTCGCTCGTCACCATCCACTTTCCGAAGTTCGGCGATGGCCGCGGCTACACCAAGGCGCGCCTGTTGCGCGAGCGCTTCAAGCACCAAGGAGAGCTGCGGGCCGTGGGTGAAGTGCTCGCGGATCAGCTGTTTTACATGTTTCGGTGTGGCATCGACAGCATGGAGCTCGCCGAAGGCAAGGATGTCGAGGCCGCGCTTCGTGCGCTCGAAGATTTCAGCGTGACCTACCAAGCCGCGACAGACGAGCCCCGTCCGTTGTATCGTCGCATCCATCGCGGCGCCTAGCCGGGCGGTCGAGCCCGACGGATCGGTCGCGCGGAGGGCTTACCGTGGGGCTTCTGCTGGTGCGACATTCAGACGCTGCACAGGCGGCGGGTCAGACTGACGATTTCGCGCGCTCTTTGACCAAAAGCGGGCGCGACAAGGCGCGAGCGGTCGCCCTGAGCCTCAAGCAGCGCGGCGTCCAGTTCGACCGCTTCGTCACGAGCCCCCGTGTGCGCGCGGTGCAAACCGCCGAAATCTTTGCGCACGTCCTGGGTTTTTCGGACGCCGTGATCAGCCTCCCCTCGCTCTCGTACACGGTGCCCGCCGAACTCGCCGTACGCGAGCTCTCGGCGCTGTCGGGACACGTGGCTGCTTTCGGACATATGCCGACCCTCGGGGAAATCGCCCAGCTCCTGACCCGCAGCCGGACCGTCTCCTTCGCGACTGCGGAGGCCGTATGGATTGAAAACGGCAAGCTCGTTTGGGCCATCGACCCCGCAAACGCCATGACGCGGCCTGTCCAATGACCGCGTCAGACTTTAGCCTGCTGCGTCACAACGCGGAGGGCGCAGACACGCGCGCAGTGCTACCGTGGGGCACCCATGAGTTTGTCGGGAAAACAGCGTCGTTTTTTGCGTGCCGAGGCCCATTCAATGAATCCCACCGTCGTAGTGGGAAAGGAAGGCCTTACGGACACGGTGCTCGACGCCGTACGAGATGCCCTTCTGGCTCATGAGCTCATCAAGGTTCGCCTCCTTGATACAGCGCCCCTCGCGCGCAGCGAATTCTCCGAACAGCTGCCGGCCTTGGTCAAGGCGGAGCTTGCAGGTCTCGTCGGGCGTGTTGTCGTGCTCTACAAGCGGCACCCCCACAAGCCCCAGATTGTCCTTCCACGCGACCCATAACCTTCCGGGACTGAGCCATGTCTTTCCACGCGACAGACGATCTCCGCATCGACAAGATTCGGCCGCTGATTCCGCCGGCCATCCTGATTGAAGAAATCCCCATCACAGAAGAGGCCTCGCGCGTTGTCGCGGAGTCGCGCCTCCAGGTTCGCGATGTGATGGACGGTCGAGACGACCGTATGCTGGTTATCGTCGGCCCCTGCTCCATCCACGATGTCGATGCGGCACGCGAGTACGGTCAGAAAATCGCGGCTGAGGCCAAGCGACTCAAGGACGACCTACTGGTCGTCATGCGCGTCTACTTCGAGAAGCCACGTACCACGGTGGGCTGGAAGGGTCTCATCAACGATCCCCATCTCGACGGGAGCTTCGCCATCAACAAGGGGCTACGCCTTGCGCGTCGCTTGCTGGTCGACCTTCTCGATATGGGTGTGCCCTGCGGCACGGAGTTCCTCGACACCATCACGCCACAGTTCATTGCAGACCTTGTGAGCTGGGGCGCCATCGGCGCACGTACCACGGAGAGCCAGGTTCATCGTGAGCTCGCTTCGGGCTTGTCGATGCCCGTGGGCTTCAAGAACGGAACCGACGGCAATGTGCAAATCGCCGTGGACGCCATCCGCGCCGCAAGCCACCCACATCACTTTCTCTCGGTCACGAAGCAGGGCATTCACGCCATCGTCGCGACCAAGGGTAACGATCGCTGCCATGTCATCCTGCGCGGCTCCAACACGGGGCCGAACTTCAGCACGGAGCACCTGAACCAGGCCACGAAGGCCCTCGAGTCTGCCAAGCAACCAGCTCGCATCATGATCGACGCGAGCCACGGCAACAGCAGCAAGGACCATCGAAACCAGCCCAAGGTCATCGCCGCCATCAGCGAGCAGCTCACGGCAGGCGAGAACCGCATCTTCGGGGTCATGCTTGAGAGTCACCTCGTCGGTGGACGCCAAGACTACAAGGCTGGCCAGGCCGTGTACGGTCAGAGCATCACGGACGCTTGCCTTGGCTTTGGCGAAACCGTGCCGGTACTCGACGACCTCGCCGCGGCCGTCCGCGCCCGTCGAGCCCGTAAACAAGGCCATACATGACGGACGGCTCCGAGCAGAGCACGCTAGCCACACTTCTAGTGAGCTGCCCGGACCGCAAGGGACTTGTCGCTGCACTGGCCCAACTGCTCTACGGATACGGCTGCAACATCATCGACGCCGACCAGCACACGGACGTCGAAGCAGCTCTTTTTTTCCAGCGCATCCGCTTCGACATTCGAGAACTGCACACGGATAGGGTCGCCTTCGAGCGCGGCTTAGCCGAGGTGGCCGAGCGCTTCGATATGAGCTTTCGACTCTCGTACGGGAGCGCGCAGAAGCGTCTCGCGCTGTTCGTATCGAAGTACGATCACTGTCTGTACGATTTACTGCTTCGCCACAGGGCCGGAGAACTCTCGTGCACCATCAGCATGGTGGTCAGCAACCACGAGGATCTGCGTCACGTGGCCGACCAGTTTGGCGTGCCGTTTCACGTATTCGCCATCGATAAGAGCAACAAGGCTGAGCAAGAGCAGAAGCAGTGGGAGTTGTGCGAGCGCGAGGGAATCGACCTCATCGTGCTTGCTCGCTACATGCAGGTGTTGAGTGCGGCGTTTACGGCGCGCTACCCCAACCGCATCATCAACATCCACCACTCGTTCTTGCCGGCATTCGTGGGCGGAAAGCCCTACCACCGTGCCTACGAGCGCGGCGTAAAGCTCATTGGAGCGACGGCACACTACGCAACGAGCGACCTCGATGAGGGCCCAATCATCGAACAGGACGTGATTCGCACGTCCCATCGCGACGCGGTGGACGACCTCGTGCGCAAAGGTCGCGACATGGAAAAAGTCGCACTCGCTCGAGCGGTTAAGTGGCACGTCGAAGACCGCGTCATGGTCTACAACAACAAGACCATCGTTTTCAGCTGAGTCTCAGAAGACGTCTGCGGGCAAGGGCATCGGCCACTCGCAGCCTTCCAGACTCGCTCGAAGTCCCTTGAGCCCTTGGCGCAGCTCGCGCACCGTGGCTCGGTCCCGTGGATCTTGTCGCAGGCAACGCGCCAACCACGCCGCAAAAGGTGCCGTATCGGACTCTTCCGCAAGGGCTACGACCGGCGCTGGGGATCCGTCGTGGCTCACGTGCGCCGCAATCATCGCCATCTCGCTCGAGGCACTAAACAGCGTCTGCCCCGTCATGATCTCGTAAGCGACGCAGCCCAGCGCGTACACATCTGCCGGCATCGGCGTGGGCGTCACGCCATCGGGGACCAAGCCCCAAATCTCGGGTGCACCGTAGTTGCCGGTGGCACAGCCCGGACGCACGTGCCTTCCAGCCAAACCAAAGTCCACCAACACGGGCTGTTGCGGCTGGTTTTCGCGTTCCTTCAAGATCACGTTCGAAGGCTTCACATCGAGATGGCCCACGCCCACGGAGTGCATGGCTTCGAGACCTGAAAGCACGCCCTCGATAAGCAAGAGTCCGCGCGTGCAGTCCATATCGCCCTTGGTGAGAACACGCTCGAGCGTCGGCCCTTCGACGAGCTCCATCACCAGAACAGGCTTTGGTTTCGCACCCGCGTCGAACGTGACGAAAGTCGCGAGATTCTCGTGGGGAGGCACAGCGAGCAGTGCGCCCGCTTCTTGCCGAAACATGCGCAAGAATTCTTCTTCGGAGAGCGAGCGAGCCGCGCTTCCGTCGTACTCTGGAACCTTGAGCGCGAGTTGAGATGCCTTGGGGTCGCCGCGTTCTTCGGAGCGCTTGACCACGAAGACCGAGCCACCTGCGCCTGCCCCAAGCGCCCGCACCACGTAAAAGCCGCCGAGTGTCCGCGCAGGCGGAAGCCACGCCGGCAGGGGGCGCTCTTCAACGGGACCGAGTTCAGCGCTCGACGTACGAGTGAGCTTCGGTGCCTCGAGCGGCCGGGTAGAGAGGGGTCGCAGAACCTGCATGATAAGCGTCGAGAACATCGGAGGCAGCTCGGCGCGTAGGCTGTCTTCGAGGGTTTCTAGAACAAGAAACAGCGCGGTTCGTCCCTCGTCGTCTTCGACAGCACTTTCAATCGCAAGCCCAAGCGTCGCGATGCCATGCCCTGACGTCGGCGGAGACAACGCGCCACGCGAGCTCAAACGGCGGCGCGCTCCGAAAGCAAGCTGCACGAGCTCGTCGACCGCGATACCCAACAGCTCGACAGGTCGCTGTTCGTTGGCGAGCGCGCGCAACGAGCGCGCCAGCGAGATGTGACGCAGCGCACGCGCAAGGCGCAGCAAACATGAACGCAGCCCCTCGGTGCGCGGCGAACTCTCGACGGGCAGCGCATGGGACAAGTCGATTAGCCCATCGAGCAAAGCTTGCTGCCCGCCGTCGTCCCCGCCCCTTCTGCCGAGCGCGCTGGCCAGGTTGGCGAGCGCCTTCAGGCAGTGCTTGACCTCCGGCAGCATCGAGCCTTCGGACAGCGCAGCAAAGCCCTCTTGCTTCGGCACGTGTGCGGCCGCAGCCAGCACCACGTCCGACAGTTCGAGCGCTTCATCGCGGACCAAGCTGTCGCAGCCGCGCGCGACGGCCGCATGGACGATGCGATCCATGGGACTCGTCGAGTCATCGCGCACACGCTCGAAAAGGCGCCGCACTGTCTCGAGGCGTTGCCCGCGCCCATCACTGCCGCGCTCATCGCCACCGCGCATCTCGATGTCGAGCAGATGCAAAAGCGTTCGCAAGCGCCGCATGCGCAGCGTGAGATGCGGCACGGTCTCGCCCTGCGTATGCGGAGCGGCTTCGTGCGCCATCATCAAGTTGTTCATGCGCGCCATCAACGCCGTGAGCGGCGCGGTGGTCTTGACCGTGTCGTTGCCCTGCGCTCCCAGACTCAAAAGGTCTGCCAGCGTGGACGACTCCAAGAGCCCCACGTCAAGTTCGTGCATCAGGCGAAAGGCTTCATGCCGAGCCCGCGGGCTCTCGTCTTCGTGCAGTGCCTCGAGTCGCTTCACGAGGTCGGCTGCAACGAGCAGCGCTTCGCGGGCCTGGTCGTAAGCTGCCCGCGCACTCTTGTCGCTGAACGTCGTAAGCGCTCGAAATACACGATCTGGTAGGCTGACCTCGCGCTCGGCGCCCCGTTCGCCGAGTTCCTCACACAGCACGTCGATGAGCGCAGTCTGGCCATCATCGCCCGAGTCTCGACTGTGCTTTTGCCGCAGCTGAACGCGTGCGACCTCCGCAGCTTTCAAGCCGAAGCTCGAGCCAAACCACTCGCGCCGCAGGTCGACCAACGCCTCCGCGGCCAGCACGCCTCCGCGCTCGACCGCAGCCAGCAAAAGCTCTTCCGCAGCATCCGGTTCGACCTCCGCCGCGCGCGGCAAACCGTAAATCATCGCTGCAGCCATGCCCGGATCGCGCCCGAGCAACGAGCTTCCGAGCACGTCTTTCGCGCGCGCCACAGCCTCACTCGGACGCAGCGCAACGCGCGCCGACAGCGAGGTCGCCCCTCGACGCCAGCGCGGGAACGATGCGGTCGCCAGCAGGTCACGCTCCACTTCCTCGGTGAAGCGCGGCATGACCGCGGACAGCAAGCCGCGTCCCGTCGCGATGTGTCGCCACACCAACGGCTCGCGGTCGCTCATCAAATAGTTCCAAGCCGTCTGCACCGTGTGCGAATCGAACAGGCCAAGTCCCCCGTCGTCGCCCTGGGCCGCCCGGCGGGCCGCCTCGCGCGCGGCACGCTCCAGGAGGCGCGCGGCCATACGGCGCGCCGGCAGCGAGCCTGTAGAGGGCTCGACTAGCCAGCGCTGCGACAGCTCTCGGCGCGAAATAAGGGCCAGCGCGAGGGCGTCTGCTGGCGCACCTGCTCCGATGGGCAAGACAAGCGACAGACCCACGCGCGCGCGCATGGCAGCCCCATCGAAGGCTCGCGTAGAACCGAGGGCTACGGCGGTGGCTAAGGACACGAACGTGACTGCGTCGCCCTCATGCAAGCGCACTAGCACCCGCCGCCCAAGCTCGCGGCGTTCGGGGCCATGGGGCAACGCAGAGGCGAGTCCGTACAGGGCACAGGCCGCGGCAGGAGCGGAGAGAAAGCCGAGGTCGTCGATGAGATTCGACGCCATCACCGTGCGTACGCTGGAAAGCAGAAACTCTGGATTCAAGCCCTCGAGCGGCACGCCACGCGATTCCAACGTGGCTTCGGCCAGTGTGGCCATACCCTGGCGCCAGGTGGCGCGGAGCTCATCGGCTCTTTCCAGCTCATGGAGCGTCGCAAACGCGTCCAGGTAATGTTTCGATCCGCGCATCGGTGAACTTAAAGGGTGAGTCTTAAAGGGTGAAGGCAGCCTTCCTACGGAGAAAGACTCGGCGCAATCCTCGCCTGAGTGTATCCCCTAAAACGACAAAGCGGGGACGATATCTCGCCCCCGCCCTGGCACGATGAGCCCAACTCATCGTAACTCGAATACCAGCTCGCTCAGCGCGGTCCGATTTCTCCGGCCTGAATACGCTGATACAAGCCCTTATCGATGGGGACGTACTTGTCGCCGTCGAGGAAGTAGAGCGGATCTTCGACTTTACCCGGGTCAAAGCCCTCGTCGCGGTATCCGGTCTTCTGATGCTTGAACGTTCCGGTAATGCGCATCTCCTGCTGCAGACGCAGGAAGTAGGGACGCTGGTAGACCGGCAGGCGGCTCACCACAAAACGAGCGAACTCTTCCAAGTCGAGCTCGCCGCTCGTGTTGATGCTCGCCATTCCCGCGCGCCCTTCGGCGCCGGGAACCGCGACGCCGTAGACGTTGCTCTCGAGCACACCCTTGGCGCCGTTGAGCACCTCGGCGACCTCGTTCGTGGAGACGTTCTCACCCTTCCAGCGGAAGGTGTCGCCCACACGGTCCGCGAACGAAACCCAGGCGTCGTCGTGCAGCTGCAGGATGTCGCCGGTGTTGAAGTACTGGTCGCCGTTGCGGAACACGTTGCGCACGATCTTATTGTCGGTCGCGCCCTTATCCACGTAGCCGTCGAAGGTGAGCAGCGGATTGATGTGTCCGAGCAGGATTCCCTTTTCGCCCACAGCAACCTTGTCGCAGAGCCCCCCACGGTTGCGCTGAATCTCGCCGCTCTCTTCGTTGCAACGAACGAGAACCTGGCCGGGCTTGAGGCGTCCGAGCATGCCCGGGCGACCTTCAAAGTTGACGATCGGCGCATTGCCCTCGGTGGCCGCGTAGAACTCGCGTATCAGCGGCACGCCAAATCGACGCTGGAAGGGCTCCCAAGCGTCGGGACGCAGACCGTTGCCCACGGCGACGCGCAGACGATGGTTGCGCTCGTTCCCGTTCTTCGGCGCATTGAGCAGGTAGCGGCACAGCTCGCCGATGTAGACGAAAATCGACGCATCGAACTTGCGAGCGTCGTCCCAGAACTGCGACGCCGAGAATTTGCGACGCAGCGCCACAGCCGCACCGCTGATCAGTGCCGATCCGAAGCCGATGATGATCGCGTTCGAGTGATAGAGAGGCAGCGGCAGATAGATGATGTCGCGCGGCGTAGCTTCCATCGCAGCCCCACCGAACATGTACGCACCTGCGAGGTAGCGCTTGTTGGTGATGATGGCCGCCTTGGGCAAGCCCGTGGTTCCGGAGGTGTAGATGTAACACATCACCTCGGAGCTATTCGGCACTGCCACGCCCGAGGGACGTGCATCGGAAAGCGCCTGAACCGTGTCCGAAATCGCCAGGAATTCGGCAGGAACTGTGTGGCTTGGCTGCTCGGCCACCACCCATACGCTCTCTCCCTTGACCTGCAGCGTCGGGAGCACCTCCAGCACCGAAGCCGCGTGCTCGGAGCCGACGGCCACGGCCTTGGCCTTACACACGTTGATGGCATGCGTCAGCGGCGCGCCGATAGCGTTCGTGTTGATCAGGGAGGCGATGGCACGCAGACGGTTAAGTCCGAGGACGATGGCAAGGTAGTCGGGGCGGTTGTCCATGAGCACCGCCACCACGTCGCCGCGGCCGATGCCCTTGCTCTGGAAGAACCGAGCGAACTGGTTGACCCTGCGATCGAGATCGCGCCAGGTGTAGCGCTCATCTTGGAAGGCGATGGCCAGACCGTTGGGGGTCTCGGCGACGCGCTCGTCGAGTAGCCTCGAGGCACTCCAGGGGCGGTTCTTTGCAAAGCGATCGATACGCTTTGCGACTCGCCACAGACACTGAAGCTCGAAAACTGTCGACTTCGCCTGCTCCAGCCTGCTGCTCATCTCTCCGTGCCTCCGTCGTACGTACTGCGCGGGTCGCCCGAACCAACTGGCGCCCATCGGAAACGCATCGTGTCAGACTGAATTCGATTCGACAAGTCGCTCGCCCTACCCCCAGCAGCCCTTCGTGGTCCCGAACTGACTCAAGCCGGCCCGGATTTGCCGGAGCGTCCCCGAGACAACGCTGCCCTGGGTCCCAAAACCGCGCCAAAAATCACCGCATCGCGCCAAACATAGGGGCTTCGCAGAGCGGCCTGCAGCGATTCCTCCTCTGCGCGAGGTTCGGGCGGAAGGTCGGTTTTTTTCTCAGAAACGCGCCTGGCCCTCGCCGAGGACCGTGGACTTCCGCCAAGCTTTTCGTGTAGCCGGCGCAGAACTTGGGACTCTGTGACCGGGTCCATCCGCGCATCGAATGCGGAAGCGAGCAGATCCCCAACGTCCGTGTTGGATGGCTCACCGTTGACCTGACTCGCCTGCGCGAGCGCCGCTGCGCGATCGCGTGAATGCGTGACGCCTTCGAAGTCGAGCAGCGACAGCCCGCCCGCTCCGGGGAAGGGCTCATGAAACACGGTTTCGATTAGGGTTTCAAGTTGCGCTCGCCATGCGGGGAAAGACACGCTCACGGGACGGAGAGCGCCTGCGTCGCCTAGCTCCACACGCAGGGCAGGCGCCTGCCCCATAAGGGCCCGAATCTCGCTCTCGAGGTTCGCAGCCTCGCTCTCAAACTCGCCCGACTGAAAGAGGCTGTGCAGGGCGGCCTCCAGACGTAACCGAATCGGCGGCTCGGGGGTTCCCCAAGGACCTTTGGATATGCCGTCGCTACGCCCCTGGGCCTCATGCAACAAAAAGCGGGTATAGCCGGGCCCAAGCCGCAAGCTGAGCAGCATGTCTGCGACGAGCGGACGTAACCACACGCCGAACGCGAGGCGCACCAACAGAGCTTCCGGCGCCTTTTCGACATGCCCCGGCAACGCGCGCAGAGGAGGTAGGCCGAGGTGCCCACGAAGCCGCGCGATGAGACGCGTGTCGTCGGCGAAGGTCTCCGTCCGCGCACGCAGGCCGAACACGTACCCCGCAAAGCCGTCGAACGCAGAGCGCGGTACGCAGAACGGGACCCTTTTCGTGTGCTCCGCTATTTGCGAGAAGAGCGCTAGGTCGGGCTCTGACACGGTGCTCAGCGCAACGAACGACCGCCTGCGCAAAGGCAGGCCATGATCCCTAAAATGCGCCTCAACATCGGCGTAAAAATGCTGTGTGGTGCGAGCGAAGTGCGCGAGGTGGACACGGTCCTCGGGAGGCTGCTGCGCTTCGAGTTCTTGGAGCCGAGCGTTGAGCTCCGCACGCTCCGCTCGCGCGTGCTCGCGTGCGACATTCGCCGCCGCAGACGGTGGATTCGGCAAAGCAGACGGCGACGCCTCGGCCTCAGGCTTCTCGAACTTGACCCATTGCCCCGTCACGAGGAGCACGATGAGGCGCAAGAGCAGCGTGAGGAGTGCGACCAATAGCCTGACCAGCGGATTCTTCATGGAAGCTTCTCCTGTGCCTCCTGCGGCCGGGGAGTGAGTCCTCGCGCCCCGATACCGCCGAACCTCAGCGCAAGGGGCCCCTCCCCGCGCTTCGCTATCACCTCCGAAAGCACCAGACGCAGCAAAAATGCGCGTTTATTCGAGCTCCCCAGCTGGAGAGCTTGTCGGGCTTTCGGATCGTCGGTCATACCTTGCTCCCGCCACTGGGGTCATTGAGCTTGCCGATGGACTGACGCATCTCCGTATCCGCAGCGACGTTGCGCATCTGATAGTAGTCGAGCACGCCTAGACGACCCGCACGCAACGCCTCCGCCATCGCCATCGGGATTTGCGCCTCCGACTCTACCAACTTGGCTCGCATCTCCTCGACGCGCGCGCGCATCTCTTGCTCGGCAGCGACCGCGATGGCGCGACGGCTTTCAGCCAGGGCTTGTGCAACCTGCTTGTCGGCCTCGGCCTTTTCAGTCTGCAGCTTGGCGCCGATGTTCGCGCCTACGTCGATATCGGCAATGTCGATGGACAGAATCTCGAAAGCCGTACCGCTGTCGAGGCCGCGCCCCAGCACGTTCTTGGAGATCCGGTCGGGATTTTCGAGCACTTCTTCGTAGGTACGTGCTGAACCGATGGTCGACACGATGCCTTCGCCGACGCGCGCGACAACGGTCTCCTCGGTCGCACCACCGACCAAGCGGTTGATGTTGGAGCGCACCGTGATGCGCACGGCCACCACGAGCTGAATGCCGTCCTTGGCGACAGCCGAAATCTTGGGCGTGCTGATGACGCGTGGATTGACGCTCATCTGCACCGCTTCGAACACGTCGCGGCCGGCTAGGTCGATGGCCGCTGCTTGCTTGAATTCAAGCCGAATTCCCGCTTTGTCAGCACTGATGAGCGCATTGACCACGCGCGTCACGTTACCCCCGGCGAGGTAATGAGACTCCAGGTGATCGATGGAGAGCTCGATACCCGCCTTCATCGCCGTGATGCGCGGATTGACGATGGCACTCGGCGGAACCCGCCGCAGGCGCATCGCGATCAAGGTCATGAGCCCGACGTAGGCGCCGCTCGACCAGGCTGCGACCCAGAGCGGAATCGGAATGAGCCAAAATAGAAAGCTGCTGCCCACGACAAGCAGAAGCACCACGATGAAAAAGCTGATCAGCGCCGAAGGATCCATCTTAAATTCCTCTATTCCGTCGTCTCGTTTAACTCTTCGGCTACGCGCACAACCACGCGTCCGCCTTCCACAAGCACCACGTGCACGGAAACTCCGCGTGACACGAACGGCCCCTCACTCACGACATCGATTCGTTCGTTGCCGAATCGAACCACGCCAGACGGCCTGAGCTCCGTCTCCGTAACGCCCCGATGGCCGAGCCAGCGCGAGGCATCGTGGGACACAAACCCCTCGTCGCGGGCCGTGCTGCTCGAGAGCACAAGGTTGCGCGCGGCGCGACTCTTGGGCAAAAAGCGCAACGACAACAGCAGCAACACCACTGTGCCCACGAGGGCCAGCGTAACGCGCGTCAGAGGCTCCACCCAGGCTCCCGTCTGCAAGACAACCTCGAGCGGTAACCCGACCAATGTGAGGGCCAGGGCCGCAAAAATGGTGACGAGGCCAAGAATACCCGCCACGCCAAAACCGGGAATCACCAGCACTTCGAGCGCGAGTAGGCCGAGTCCCACCGTGAACAACAAGATCTCTTCGAGGCCGGCCAGGTTCACGAGCAGGTGCCCGCCAAAGAACAGCGAGAGGCAGAGCGCGCCCAGCGCACCGGGCAGACCGAGCCCCGGTGTGTAGAGCTCGATCAGGATGCCGAGCGTCCCTAGGCTCATCAGCAGGCCGCTCACAACGGGATCCGTCAGGAACCGCACGAGATGCTCGGCCCAATTCTCCCGCTCGGTTTGTAGCGGATGAGCCGCAAGCCCGACCTGAGCAAGTAGCTCGGCCACGGATGCCACTTGCAGATCGGCGATGCCCGTGCGCAGCGCCCCCTCGGTGTCGAGCGTGAGCAACTTCCCGGTGGGCGAGAGATCTGCGATCTCTACACTGGCATCCACCATCGCCTCGGCGATGTCGCCGCGCCGCCCCTTCGCCTCTGCCGTTGTTCGCATTTCTGTGCGGAAATACGAGACCATTTTTTCTTCGACCGGCTGGGCGCCTCCCTCCCCCATCTGAATCGGGGTGGCAGCTCCAATGCTTGCGCCGTTCGAAACCGCTATCACGTCGCAGGCGAGGGAGATCAGGGCGCCGGCGCTGATTGCACGTGGATGCACGAACGCGAGCGTTTTGACCTTCGCCTCGAGCAGAAGATCGCGAATCTGGATGGCCGCATCCACGCGCCCGCCCAGGGTGTTGACTTCGAGCACCATCGCTGCGGCATCTGGATGTTCCTTCAGCGCGCGTTGAATGAACGCCGAGAGGCCGAGATCGATGGTCCCGTTGATCGGGAGATGCAGAACCTTGGCCCCGGCGGGCGCCACGATGGCAAGCTCGCGCTTCGTTTGTCCGTGCAGACTTGGCTGCGGCGTATAGGCAGCTTTTTCGCTCTTCGGCTCAGAAACCTTCGGCGGGTCTGCCCATGCCGTGCCGGAAAAGGCCCAGACGATGAGCATCGCACCGAGCCATGCAGTGCGGCAGAGCGAAGCCGGAAAAGGCCGAATGGACCCTAGGCCAAAGCGAATGTCTCCCCCCATGATGGAACGACGCTAACTGCGTTAGGCCTGTGCCGCAAGCGATGCGCACGATCCCGCGAAAAGAACTTCAGAAGCAGGCGGCTACCAGCTAAGACCCGGGGACAGTGTGGACAGGTCGAGTACGTCGGCGCCTTCGAGGCTAGCCACCGGATAGGCGCAGTACAACGTCGAAAACAGGGCCGCCGGCCGATGATTGCCGCTTTTACGTGTACCGCCAAATGGCAGTCGCGAGGAAGCCCCGCAGGTTGGCGCGTTCCAGTTCACACAGCCGTAGCGCAGGCCCAACAGGGCATGCTCAAACGTCTCGCGGCTGGCCGTGAACACACTGGCGCTCAGGCCATATGGGCTGAGATTTGCCGCGAAAACCGCCGCATCGAGGTCGTCGATGGGCAAGAGCGCCAAATCGGGCCCAAAAAGCTCCGTACTCTCGTATGCAAGGCCGCGACGTTCGCTCAGCAGGTGTACACTCGGCGTGACATAGGCGCCATTCAGGCCTGAAACAGGCTGCGCTCGGCGCAGGGCGAGCACCCCGTCACGCTCCGCTCGCGCGATCTGCTCGAGAAAGCGCGCGCGCGAAGGCTCACTCACGAGTGGCCCCATGAACACCTGCTCGAAGGGGTCCCCGAGCACGATTTTGTCGCGCTTTTCTAGCAATAGCGCCTGAAAGGCGGGCAGCACGCTGCGCTCGACCATGGCGGTCGCGGTTCCGCTACAGCGCTGCCCCGCCGTCACGAAGGCGCCCCAAAGCACATCATGGACGGCTTTCTCAAGGTTGGCGTCGGCGAGAACGATCGCCGGATTATGGCCCCCGAGCTCCAATGCCAAGAGCTTGTGCGGCTGATCGAGCGTTGCGCGCTTGATGGACTGCCCAACTTCGAAGCTGCCCGTAAGCATCACCACGTCGACATCGGGATGCGCGGCGAGCTTGGCACCGACACTGGCATCCCCTTGCACAAGATTGAAGATCCCAGGCGGGAACGCCGCAGCCTCGAAGCACTCCGCGTAAAGCTGGCCCACCGATGGCGCAAGCTCGCTCGGCTTCACGACCACCGTATTGCCGGTAAGGAGGGCAGGCACCACATGCCCGTGCATCAAATGCAGCGGGAAGTTGAACGGTCCAAGCACAGCCGCGACGCCATGCGGGCGAAACGCGTAGCGCTGGGCCTTCGACCCCATCTCACGCGCGGCCACAAGCGCGAGGCCATCCGTCAACGTGATGTCGATTTTGTTCAGCGCAGCCGAGACCTCCGCGCGGGCTTCCCACAGCGGCTTTCCCACCTCGCGCGTAATCAGGCGCGCCATCTCGTCGGCACGTGCAGCGAGCGCTTGCTTCAGCGCGAGAACATGGTTTGCGCGCGCCTCTTCGGACAAGCGAGCCCAAGCGGAAAACGCGCCTTGGGCTGCCGCAACGGCCTCGTCCACGGCCGATAGTCGGAAGCCATGACGCGCGACGACATCGCCAAAATCGCGTGGGCTGACACGCGTTATCACGCCGCTCGCGACATCTTCAGCGCTGCGTACGAAACGCCCCGCTACGAAGTCGCCCCGCGCGACGCGCTCGGTCAGCGCTTCTGCCACACCGCGTATCCAACGAAGAACGGCCCCATCTGCTGAATGTAGGTCGAAGTCTGCTGGGTCTTGCGCATGCGCTGCACAAGGTGCGAGAGCGGGTGCAGGTCTTTGGAGAGCACGCCGATAACGAACTCGTTGTCCTTGGCGTCGAGGCCGTGGCACGCGAGGCGGATGTCGGTGGCCAAATTCTGCTCGCCGTAGGCGCGCCCAATCGCCGCATGTTCCCTGAGGACGCCCGCTTGCTCCTTGATCGAGAGTTGCTCGAAGGAGCCCGTGCGCCGCAGCGGATACCAGACGGTCCAGCGGTAATCCGGATTGACGGCGTTATCCACCGGTCGGTCGATGAGCCAGAAATTGAGATCGTGCTCGTAACCTGTGGCGTACGTGCGCCCCAACATGCTGAAGTCATCGCGCAACGTGAGGTCCGCGAACTCTGGCGCAAGCAGCACCGAGCGCACCTTCGTTACGAAATGAGCGGGGTCGACGCTCCAGGTCAAAAGCCCGAAGCTGCGAGGGTCGTTCGCATCTCGGTAGAGGACGCCTGCGATTTTCTCGCTCTCCAGCGCCTCGCCGAGCTTCTGGATTGCAGCATCTGGCTGCCCCTGGTTCACACGGTACACCAAGAGCTGCATGAACAAGCGCTGGTCGATGACCTGGGTGTTCCCAGTCGCGTCGACGGCGCGCTCGCGCACATCAATCTCGGGTAATTTTGGAGTTGCGGCCACCATTTCCCGGGCCCGCGCGGTCGTGTCGTCGTCGCTCATGCCCAAAGCTTACTGGGTCTGTCGCGCCCCCGAAAGGCGACTGAGCACTTCTTTGGCCGAGAGCACACCTTTGTACATGTAAAGCTGGCTGGGCGCGGACTCGTCGAGCACTTCTTCGCTCACGCGCAAGCGGCTCGATGCTGCGAAAATCACGCGCTCACGCAGGCCTCGCTCGCAAAGCTCCACGCGCTTCCACACGGCGTCCCTGCTCCAGTAGCCCAAGACCTCAAGGTAACACACCTCCCCAGTCTCACTGTGCACGAACCGCAGATCGGGCACGCACAGGCCCGCCCCGCGCACTTCCAGGATGTCGCTCGAAACCTGCGCCTGCCAGGGGCTCTCGAGCGCTTGAAATTTGGCGAAGAAAGTTTCGACCTCATCCGGCAAGCGCAGAGGCGCCTGCTCCTGGCCTTTGCCCTCTCCTTGAAGCG
This sequence comes from uncultured Polyangiales bacterium, assembly GCA_964515685.1. Taxonomy (GTDB): domain Bacteria; phylum Myxococcota_A; class Polyangia; order Polyangiales; family DASUME01; genus DASUME01. The sequence continues at coordinate 298 of CAZEWA010000122.1, read as the reverse complement.
TGAATGTGAGGCGCGCGCGCTCCTTGCCCCAGCGCAACTGCGCCGTGATGTTGTAGTGATCGCAGGCAAGCAATGCAGGCAACGAGAGCGCGAGCTCGAGCCCATATTTTGTCGACGCACCAAACAGCGAAAAAGGACCGTCGATGACAATGCGGTAGCCCTCCGCTTGCGGCTCGATGCGATGCATCAAGCGGAAGAACTTGAGCTTTCGGAAGAGCGCGCGATACGCGTAGGGGTCTCTGCAGCGCACCGTCGCCACGATGCTCTCCGCCTTGAGCAACACGGCCTGCTTCTGTGC
>CAZEWA010000121.1:0-16020 GCA_964515685.1 uncultured Polyangiales bacterium | reverse complement strand
CACCGTTGAGGTAGTTGTTGTCGATGACGTGCAGGGCAAGCGCTGCGAACTCCTGTGGTAACCCCAGGCGACTTGGAAACGGAATCGTCGCCGCAAGCCCCGCGCGTGCGGGCTCGGGCAGTCCACTCAGGAGCGGCGTGTCCATGGTACCGGGACACAGCGTGCAAACCCGAATCCCCACCTTGGCCAGGTCGCGCGCAACCGGCAGCGTCATGCCCACGATGGCACCCTTCGACGCGCTGTAGGCAACCTGTCCAATTTGGCCATCAAAGGCCGCGATGGAAGCCGTATTGATGACTACGCCGCGATGCATGTCGGCGTCGGGTGCATTGGCGGCCATCTGAGCTGCGCCGAGACGCAACATGTTGAAGGTGCCGACGAGATTGACGGCGATGCTCTTCTCAAATGCCTCGAGTGAATGAGGTGCCCCCGTTTTGTCGAGCACACGCGCCGCTATCGCGATGCCGGCGCAGCTCACCACGGCGCGCAGCTCTCCCAACGCAGCCGCCGCGGCAACGGCGGCCTTCACCTCGTCCGCATTCGCCACATCGGTGCGCACGAAGCGCGCGCGGTCGCTTCCAAGTTCAGAAGCCAAGGCCTCGCCGCGCAGCGCGTTCATGTCGGCGATGACCACGGCTGCGCCACGCTCTACGAGGCCACGCACCAAGGCCTCACCAAGGCCGGATGCCCCTCCAGAGACGAGCGCGACTTTTCCCTGTATGTTCATGGCGACTCAAGCTCCCCTGGGCGTCCGTGCTTTCCCCTGCAGCCTACGCGCGCTTCCCAGCGCGGGCCAGCTCAAGGAAGAGGCGCTGCGGGTAGCATGTTGTCGAACTCATGCAGCGTCGGACACGCTTTCACGCGCTTGGCGCCCAAGGCGTGAAACTGCGCGACCGCAGCGCGCTTCGTGGTCGAATCCTGAGACGTGCCGTTGCCCTTGCAGTCTTCGGTCTTGTTGGTGGGCTGTGCTACGGCCGCCAAAATTGCGCCACTTGTCGCCGGGCCCACTTCGAACGTTCCCGGCTGTGAGCCGAGCTCAAGCACGTCGCCATTCTTTACGCTCACGGACCAACCGAGTTCGAGCCGCTGGACCACGCTGAGCTGACAGCGCACGGACTCCGCTCCCAAGATGTTGTTCACCTGCACGGTCATCGAAAGATCGGTGTACAGCCCCTCACGACCGCTGACGTCGGGAATCGGATCCCACATACGCTCGTCCTTCGTGGACGTGGGCAGCGCCTTGTCCGCACTTGCATCGAATCCCAGGTAGGTCGACGCAAGCGGAGCCGCAAGCGTTCCGTCTGGGCTGAGCGTCAGATCGCGTGTGATGGGAACCGCGGTCGGCAACAGCCGCGCCGCGCTGGGAAAGATGGTCGTGGTGGCAGATTTACACTGGGAGCTCTTACAGACGTGCACGTGAGTTTGATGGCAGAGCCACTCCGACGACACGAGCTTGCCGTCGCGCTCTTCGATCTGCGCAAGCAAGAAGCGGCTCACACGGTTGTCCATGCTGAGGTCTACCGACACCAGGCCGCCCGTTTTCGAGCTCGAGAACGTGTCTTCGTCGAGCCGCATCGCGAAGCTACCGACAAGCCCCTTATGGGACTCATTGTCCGGCTCCGGGATGGTAGTTCCCCCGCCGCCACCGTCTTCGTCTCCCCCCATCCCGGGGATATTGATAGGAGGCCCATTGCCTACACTGCCGTCCTCGAACTCGACGATGGGTGCTCCGGCCTCAGGTACGAAGGGTGTGTAGGCGCCTTCCGGGCGCGACAACTCGCAGCCGCTGAGGGCAGGCACCAAACACATCGCAGCCAAAAAAGGTCGATTGGGACGGCCCATGGGTACACCAGAAGCAAAGTCTACCATCGGCGGTAGAACTTCCTTCGTACCACGGGCCCGCGCTGGCCGGAAGTCTCGAGACCGTGGGATGGCCTCGAGACCCAGCCTACGTCAGCCTACTTTCCAGGTCTCGCCGGAATTGAGCAGGCTCTGCACGCTCACCCGCTTGGGCTTCGCAGCCTCGACCTGCGCGTTGAGCATCGCATCGTAGCTTTCTGCCTGCACCTTACGGATGACACCCAGCGGCGTCGGGAAGTGCGGAGCCTTCATGCGGCTGATCACGAACGGAATTGTATCGCTGGTCTCATCGTGGATGAGCAACTTATCCTCGCCGACCTCGGCCACATCGACGACCTGGGGTTGCCCCTGGCTGTCGAGCATGATGCCTTTCTCTTGCTTGTCGCCGAAGCGCATGGGCTTACCGTGCTCGAGCAGGAGTGCATTCGAAGGACGGCTCTTCTTGTCCTGAAGCTGGACGAACGCCCCATCGTTGAAGATGTTGCAGTTCTGATAGACCTCGATGAAGGCCGTGCCCTTGTGCGTAGCGGCGGACGCGAGGACCTGCTGAAAGCCCGCGGCATCTACGTCGACCGTACGCGCGACGAACGTAGCGCCTGCACCGAGCGCCAGGCTCACCGGATCGATCGGGTAATCAATCGACCCCATGGGCGTAGATTTGGTCTTCTTACCGATCTCGGACGTCGGCGAGTACTGGCCCTTCGTGAGGCCGTAAATGCGGTTGTTGAACAGCATGTACTTGATGTCGACGTTGCGACGCAGCACGTGCATGAAGTGGTTGCCGCCGATCGAAAGCGCGTCGCCATCGCCGGTGATGACCCACACGCTCAGGTCAGGACGCGCCGACTTGATGCCCGTGGCCACAGCGGGTGCACGCCCATGGATGGTGTGCATACCGAACGTGTTCATGTAGTAGGGGAAGCGGCTCGAGCAGCCGATACCGCTCACGAAAACGAAGTTTTCTCGCGGAATTCCGAGCCCCGGCAGCGCGCGCTGCACGTTGGCCAAAATGGAGTAGTCGCCGCAGCCCGGGCACCAACGAACATCTTGGTCCGATTGGAAATCCTTGAGCTTGAGCGTGCTCGGATCAGTGTGCTGGACCAAAGGATAGACACTCATCTCAGTTTGCCTCCAGCTGCGCCACGATGGCGTCTAAGATTTCGCTTTCCTTGAACGGCTTGCCCTGCATCTTCGTGTACGAGCGCGCGTCGATCAGATAGCGCGAACGCAGGAGCACGCTCAGCTGCCCGAGGTTGAGCTCAGGCACGAGTACACGACGGTAGCGACGCAAGATGTCTCCGAGGTCGTTCGGCAGCGGATTCATGTTGCGCAGATGGACTTGGCCGACCTTGTAGCCGCGAGCACGAGCGCTCTTGACGCCCGCGCGGATGGCGCCCGACGTGCCGCCCCAACCGATAACCAAGAGGTCGCCTTGCGGGTCGCCGAACACCTCGGTCGGTGCGTAGCGGTCGGCAATCTTCTGCACCTTTTCGGCGCGCAGACGCGACATGAAGTCGTGGTTCTCAGGCGAGTAACTCACGTTGCCAGTGATGTGTTCCTTCTCGAGCCCCCCGATGCGGTGCTCGAGACCCGGCGTGCCCGGAATGGCCCAAGGACGCGCAAGCTGATCGTTGCGGTCGTAGGCCTTGTAGGTCGCAGGATCCGTGTGGAACTTCACGTTGATCGGCGCGATCTTCGACATGTCCGGGATCTTCCAAGGCTCGGCCCCGTTCGCGATATAACCGTCGCTGAGCAGGATCACCGGCGTCATGGACTCGAGCGCCATACGCGCTGCCTCGATGGCCGCATAGAAGCAGTCACCAGGTGAGCTCGCCGCGATGATGGGCAGGGGAGATTCGCCGTTGCGGCCGTACATGGCCATCAGCAAATCGGACTGCTCGGTCTTGGTGGGCAAGCCCGTGGAGGGACCACCGCGCTGCACGTCGATGATGAGCAAAGGCAGCTCGTACATCAGCGCCAAGTTGATGGCCTCGGCCTTGAGCAACATGCCAGGACCGCTGGTCGTCGTGATGGCGAACGACCCCGCGTAGGCTGCGCCTACAGCAGCTGCCACGGCGGCAATCTCGTCTTCCGCCTGGAACGTGCGCACGCCCATGTTCTTGAGGCGCGAGAGCGCGTGCAGGATGTCGGAGGCGGGTGTGATGGGGTAGCTACCAAGGAACGCATCGAGCCCGCTCAGCTCCGCTGCGGCCACGAGACCGAGTGCCAAGGCTTCGTTACCCGAGATGTTCTTGTACGTGCCCGGCTCAATCTGTGCCTGGTGCACCTCGAAGGTGTGAGCGAACACTTCGACGGTTTCGCCGTAGTGATAGCCAGCCTTGAGCGCGCGGCGGTTGGCGTCGGCGAGCTGATCCTTGCCCTTGAACTTGGCATCGATCCACTTGAGCGTATGCTCGAGCGAGCGGTTGTACATCCAGTACACGAGGCCCAAGGCGAAGAAGTTCTTGCAGCGCACGGCCGAGCGCTGGTTCAGGCCGAGCTCCTCGATGGACTTGATCGTGATGCCGGTGATGTCGACCTTGTGCACCTTGAAGGCGCTCAGCGAGCCGTCGTCGACCGGGTTCGTCTTGTAGCCCACGCGTGTCAGGTTCTTTTCAGTGAACTGGTCCGTGTCGAGGATCAACACCCCACCCTTCTTGAGGTCGCGGATGTTGGCCTTGAGGGCCGCAGGGTTCATCGCGATGAGCACGTCGGGCTCGTCGCCAGGCGTGAACACCTCGTTCGAGGAGATGTGCACCTGGAACCCGGATACGCCCGCCAAGCTGCCAGCGGGCGCGCGGATTTCCGCGGGGAAGTCTGGAAAAGTCGCGAGGTCGTTGCCAGCCAGAGCGGAAGTTTCGGTGAACTGCGTCCCTGTAAGCTGCATGCCGTCGCCGGAGTCGCCAGCGAAACGGATGACGACGGACTCGACCGTCTCGGAAGCTGCTTGCATCGTTACCTCTTCTCGCGCCTAAGGGCGCCAAAACTCACGCTCAGAATCAAACCGAGCGGCCGGTGGTGTAGCGCAGGATGCAGACGTTTCATCCGCAAACGCGAGCACGCTCAGAGACCTCACAAGACGACCCATCTGGGTACAGACATTTAGGGGAATCGCAGGCCTCGGGGTGTTCCAGTCGAAACTATGGAGTACCCACGTGAGGTTGTCATATACGCTTTCTTTATCGGAAATATGACAATAGATTATTGCTCTATAATTTCATGCAGATAACTTCACGATCGAACGATTTTGAGCGCCCCGGGAAGGGTCCCGTGCCCGAGAACTGTTGCACCTGCCCGGATACAGCTAGGGGCCCGAAGCCGGCTCCCTTGGGGCGCCAATGTGTGTGGCCACCCGAACGCCAAACACAAACACACTGGACAGCCGGCGGCTGCCGCGACAGGTTGGCCCGCCCTACGACCCTGGTACCCATGAAAACCTGGCTTCGACTTCTTAGCTTTGTATGCGTTGGCCTCGTGACATCCCACGCTATCGCGCAAATGGAAGTCTCTTGCGAAGGTCCTCTTCAGGGTGATGAGCTGCGCTTTCCGCATGCGCGGGTGGCGGAGCGCACATTCAAGGACTTGGCCGCCGTGCCTGCCAGCGTGGTGAACTGGGACGCCGGAGACATAGGCCGCTTTAGCGCCTTTGCCGTGCCGACCATCGCGCTGATGGTGCCCCCGAATCCTTCACTGGATGTGCGAGTTCAGCGCTGGGTCAAGGACCGCGAATCCGCCGCGCTCGACCGGTTCTTGCTCAAGATCAAGACCATTCCAGAAGGGGTCGCGCTCGCAGCCTACGGCGCCATCATTTTCTCGGCCGCCTACGTGCGCGATGACGAACGGCTTTTCGAATACGGAACGCTCTCACTCGAGGCGCTCGCTGTTACGCAATTTTACCACATTACCTCCAAGTTGTTGATGGGACGCGAGAGCCCTTACCAGGGCACCCGCGAGGGCGAGATTCACGGTCCCACGAAGTTCCTCTTTCCAGGAGGAACGCCGTCCGGACATGCATCGACGGCCTACGCGATGCTAGGCGTGCTCGCGACGTACTACGACAAGTGGCCGCTGCACGTCCTGGCGCAGGTCGGTGGCCTGTACGTGGGCGCATCACTCATCTACAACCGGCAACACTTTGTGTCGGACGTGATTTGGGGCGCAGGCCTCGGCTACTACATCGGTCGCTGGATCGTCCGGCATCGGTCGTCGCGCTACCGCTGCAAGCCCAAGCCCGATCTCGCTTGGTACCAGAAGGTTATGTGGCTGCCCATCATGTCTGGAACCGAGAGTTTCGGCCTCGCGGCTTCCTACCGCTACTGAAGGAGTTATCGTGTTGCGCACTTGCTCGGTACTCGGCGCCGTGATCTTGGCTCTGTCCTTCACACGCATTTCGGCGAATGCTGCGGAGGGGTTGAAACTAGATCCGGAGGCCCTGGCAGCCATCGAGCGCTTCGAGCGTACCTGGCAGAACGCAAAGCGCCTCACGTACCGCATCGTGAAGTCCGAGCGCTTGCGTAAAGGCAAGACCGTAGTCGAGGAGCTGCACGTCAAGCTGCGTAAGCCTGGGCAAGCCTACGTGCGCATGGCACGCCCCATCGCAGGGCGGGAAATCCTGTACGACCGGGTCAAAACCCCGCGCAAGCTCACGGTTCGCAACGGCCAGTTTCCGGACCTGACACTCAACCTCGACGTGCGTGGCATGCTCGCGACGAGCGATCAGCATCACACCATCGAAGCGTTGGGCTTCGACCAAGCCGTCCAGATCTTTCGCGACGCACTCAACGCAGCCAAGCGCGCGCCTCACGGCGAGTACCTCGAGTACGGCGGCGAGCGCACCTTTGCCGGTCGCAAGGTGGACTACATCGTTATGAATGCCGGCAAGCGCCCTGCGCGCAAGGAAGTCGCCCGAGACGATGAGAGCCTGTTCGATTTCGCCGCACGCGTAGGCATGGACGCCTACGTCATCTACACAGCCAATCCGAACATTCGTTCGCTCACCAGCGAGCTATCGGAGGGCAAGTCCTACACAGTCCCCGCCTACTACGCGAAGCGCTGCGAGTCTTGGTTCGATAGGGAAACCGGGATGCCTCTCAAGCAGACAATGTTCGACGAACAGGGCAACCTGTACGAGAACTATGAGCACTACGACATCGATCTCGATGCGAATCTCACGGACCTCGACTTCGACCGCAAGAATCCGGCCTACGGCTTCTGACCGGCCCCTTCGCGACTTCGTGATTTTCGCGGCGAGCGTCCTGGGCGGATGTCGTCTGCCCCCTTAGAATGCGTTGACAGCGCGGGCGCGGACGACAAATATCAGCCATGCGCCTTTTTCCGGTCCCCTGCTCTACCTTACTCATCCTCGTCTGTTCTCTGTCTTTAGGTTGTGGTGATGACAAAAAGCCCGCAGGCCAGGATGAGAGCCCCGATGCGGGCGACGGGCAAGACTCCGGGGCCGAGCACGACGCCGAGAGCGAACTAGACGACGCGGGGCCCAGCGGACCGAGCCTCACCATCGACGCACTGTGCACGTTGCTACGTGAAAACGCAGAGACGCAGTACTGCACCGATCACGAAGATCCTGCCGGCTGTCAGCAGTACATCACGCAGAGCACACGGCGCTGTGAGGCGCTCGCACGGGCCGTCGAGCAGGGCCGGCTCCGCTACGACGGTCAGCGTCTGCACGCGTGCGTCGAGGCCATGGACGAGGCAGAGCTTACGACCGCCTTCATGGACCTGTGGTTTGATTGCGAAGGCGCCTTCAGCGGGCAGGTTCCAGACGGCGAAGACTGCTACTACGACTATGCCTTTGGCCTGAACGAGTGCGGGCAGGCGCTGTACTGCGATCGCAGCGCCGCGACCTGTCCGGGCCAGTGCCGCCCCTACCAGCAAGAGGGAGAAGCCTGCCCAAGTGCGGGCAATTGCGCGCCGGAGCTCGCCTGCCTGCGCGACTGCACGCCGCCCTGCGAGGGCACGTGCGGGCCTCGGCCCAAGCTCGGTGAGCGCTGCGACACGAGCTGGGGGCTGTGCGCGGGTGACCTGGTGTGCGACGCTACGACTTCGCCGCACAGCTGCATCATGCGGCGCCCGCTTGGAGCGAGCTGCACGCGTGCCTATCAGTGCGCAAGCCTCTACTGTGCCGAGGAAAAGTGCGCGGTAAAGCCGGTATCGAACTGCGAGACGTCGAAGGACTGCGCCGCCAGCGAAGCCTGCCTTTGGACAAACGGTGTAAGCACCTGTGGTCCGCGCGTCGCGGCCGGAGAGTCGTGTACGCACGCCGAGGACGGCTGCGTTGAGGGCTACAAGTGTCTGTCGCATCCCGAAGACGGCACGACCGAGTGCCGTAAAGCAGGCCTTGATGGGGACCCATGTTCGCCCTGGGGCTGCGAGGAAGACCACTACTGCGCCAACGAAAGCGAGAACTTGGTTTGCCGCCCAGACCGAGCCACTGGCGAAGACTGCAGTGATGTGTCCTTCGACACGCTCCAGGACAACTCGGCCTGCTCGAGCGGCCTGCACTGCATGCTCTCCAACACCGGCACCTGCTTGCCGGCGGGAGGCATGGGCGACCCCTGTTACTACAACGATACGGAGAGCTGCGAAGTCGGCCTGGTCTGTCTCCGATACGTAAACTCTACCTGCCAGCCTCCGAGCGAGCTTACCGAGATCTGCAACCCAGCATTCGAGAACGCCTGCAACGGCGGAAACTGCCTGTGCACGACGATGGAAGGGGATCACTGCAACTGGACCTGCGTTCCGAAGCGGGCGAACGGCGACCTCTGCGACGACCCATCGACCTGTCTCTCGGCGTATTGCGATTTCGCGCAGCAGCCGAGCGTGTGCACGGACCAGCCATCCGACACGCTTAACATCTGCATACCCTGAGGGATTGCGCCGCAACGAGCCCGCCTGCCTCGTCGACGGTTCCGACCTGCTATTGACCTGCCAGCGTGAGGTGCAGGCGCTGCTTGACCTCGCTTTTGCGCCGCTCGAGCTGCCACGGCACCTCCGCGCACAACACACCGCCAGGACGGTCCATCTCGGCGATACAGCGATTGCAGGGCGTGCATTGGCTGACGCTTGCGTGACCCGCTCGATAGCGCGCAAGCAAGTCGGGCTCGCGAATCAGCGCGCGCCCCATGGCCACCATATCGAAGCCTTCGCTGCGCGTGCGCTCGAGGTCTGTGAGATTCGCGGCTCCGCCGATGTACACAAGGGGCATCTTCACGGCGGCCCGAACCTGCTTCGCTTGCGCCAGGAAGAACAGCGGTTCGAAAGGCACTTTGCGCACCAAAAATGGCCCGAAGACTGCGAGCGCAACCTTTTGCAGCGGATTGATCTCCACCGCGATCATTTCTTTGAGCGGACGTCCTCCACGCAGCAGGTAGAGCGCGCTGTGAGACACGAGTCCGCCCGATAGCACGAGCGCCGTCGTGCCAGCCGCCTCGAGCGCTCGCGCAACTTGCACGCACTCGTCTACGTGAAGCCCGCCTGCAACGCCGTCATCGAGGTTCAGCTTGGCAAAGACCGGGAACTTGGGGCCGAGGGCGGCTCGAATGAGAGCCATAATTTCGAGCGGGTAACGCATGCGATTTTCGAGCGAGCCGCCGTATTGATCCCTGCGCTTATTGCGATGCGGACTCAGAAACTGACTGAGCAGATAGCCATGTCCGAGGTGCACTTCGATGGCATCAAACCCGGCCTCGACCGCGCAACGCGCAGCATTGACGAAGTCGTCGCGCGCGCGTGCAAGGTCTGCTGTGTCCATGCTGCGGGCCAGCGGCATTGCCTTGAGCGCGCCGTAGGCGTTGAAGCCAAGCGAAGGCCCAAGCGGCCCGCGAAATCCTAGCTCTTCGTTCTTGCTGAAGCCGCCGCAGTGCCCAAGCTGCAGCATCGCTGCAGCCCCTTCCCTGTGCACGGCATCGGTGATAGCGCGCAAGGGCTTCACCGCATGCTCGCGCATCACCATTTGGTTAGCGAACGTTCGTCCTTCCGGCGACACCGAACAATATGCCACTGTGGTCATGCCGACCCCACCGCGCGCAAGCTCGACATGGTGCCTCTCGAGCACGCGGCTCGGCATGCCGTCGACCACCATCCCCTCGTACGTGGCCGTCTTGATGACACGGTTGCGCAGCTTGAGTTCGCCGAGCGACAAGGGCTCGAACACCGAGGGCGTCGCGGGCTTTGCTGTGTCGTTCATACGATCAGTAACCTTCGTCGATGAATGCCCGCAGAGAAGAACGAGTCGGTTGTTTGCGATAGGGGCCCGAAAACCGCAACACGCCGAGCCGAACAAGCGGACCTAACAGGGGGCGAAACGGCCTGAGCAGGACAAAGCGCTTGGCCAAATCGCGCTCGATATCTGCAAAGTCGTGTTGCTGAAAACGCAGCAAGCGCTCGGACTCTTCTGTGTCGAGCCAGCAGGTGTAGTAGTCCGCACGGCCGTGCGCAGAAGCGGGCAAATCCCGCACGCCTAGGACGCCAAAGCTTGCCGCAAGCAACTGCCGCTGTGTGAGCTGACAGCTTTTCCCACCGCCTATCGGCAGCACCTTACGGTAGACCGCAGGCGTCTCGACGGCGGAAGCCACAGCGCGCGCCACGTCTGCGCTGTGCACAAGCTCGATGGGATTGTCTGCACGCACTTCGAACATCATGCGCAGCACGACGAGATCCGTCGCCGCCGCGCTGGCTTCCACCGCCGCCCCAATCCGCAAAATCACCCAGGACAGCGTGCTGGCCGTGACAAGGGCCTCCGCCTCGAGCTTGGTCGCCGTGTAGACGTCGCTCGCCTCCGTGGGCGACGTGCCGGACGCCATGCCCCGAGCGCCCGCTCCAGGGCCGTACACCGAACACGAGGACGCGAACACCAACGGCAGGTCGGCCTGCACACGCAGCGCATGCTCGACCAACAGGCGCGTGCCCTCTACGTTGACTGCGCGCGTGAGCGCAGGCTTACGCTCCGCGAGCGGCGGCAGGATGCCCGCCAGGTGCGCTATCCCGCGCACGTCTTGCACGGCCCGCTCGACATCCTCCGCGCACGTGAGGTCGCCCCAAACGACCTTGAGCCCAGGCCACTTACGCGCGAAAGCGCGGTTGGCGCGCGTAGGCAGGTCGAATGCACGCACGCGCTGTCCGCGTGCGTGCAGCTCTTGAACAACACTGCGCCCAAGATTGCCGAAGGCGCCTGTCACGAGAATCGGTTTCGAAGGGGGCCGCACGCGCAAACGCTAGCACTTCACCCGCGAGGAACAGACGAGCGCGACGGCAGAACCTGCGGCTCATTGAAACGAGTTACAAAAAAACAGGGCAGCGCAGATGCGCCGCCCTACCTCATGTAGTCAGTACTTTCGGACGACTCAGGCCGCGCCGAATGCGTCCGTGGGTACGTCGAGCGCGCTCACGTCTTCTGCGGAGATGACGCCTGCAAGCTGCGCCACGCGGGGCAACTGCGTCTGCGCGAAGAACTGCGCCGCGTAGCGCTTGCCTTCGTAGAACGCCTTGTCGGACGCCCCTGCATTCGGCAGCTTCTCGAGTGCCACGATAGCCTGCTCGAGCAACAGCCAAGCAAGTGTGGTCTCGCTCATCATAGTGAGGAACTGATTTGCGTAGAGCGGCACGCGGTCGCCCTTGCCCTGCGTGTTCCACAACATGAAGCGCATCGCCGTACCGGCCACGGCTTCTTGCGCCTTGGCGAGCTGAGCCACCGCACTGCCGAGCACCGCGTGGTCCTTGTTCTTGCTCACGAAGGCCTGCACGTCCGCCAAGAACGCACGAGCGTTCGCTCCGCCGTTCTGCGACAGCTTGCGACCCACCAGGTCGAGCGCCTGGATGTGGTTCGTGCCCTCGTAGATGCTGAAGATCTTGGCATCGCGGCAGTACTGCTCCACCGGATGATCACGCAAGAAGCCGGCGCCGCCCATGCTCTGGATGGCGAGCGCGCTGACCTCGAACGCCATGTCGGAGCCGTAGCTCTTGAAGAGCGGCGTGAGCAGCTCCACCTGGCCCTGGTGGTAACCGGCCTTGGCGTCGTCCTTGCCAGCGAGCGAACGGGCCCACTCGTTGTGGTGCATGAGCTTCATGCCGAGTGCACGCGTGCCTTCGACTTTCGACTTCATTTCGAGCAGCAAGCGGCGAATGTCCGCGTGCTCCACGATGGCGACCTTGGGCGCCTCGGGGTCCTTGAAGTTCTTCGCGCTCGGGCCCTGCTTGCGGTCCTTGCAGTAGTCCGCCGCCGAGAGGTACGCAGCCGAGCCGAGCGCAAGCCCCTGCACGCCCACGCCGATACGCGCGGTGTTCATCATCAGGAACATCTGAGCCATGCCCTGATGCTCATGCACGCCGACGAGCTCACCTATGCACGCGTCGTTGTCGCCGAAGTTCACGACGCAGGTCGCCGAACCGTTGATGCCCATCTTGTGCTCGAGCGAGGGCACAGCCACATCGTTGTCCTGACCGTCCGCGCGCACGCGGGGCACGATGAACAGCGAGAGGCCCTTGGTGCCTGCACGTGCGCCGTCGATGCGCGCCAGCACGAGGTGGACGATGTTGTCCGCCATGTCGTGGTCGCCGCCCGAGATGAAGATCTTGGTGCCGCGAATGGTGTAGGTCCCATCGTCGTTCTTCTTGGCGGTGGTCGTCGCAGCGCCCACGTCGCTACCGGCATGCGGTTCCGTGAGGCACATCGTGCCGCCCCACTCACCCTTGAACATGCGGTCGGCGTAGGTCGCGCGCTGCGCCGGCGTTCCACACTCCGCGATAACCTCAGCAGCGGCATGCGTGAGTCCAGGGTACATGGCGAAGGCCGTGTTCGAGCCCGTAAGCATCTCTTCCACGCAGAGCTGCAGCGGCAGGGGCGCCCCCTGTCCACCATGCTCAGGCGAGGCGCCGATGGCCTTCCAACCGTTTTCGTAGACGGCCTTCCAGGCATCCTTGAACCCCTTGGGGGTCTTCACGCGGCCGTCTTCGATGCGACAGCCCTGCTGGTCGCCCACGCCGTTGAGCGGCCCCGTGATTTCACGGACGAAGCGGTACGCCTCGTCGAGCACCATCTTGATCTGCTCAGCGCCCCAGTCCTTGTAGAGCTCTAGCGCGAGGATTTCGTCGAGCTTGAACTGCTCGAACAGCAAAAACTGATAGTCGCGCAAGTCTGCTTTATACCGATTGATGGGCTGAGACATAGCCTTCTCCTGTCACCGCCGAACGGTCTGGCCGCGGCTGAACACAGATTCACTTCGTAGATCTCGCGTACGTCCGTGTCCAGAGCGCCGGTCCCGACTAGGTGCGGGAAATGGGATGGGCACGAGTGCGGGAACGGGCGCCCGTCCGGAACGAACGATCGTTCGGTCAAGTATCCATGCCTGCGGGCGAGAGGCAACGATCAAACGGTTCACTTGACACATCTTTCCTCCCTCGGGACACACCGCACACATGGGCCGACTTCACACAGACGCACGTGCTAAGGCGTCGCCACGATGCGCATTGAACGTTTTCTTGAGGGACTGGGTCGGGCGGCCATCCAAAAGGCTCTCGGTAGCGATGCTCCAGCAGCCCTACGGCCTACAAGCGACCCCAAGCACGGGGACTATCAGGTCAATGGCGTCTTGCCCCTAGCCAAGCAGCTCAAAAAAAATCCCCGTGAGCTGGCCGAAGCCGTGGCAGCCAGCTTGCGCGACGAAGCGTCGATCGCCTCCGCCGAAGTGGCAGGCCCAGGCTTCATCAACCTGCACTTGAACGACGCGTTCATCGCGGAGCAGCTCAGCCTCGCCGCCCTCGATCCGGCCCGCGACGGCGTCCCGCCTGCCGAGACGACCGAGCGCGTGATCGTCGATTTCTCGGGCCCCAACATCGCCAAACAGATGCATGTGGGTCATCTGCGCTCGACCATCATCGGCGATGCCCTGGTGCGCATCCTGCGTTTCCTCGGCCATGACGTCGTCGGCGACAATCACCTCGGTGACTGGGGCACCCAGTTTGGGCTCTTGATCGTCGGAATGCGTGAATTTGGCGACAAAGAGGCACTCGCCCGCGAGCCCATCGTCGAACTCGAGCGCATCTACAAGCAGGCAAGCGAGCGCGCAAAAGCGGACGATGTGTTCGCCAATGCAGCCCGCGCCGAGCTGGCGAAGCTTCAGAACGGCGACCCCGAAAACACTGGGCTGTGGCAGGAATTCGTAAAGGTCACCAAGCACGAACTCGACAAGGTTTACGAGCGCCTCGATGTGCGCTTCGACACTTGGTACGGCGAGAGCTTCTACAACGACAAGCTGCCGGGTGTGATCGCATTGCTCCAGGAAAAGCAGCTCGTGCGCGAAGACCAGGGCGCGCTGTGCGTGTTCTTCGGCGAGCTGCCCGAGGCTCCCGACGAGCTCAAAAAGCAGAAGGAGCCGCTGATCGTCCAGAAGAAGGATGGCGCCTTCCTCTACAGCACCACAGACCTTGCGACTCTCCAGTATCGCCACGACGAGCAGAAGGCCGCACGCGCGATCTACGTGGTCGACATGCGTCAATCCCTGCACTTCAAGCAGGTCTTCGCAGTCTCCAAGCTGCTCGGCACAGGCGACATGCGCACCGAACACTTGGGCTTTGGCAGCGTGCTCGGAAAAGACGGGAAGCCGCTGAAAACCCGCGATGCGAGCGGTAAAGCCATCACGCTGGCCTCCCTGCTCGATGAAGCCGAGGAGCGCGCGCTCACGCGTCTCCGCGAGGGCAAGGCCGAAGGCAAACTGGATGTCGACGACGCCGAACTCAGCCAGATCGCGCGCGCCGTGGGCATTGGAGCCGTGAAGTACGCAGACCTACACCAGAATCGCACGAGCGATTACCAATTCGACTTCGACAAGATGATTACCTTCCAAGGCAATGCGGGTCCGTATCTGCAGTACGCCTATGCGCGGGTGCAGAGCATCTTTCGCCGTGGAAACGTCGATCCCAACACACTCAAGGGTCCGCTCACACTCGATGCGCCGGGCGAGCGCGTGCTCGCGCGGGTGCTGTTGCGCTTCCCCGAGGTCGTGCACCAAGCGAGCGAAAGCGGCCTGCCTCACCTCATCACCGACCACCTTTACGAGCTCTCCAAGGCCTACAGCGCCTTCTTCGAGGCCTGCCCGGTGCTCAAGGCCGAGGGCCCCACGCGGGACAGCCGGCTCCTTCTATCCGCGCTGACCGCGCGCCAGATTCGCCGCGGGCTATCTTTGCTTGGAATTCAAGTCGTCGACCGAATGTGAGGCCAGTCCCGTCTCGGAAGCGCCCCCTGTGCTAGAACTCGGGGGCTATGCTCCGCGGTACGGTAGATCGCATTCCTTTTCGCGGGAACGCGCTCGACGGAAACACGCTCGGTGACCCCACCGAGCGTGAGTTGATCGTCTATTTGCCACCTTCCTATGGCAGCGAGGCCGCGCGCACCGCAGGCCGAACCTACCCATGGGTGATGGTGCTGACCGGCTACGCGTCGACCAACGCCTCGTTGCTCAGTTTCAAGCCCTGGGAGCCAAATTTTCTCGAGCGATATGAGCGCCTGCTCACGCAAGGGGTTCCCGAAGCGATCTTCGTGTTGCCGGACTGTTTCACCCGTTGGGGCGGCAGCCAGTACATCGACTCACCGCTCGGCAACTATCAAAGCTACCTGGCCGACGACATCGTCCCTTTCATCGAATCGCGCTATCGCACCCACCAAGGCCGCGACGGGCGCGCGATCATCGGCAAGTCCTCGGGCGGCTTCGGCGCTCTGCGGATGGGACTCGACCGTCCAGAATTGTTTGCCGTGCTGGGCAGCCACGCCGGAGACTGCGGCTTCGAGATAAGCCTCAGGCCTCGTTTCGCCGAGGTGCTGCCTGTATTCGAGAAGCACGGCGGAATGGCAGGCTTTGCCCGCGCCATGGACGCCCAGGGTGGAGCGCCCAAGTCCCAGCGCGAGTTCCACGCCATGGAGACCCTGGCCTTGGCCGCCGCCTATGCGCCCCTCGCGCTGCAAGAGGGCGCCCTCCCCTTTGGGGAACTGCCTGTCCACCCGTATACGGCCGCCATCCTGCCTGAAAAATGGGCGCGTTGGCTCTCTCACGACCCCCTGTTCCGTGCGGAAAACCAGCCAAACTCGCTACGTCAAGCCCGCCTAGTTTTTCTCGACGCGGGCAAGTCGGACGAGTATGGTTTGCAGTTTGG